>JAZNIV010000001.1:0-63069 GCA_045577675.1 Clostridia bacterium
TGTCCAAGGAATCATTAAGTATGTCTGTAAAGCTGCTGCTTTTTCTGTAATATGCATCAACCTCTTTACCAAAATAAATCAAAGAGTGTATGTCATCATATGCAACGCAAATAAAAGAAGAAAAAGGTTTTTCTCCAATCTGACAGGTGTTTTTATAAAAAATTGCCGGAAAATCATCTGATACCCTTACAAACCCATAAGGGATGTTACTATCAGTAAGAACATCTTTTTTATATGCCTTATGCTTCATACTGTCTTTTGTGACTCCAAGTTCTCCATCTAATGATGAAACGTGCAGATATCCCCAGTTAATTCTATAATCATCTCCGCTCACTTCCAACATATTTCTTTCGCCTCTTCCGCACCAGACTGATCTGTCGGTTCGTCCGAAAAGCACCTCTTCATCAGGCTTATTTACTGCCATAAGAGATGAAAAATCAATATATACAGAACAATTATGCGTTTTTGAATCCAGTGATTTTATATTGTATGAAATGTATGAAACCGGTCTGCTCATAAGCTCAAGGTCGGTAAGTATTAACGGCGTTACAAAGCAAATCTCTAATTCAATCTGACCATCAGAAAATGTATATTTTGTTTTCAAGGGTGTGACCTGCAAGTCAGTCTGTTCTATTGGCTTCGGACCGCATGAATTATAATATGGGTTATGCTTTAGTTTACCCATGAAAAGTGTTTGTACTCCGTCTACCGTTATTATACCTGTCATAGAATGCTGTGATCCGGTCCAATGCCTCGTTTGATCGCCGTAAAGAGTATCACTCATTGACCATACGCTGAAAAATGGGTCGCAGGTTATAAGCGGATATGCCGGATATCTGCAATGGTTATTATTCATATAAATCCTTGTATGATATATTTAGTCCTAAAATATATCAATACGCTCCTTTCTTTTAAACTTTTATGATATAATAAATATGAACACTGTGGAATTTTTATATTAATCTATAGCTTTGATTATTTAATTGAGTGTATATTTAATTTTCAAAAAGCACTTTAAAGAATGCTTTGTTTGCCATGCACTTCTTTAGCTATATAATTTTTTTTAAATTTTCATTTTCTATTGACAAATCATAGTTACTCTCCTTTGTAATCATTAAGTTTTAGTATTGAAATCTATTACAGAATTGAACGAAAAAATATGTAGTTTTGCTATTATTTTCCATTAGACATTAATTATTAACCAATATCAACTCAACTGTAGCGCATAACTTTTTAACGTTCCGCTTATAGGTCATATAAATAATTTATAAAAATAACAAATATAGAAAATATTTGCTGCATCTGCTACTTGAGCGATGCTATACTCTCCGCTTCTTAACGGGTCACAAGATTGTTTCGGGAGGTATTTTGTATATGTGATGCGTAGAAGCTTTTTGTTTTTTTAAGCCATTATTAATATTTTTTTGATTTTCTTTATTGATTATTCTCATATTATATATTTGTCAAAAAACTTCCCAGATAAAAAGCGGAAACCATTTATTTCCGCTTTTTATACCTTTAAATTATGTCTATGCTGTAGCCAATACGCATTAACGTTACTCCATCATATCATTTTTATACACCTGTAGCGAACAAAGAGGAAAAATAGTGTCTAAACTATCCCATAAAAACAGCCTTACAGTATCAAATTTTATACTCGAATCAGAGCTTGAAACATCATACGAATTTATCGCGTTACCATCATATGTATCACTTGCTGTTGTAATATCAACTAAATTGTCATCCAAATATCTTGCACATATCACAGTATATATATCATCAATATTTATATTACCTACACCAAAATCAATTTCGGCAGTAAGCTTTGAAGCATCAATGGAATTAATCCTTAAAGAACTAAGATTCACAATTCCATTTCGAAGCGACATTGTAATAGGAATTTTCTCTTGTTCTATTGTATATTTGTACCTGTCACCATCTTCGCTTATAACATACGCATCCACTGCATCTTCACCGAAAACAGAAGCTTCAAAACTATATGCGCCATTAGCTTGTGTCACAGACTGATCAAAAAATTTCATATAGTTTTCCATTCCCACGCCAAACATGGCATTTACCGGTAAAACAGTAAAAGCTACTCTCTTTCCGGCACATGCAGACACGATATTTCCCTCAACACTAATTGTCAGATCATCTTTTGTGCCAACAATAGGTTCTCCTGATACAGCATATATCGGTGCATCTGTTACCTTAATTACATTTCCTTCTACAACATCGTCAGCAGAAATCATGTTTCCTAACATATCATAATACGTCAGATTTTCATCATCAAAACAGCTTAGAGGCACACCATCTGATTCATTTGTTCTTGGAGTCCAAAGCATATAGACCTTTCTACCCGGTATTCCGGTAAATTTGCTGACATATGCTCCTATATAATTTTCATTTTCTGTCGGTTTAATAACACTTTGAACTCCTGTACTTCCGGCAGTCAATCTGTTTAGTGCCGCAACTGCAAGATATCCATATTTAGCTGCATATGGCACATCTTCGTCCTTCCAGCATCTAAGAAGCCCAAAGTTTGATTCCAATGCATTTTTATCGGCCCCATCATTAATCAGATTATATATAAACATAATCGAATCCGGATCAAACTCTTTTATGCATGCATACTGCCGTATAAGAAGTTTCGCTGCTTCATACTCACTTCCGACAACAGTAGTATTGTTTGTTGAATTACGCGGAGCTGACGAGTATCCCATTTCTGTGAACCATCTTTTTGAAATTGTTAGTCCATTATTATTGTAAATCTTGTCAAATGCTGTTATGCGATCAACAATAGGGGTAGAAATCTCATTAGTATCTGTAAACACACCTTCCGGAGCTTCATAATTCTTAGGAAGATGATATGTATGAAGAGTTGTTGCGTCCAATTTCGTGCCAAGCGTTTTCATTTTTTGCAACCCTGAATTAATAAGTGTTGATATGTTCCCCTTATTATCCACTACAGTCGTTGCCAATCCACCTACAGGCATATCAGGATTAACTTCGCGCACCGCCTTACATACTTGATTTGCTATTTCCCCCCAGCGTTCTCCTATTTTTTTATATTTATCTGCATCTGACGATATGTCAACACCATCTAAATATTTTATAAACTCCGGTTCATTTTCAATCTCTATCATTTTTACAGCTTTTTGCGTAATCGATTCATTCATATATGACCGTACATACTCGTAAAGTTTATTGCTGCTAATAATATCCTTTGATGCAAGCGTTGATCTGGACTGATCAGCTTCTATAAGAGGATCAAGCATGGAATTTCCTGTGTCAATAATGGACAGCACATTAATACCATTTTCATATGCCGCATTATATGTATTCTGAACTTTTTTGGGCAATGTTCTCTTGCCGTATTCTTGTTCATAACCCTCCCAAGAAAATCCTTCTCGTAAATTTCCTATTCCTGCTTTGCTCATTAACGCTGTTCCGATATTCGGGTCACCTCTTAGCGTTACAAAATGAGCATTAACCCCCAAAGAAGCATTTTTTCTCTCATTAAGCATACATTTCGAAAATTCTAAATTTATGACCGTATGAATCTTCTTTTCACTGTTTGTTTCACCTGTAAATTCTATTTCCAGTTCGTATAATCCATATTCCGCCACTTCAAATTTCAAAGTGTCAAAATATACCTTTTTGGCAGCAAGATTGCGTACAAAACTATCACTAATAGTCGGATTTTCCTCTCTTATACAATCGGAGTCAAGTTTATATATACGATAATCCACTATAAATTTTGCTGCTGTTTCATCATTGTTTTTATAGGCTACCGATATAGTTATAGGCTCCCCTGTAAAAAAGATGTTTCCATCATTTTCCGAAGTGATTTCATGTGTCAGCATACTGTAAGTATCATCTGTACTCACCTTAATATGTTGGATTGTTACAGGCACAGTTGAAAAACAATAGTTATCACTGCTTTTATATGATGTTACAATAAAATCTACCAACTCAGACCAGTTTCCATCCATAGATTGATTAAATAATGCTCCATAAATTTCAAAAACATGTGTTTGAGTTTTTCCTGTATCATTAAGAAATACACTTTCACAATACTTCGTCTTTGAGCCCGACCCTGCCTTATACTGCAATGTAAACCAACCATAGCCGCTGTCAACATAAGAAATCTCCACTTTATAATTCTTATATGACACATTCTCACCGCCAAGCCTTACACCCAGTCTATACTTGTTGTCAGAAGGCACATCCGCATTAAGGATATAACCCCCATTCTTAGTATCCTGGTTTGCATCTGTAAAAATTTGTTCTATTGCAGATGAAGGGGTTGTAAGATCGATATCTGCTATTATATTGTCAGTGTTTGATGCAAATCCGTGCATTGGCAATAAATTAAGTAATAAAATTGTCACCAAAAATAAAGATAATTTTTTCATGATGTACGCCTTTCTTAAAAGGTTTCTGTATTATATTTGTACTTTTTATATCTACTCCTGTTACTGTTTTAATTAATTATATATATTGCACGTGTTGTTTCATAGTTAGAAAATCTCATTATTCGCGAACAAGCAGTTCCGGCTGATCTATATTCCCTCACATCATCTGTCGTTCCTTCACGCACCTTGCCCATGTCACTGTCATATACTACACATGATAGTCCTTCCAAATAATAACACTCGTCATAATTCAGCCTTTTATGCTTATCATATGATGGAATTTCATAGCTCCACTTTACTGTGCTTCCATTTTTTTCGGTTACATATCCAAGAGTCAACTGTATTAATGGATTGAAATATGTATAATTTGCAGTATCGTAACCATCATACCACCACTTCGGAGTATTCGGATTAGTACCTTTATTCAAGAAAACATTATCGTCAACATCATAAATCTTTAACACATCGACAAGCTCTCCTGTTTCTGTATTATAATTTCCCTTAATTATATCTCCTGCTTTTACATTGGAAAGATAGTTCTCGTTTTTTACATAAAAACTTACAGCAACCCCGTTTACAAAACCCTCTACTTTTTTCACAATTTCATCATCTATGTTCAATGTAGTTAAAATCTTTGATACGACAATTGGATATTCATACTGAGTATATACAGGATTTGTCACTAATAGAATATCACAAAATTCGTTTTCATCATTATAGTTATATCCTTCCACCATATACGACCTACCAGACCAAAGGGTAAAATTATTTATACTGTAATCTGACTCCTGCGGCATCAATCCTCCCCCTCCAGCAGGAGAAGATGCACTTACTCGAGTCCTGTCTGAATCATACAATAAGTATCCGTTTTCATCAATATATGGTACTAAAATCGTGAGTGTATTATTTTTTGAATAAACCATATTTAAATCAAACCTGTATAATCCATCTGTACCATTAATATACTGACAGAGTTTCTTTGGATGTGATGAGGGGATCTGTGTCAATGTGTTTCTTGCATCCTCTTCCGGAGAAACATAAGCGGTGTCAAGCATTTTAATGTCCCCTTCATCATTTAATTCATACAGAACAACCTGTGGCTTAACGCAGGGATTATTAACAGTATTCCACGGATTACTTAAATCATAAATCCCTGTCGTTCCTGGAATAGAATCTATTGCTATAAGCAACCCAATACATCCCTTATAGAATACTCCATCTATTTTACCCTTATCTGCAAAATTAAATGTTGTTATTTCCTCCGCATCAGTAAACATTTTAAGTTTTATCATTTCGTTTTCAGAGTCAATAAAAACCTTCAGAATATATCCTACATTTTTTCCTTTTTGGTTTTCTGCTTCTATATAAGCAATCCTGTCAAAGCAGTCAATATAAAAATTATAATTTTGTCCAACTGATACTCTTTTTTCATATTTTTCATAACAAACAGGTTCAACAACATAATTATTGCCGTCATCCAAGGTATAAGAAATCTCACCGTCGTTATCATATCTATTCTTTACAACTCCGGTTACTATAAGCTCGGATGCTTTAACTGTTATCATAACATTATGTTCTGATGCAGCTATACTCAAAGGGGTATTTATATTAATATCATTTAATTCAATCGGTTCATTATCCGAATTAACAATCTTTACATATTGGTAATCCGTCAAATTTATCATATTATCCGAATTAAGCTTATTGTAAATTATATTTTTATCAATATCTTTATTCCCAAGTACATACGAAGTATAGCTATCAATTACAACTATATCATAATCATCATCTGATTTTCTTACAGTAATACTTCCTCTTCTTTGGTTGACATCAAAATCAGAGACAAGACTTTCAATACTTTTCAATGTAGGATAACCATTGTATATAACCAATGCATTTTTTCCAATATTTACAGTTCTTAATTGGCCCTGCTGTTCATTTTTATAATATGTCAACTTATAAGTGGACGGATCGAAACTTTTAATTAATTTACTGTCAATAGTAATAACATTTTTGTCTATCCCTTTTTTACTTTTTCCGGCATATATTATTTTCCCTTCGCTTGAATGTCCACTTTGCGACTCCTCATATACTATTTCTGCTTCTCCACAAAAAAGACTATCAAGATTCACACCCTTTTCAAGAGTATATTTTCCTCCATCAATAATCGCTGTATCAGCTCCAGCACCGTATGATTTATCCATTGTTTTTCCAAATACCGCATTAACAACACCCTTATTTTCCTTTAATCCACAGTAAATAGAAAACAATGTATCATCTGAAACATTATAAACAAAGCTTCCGCCTTTTTGTCCTTCTATCCTGTATATTCCGATAGAAAAAACGTTGTATAATAATTCCAGTGCCATTCCTTTTTTTAACTCATTATTTACACCCGAAACAGGTGTCAGGTCCAAATAGGAAATGGTATCAATATATCCTTGCGGAAATCCGCCTCTCATCATTGCATAATCACCATATCCCGCAGCCGTAAGCAAAATTTTGCTTGCCTCCCCATAAGTAATGTTATCGTCCGGTCTAAATTTACCATCTTCGGCTGATGATATGTAATTAAGATCATAAAGAGCATTTATTGAATTATATGCCCAATGTGAATATGGTACATCTTTAAAATACATTTTTGTTTTATCAACCGGCTCTGCATGCAGTAAACGCGCCACCCAATCTGCAAACTCAGCCCTACTTATTCCAGCAGAAGTGTCAACTTCCCCATTATCATTCAATTCAATAATGTCCAAATATTTTAAAACCGCCAGAACTTTATCACTAATTTCATAGCTCTGTTCCTGCGCTGAAACATTAATTAACAACATCTGCAAAAACAAAACTGCACATAACAGCAAACTAAGTATTTTTTTCACAATTTAATCCTCACTTTCTATAACAATACACAGTATCGTGAAACAATATTTTCAACAATATCAAACATTATTTTTAATACCTTATATCATGTTAATCATCGTTCGTATTGTAAAGTATTAAATAATATTTTCGCAGCCTCTGCCCTTGTTGCATTGTCAAGAGGATGAAATTCTCCATCATCATAGCCGGTTATAATTCCGGCACTGTATAGTGATGATACCGCCTCAGATGCATAATCACAAATCAATTCTGAATCCACAAATTTAATATCCGGTTTATTATCTGGCAGTTCAATATCACACACCTTGCATGCATTGTAAATCATGACTGCCAAGTCCTGCCTTGTAATATCTTTTCCTGTACCGAACAGACTTGCATCCACACCGTTTATGATTCCACTGTAATAAGCGCGTGCAACATATTTATAATACCAGTCTGATATTTTTACATCTTCAAAACTCATATTTTCACCTATTGTATTTAAACGAAATGCTTCTACAAGCATTTTTACAAACTCCTCCCGCAAAACATTATTCATTGGCACAAATGTATTATCCGTACGTCCAGATATAATGCCGCGGCGATAAAGATCGTTAATGGCATCGTGCGCCCATGGTACACTTTCAATGTCATCAAATATACTTATACTCTCATTGTCATTAATGTTTGAAATCACAGGGAATACCACACCCGATAATTTTTTATCGGCAGATTGTGTGTTTTTTGAAGTATATGAACCACCCGAACCGCCCGATCCGCTTCCATTGCCTGTGTTACCGTTGCCTGACCCTTCGTTTTTCAGCTCTTTTATCTCTTCTTCAAGGGCTTCAACACTGTAAAATATTTTTCCGTTGATTGATCTCACAATATCATTCGATAAAGTATCTATACCCAAATACTCAACTACATCCTTTATCATTTGTGTGTCGCCCGAATAGGATATTGCAGATAAACAAACCGCCTCTTTAAGCAGCTCTTCGTATATTTCAATCGAATCTGCCGATTTCAACATATTTATGATAAACTTATTTGCCTGATCGTTTTTGCTGAGATAGTATTTCTCATAGTCGCTTCCGCATATACTAATATCATATATTTCTTCTTGAGCATCACTTACTCGATTCGATTTTATTGCAGAAATGAGATATACTTTATTAAACAGTTCTTGCAGAATCTCATTCGAAATTGCTAGAGTATTATTGCTATATTTCTCTACTAAATAATCATACATGATTTCTGAAGCAACTGCGTCATTCTCCACATAATAGTCAGATTTATAGGTAAGACCGGCTATATTTACATCTATGGCATTTAATAAAGCTTCGCTACCGCTTTGTTCGACAATAACACTTCTTATTGCTTCTAAAGCAGCGCTGTTTTCTGTTTTATTGACATAGCTGAAAGGAACCCGCACCACATCTTGGGTGTTATCCTTTAATATAAATGCTGTATATTTACCCGGATCTCCCAGTGTAAAAAATGACACCATATCATTACCATTATCCCGCATCAATCCCATATAAGCAAGGTTATTATTAACCGAATTGTCCTCAAGATTAAGTTTTCCCACATTTCCCTTAAATACAAGTACACATGCCTTGCTGCCATCCACCTTATAGCTGTAAGGCAACACAAACGTATTTTTATCAGCTATTACAATGGAACGGCTGTCAGCAGTTATGTTTTTTGCATCACTTGTCTTTAATCCGCCGGTATATGTTTCAGCACCGGAAACATATGTACCACTGGTTTTAAATACAAAGCCGACAAATTTCTTCCCCGTACCTGATTTAGCAATCTCAACTGTTTTTGACACCATTCCATAATCTTCATCATCAAAAACAATAGGTTTGAATTCTGAATCAATCATTCTCTCTGATATTTTCATTTTTCCATTCACGGTTTTAGCTTCGGCTATATATTCGGCAACAGACATTAAATATTTATCATCCGGATCGGCATTCTTTTTAAAATTCGCTGAAAATACGGCTTCTTCCCCTGAAGCATCAATGTCTGAGGATATGAATGCAAAAGTTCCGTCATTTTTAGTCCGGAAATATATGTTCTGATCATCGTTATTCACCAATAGCCTACTGTACTTTGAACGCATACCTCTTTTTAAACAAAGTTTATAGTTTTCGTTTGCAACAAGTTCCTCTTTAGGCTTTACGCGTATTCCTCTGTTGTTATTTATCACTTCAACCGTACATGGAACTATCTCTGTTCCGTTGCTCAACTCTATAATTTCATCTATATTACTCTCATCAAACGCAGAATTACAGATTAATTCAATCGCAGTGCAACTTGATGGTATTGGAGTATCCATTGTTACCTTTGTCCCATCAGCATCCATTGCAATTGTATTTTTCAGAACAGGCACCTGCACATCTTCTTTAGAATACACCTTAATATTATCAAATCTTACATCCATCGGCTCAAGCTGCTTGTCCTGGTATACTCTAAGTCCAAAAAGAGCAATTCCTGCCATTTTATGTGTATAAAAATCCTGTTTTGTTGTAGCATTAAATGGTTTTCCGCCATCAACGCTGACTGACAGTGTAGTCTGTGATACACCTATAGGATTCATCTCCAGATGTACGCTATGCCACATATCCGGCTCCAAGTTCAAATAGTATTCCTCATCGGTAGGATTCAGTGATGTATCCGTAAATTTTTTTAATTCGTAATTTGTATAATCAGACGCATATCCAAATTTCGGAGCAACGCAATTAGTATCTGCGTTTTGTGTAATCGGATTTGAACCAATGGTAATATTTGCATCCATCGTATGCGTTGTTCCGTCCGGCAAAGTTATGTTTCCGCTGAAGTCCAGATCCTCCGCCAGCATACAAATAAAGAATCCGTTTCCGCCGCCGCGATATACATCAAAATCAACGCATACCGGCATACCATAAGGAACGCTCTTGTCGAACCCTGTCATAATCCTTTGATGCGTGGTTTCACTCGCCAGTTTTAAAGCGCCGTCACCGCTATATCCCTGCACGCCTTGGTCCCGAAACATACCGTCAAGAGATATCTTGCCGCCTGCTCCGTTCTGTCTGTACCAGCCATTCGGAAAAGCAGTACCATTTGCATTAGAAGTAAAATCATCAAAGTTCTCATCAAAATATTCGTCAATGATAATCTGCATTGTTTTATCATCCGTCATAAATGGAAATATGAGTTCTTCGCTTAGCGCCGAGTCATCTGCACCTTTGATGCTTGTACCTATTTTCAATTTGTAGCTACTGCCTTTACTCATCAGCTCATGAATTGAAACAATAAGCTCTTTTTTATCATCTTCTGCAAGAGTTGTACTTATGTTATTGTTCGTCCCATGTTCTTCATCTATAAGCGTTACCGCGTCAATAATACTTTCCTCATCAAGCTCAGTATTAAAGAAAAGATGTATTGAATCTGTTGCATACGGAATTACATCAAGTTCATCAGCTACAACCCTTTCAAGCATGCAGCACTCTACCGCAGATACGGATAACTCCTCTGCCCCCAATGCTATATTCGGCGTTGTAATGCATGAAGAGAAAAAAATTAAAGTTGCTAATAAGAATGTAATATTTTTTTTCATTATTATATATTTCCTCCATCTTTAAGCTACTTTGTCAACTTAAGATATGTAAATAAATCAGTATTCTTTGAGGCTCCTATGCCACTGGCATATTCCATCCAGCCCTTTCGACCGTCACCGTCATTATCGTTCCATAAAATAGAGAATCCCAGTTCCTGCCCGTCCATTGGCACAAAGTTCTCGTCACCTGTGATGTCACTCCATTTCATACTCCACTCATATATGGTTTTTTTATTAACATTATCTCGTTTAACAGCGGTCTGCGCACCCTCACAAATTCCGGCCGGTATGCCGTTCTGCGATCTGTATCTATATGTTGCACTGCCATCACCTGTCGGAAGCATAGCAATTCCAAATTCATTGTATTTTTGATTGCCCTGACCTGCTGCTACAAAGCCATCTCCATCGGGTATAAACAGTCCGAACTGCAAACCGTCTCCTTTCCATAAATCTTTGGATTCGTTTGTTTGACAATGAATATCATCTGTAACTTCTGAATACAAATATAACCTTTCCTCGTCCCACATAAGCGAAACTTTTGTACTCAAATCTGAAGTTCCTTTCCATAGCATAGGCATGGATTCACTTGGTTTCTTAAAATTAGCAAGCTTATCTGCAAACATCGCCGTATTTTCCGGCCACTCACCTTTTTCCATTTGCCCGTCTACCACCGGCGGATTGGTCGTATAAGTTGCCATTGTGAAGTCAAACTTGCTATTGTATGAAATCGGTTCTGTTCTGTTATTAATATAAATGTCATATGCGACCGAATACATTCCTTTACGCACAAGGTTAGGTATATCAAAATCAAAAGCAGCTGTCTTTCCTTTAGGAACGCAGCCTATATCTATCTTGCCCAATGCAGACAAATATTGTGGCGTCTGAAATTCTATATATCCGTACGCAGATTTTGTACATGAATTATTTTTTACCAAAACAGAGCCAATCCATTCATTATAATTCCCATTGCCTTTAGGCGAGAAAGAAAGCGAAACATCTGCCGCCTTATTAATTACGACTGACGGACGCATCTGACATATAATCTGTTCTTCATCCTTTACGTTAATTATAATCTTGCTCTCCATTTCATCAGCTGAACCGGTGAATATTTTTAATGACGCAGTGCCGTCAACAAATCCCTTATTTTCCTCAACCTCCGCGCCGTCACAGACCTTTTCCACCTCGAGCTTGTACGGGTGTTCTGTATTTGTTTTCAGGCGAATATCCATTGTATCGCCCGTAGTCACCTCAATCTGCTTTGTTTCAAAATTTATAAGAGAGTCATTGTCTACAACACTAAAGTCCGAAAAATCGCCAACAATATATCCTACACTCTCATCAAGCATGAATGTAAAAATTCCATTCTTCCCATATACTGTAGTTTTATTTCCATATCTATCATAGTAATCAACGCTATCCGTACCGAGATTAAGTGTTACCTGTTCAGCTCCCAACACATCCCAAAGCGCAACAACATCCTTGCCAAATTTAGGGCTTTTGAAACGTTTTATGTGAATGTTATCACCTATGTCATATATACCATTACTCTCAATTTCTCCTCCAAGCATATAATTCATTCCGGCAAAAGCAAGATAAGTCTGACGCGGCACCGCAACCTTTCCTTCCACGTTATATTTTTCATATGCGGTACCCACCATACCAAAGTTATCCTCACGGTCCTGGTCAATTATACCTCCATCCTCAAAACGAAATTCCAGGGATATATCGGCACTGTCAGTTGCTTCATATAATATCGCTGCTCTTGTAACCCAGTTTGCCTGATCATTAAAACTCGTGTTATCGCTGAATGCGGTAGTGTTTCCATATTCGGTAATCCACACCGGTATGTTTTCCTTGCCATATTCTGCCGCCATATTCTTGTACTTCCAAATCTCATCGACAATATTTGCTTTCTCCGGAGGCACACCACCGCTGGTATAAGTATGCAGCGTGATTGCGTCGACATAGTCCAGCATACCCTCCTCACATACGGTTTTCATCCAGTAGTTAAGCCGGTTTTCCATCATAATCATAGTTACCGACAATGAAGCCACTTGTGCATTGGGATTTATTTCTTTTATCAGCGGAGCACATTCCTTTACAAGTCTTGCCAAATCTTTCGGGGTTGCGCCATTTGTATTAAAATTCCCAATATCGGGTTCATTCCATATTTCATATAAATCACAGCTGTCTTTTAAAAGATTGGTCACATAAGATACATATCCTTTAAACCCTTCAATCTCTTCATCTGTTATAGGCATATCCCTGCCTTTTTCTGTATATAACGCATTTCCAAAAGCAAATTGCATGATTGCTTTTAATCCTTTTTTGCGCTGCATCTCTATGACCTTAAAAGGCTTTGTTGACCTTGCGTCAAAACTTCCCTTCGACTTATTTTCTACCGTATCCCACATAAGCGCCACTCTGGTGCCCGGCATATTTGCCATATTAATTAAATCCAGGCACTCATCAATGCGTTTGTCTGGATATCTGTCAAGGAAATGAGAAACCCATCCGAAACGGCTTCGGATTCCATCGGGGTCGGTTTTTACAATCGCGATTGTGTCTTCTTTAAAAGTTGAATGTACTTTACTGCCGTTTACTTCCGTGTCAACGTCGATATAATATGTATACAGTCCGCACCGGTCCGTTTGAATGTCAGAATCAAGATTTTTTTCCTCACCGGCTGCGATCACAATGTTTTCACTTTTTTGCCACTGCTCGCAGCTGTCTTCATCCACAATTCGGAAAGTCACTGTCGCCTCAAGATCCTGTCCTGACACATTCGTAATTCTATTATGAACAATTTTACTTTCGTCATACCATCTATAAGTATTTCCGGGCTGATCATTATACGACTCAACATATAACGGATTAGCACCTGGTATTCTTTTTATTCTTATTGCACCTATATACACATTGCAGCTTGATGCCGGAAGCATTGTACCCCTCTCACGGGATGAAATTTTAAGATCTCCGACTCCATCAATGCTGTTTGAAAATCCTGCATTATCAAGTGTAAATGACGCAGTCTTCCATGTGCATGAGTTATCTATATATACTTCTTCCGCAATCTGGGCACCATAATCCACACTGTCATACCATACAATAAAATATCCCATATCGCGGTCATAATAATCAATTTCTACTTCATATACCGAACCATCAATTTTCGAATTTCCCATACTGTCACTAAGATTAACATACATAGAAGCCGATGAATCCAAATTTGATGTAAGTTGCCACGCTTCACGTTCCTCCTGCGTAGTTACAGTAACCTTAGGACTCCACCCCATAGAAACCTTATCTATATTCTTTTTTTCTACATCTTTGCCCAATACGGCATACGCTATATTTTCCTTATCTGCAATGTCTTCCTTGACAACAGCAGCTGCCGGGGAGACACTCCCCAGCAGCAGCGAAAATGTCATGAGCAGATTTATAAACAATACAACTCGTTTATTCATAATCACTCTCCTGCACTAAACATGTGATATATTTATATGCATACTTTATTTTAATTCAATGTTCTGCACAAGTGGTATGAGCGACGGATATTCCCATGTATAAATTTTACATATTGTTGCTCCTTCAACCGACTCGGGTTTCATAACATTGCTAAAGTCAAACCGTCCGCCGGCAGTCGCCTCATATACTCCGCAATCTGATTTTAACAATAGATTATTTGCATTGTAATAGCCTATGACCACAAAAACATCTTTTGCATCTGATGTTGCATTATAACCTTCGATATTCAGATTAAAATCTCCGTCTATATCCGCATAACGATTAATTACTTTATATATATCCGGTGATTTTGTTTCTCCAAAATTCGTATTCGCATCAATCTTCTTTTGCAGACTGAATGTATCAACGCCAAAGCCGCCCTCTGATGCTGCTCCCGCAGTAAACGCTATTCTATAGTCTTTATCTAACTGCGATAATGGATTATCAGCAAATTCAACCATATTGCTTACAAGCAGATGATATTTTGTACCTTCCGTAAGATAGCCCGGCTTGAAGTAATATGAGCATGTCTTTTTATCATCTGAAAGCTTTATTTCATACGCGCCGTCTTTATTGCTCAAATAGTCGATTTTATCATCATATTCCTTCATAAGAGCAAGCATGCGTTCGTTAGCAACAGTATCCGATACAGGCGCGGAGAATTTAACGTCAAGCCTCATGGTATTTTCAGGAATAACTGCATTTGTCGTTCCCAGCAAGTCAGTGCAGGTACCATCAACAGCAACCGCCTTTATTGACTCAACCGCTTCTTTCTGGGAATTTGTTATTTTATTTCCATTATCATCCAGTTCATATACTCTGAGATCATCAATGTAAAGAGCTGAACGTATATCAGCATAGCTGGCTTTCAGCAATCCCATATAATCAATACCGATACCAACCATTTCCTTGTTCATGAAATCCTGTGAAGTAATAATTGAGCCGGAATTTCCTCCGTTTATGAATGTAATCTTTGCTTTAGGTGCTCCGTTTTCATCATAATACGGTTCAACTTTAATTGATACAGGATATAATTTGTCGGTTTCCGTAGGAATACTATCATAAGGAGTTCCCGGATCTTTACCGGATACATATTTAAATTGTCTGTCTTCCGTAGCCCATGTTGAAACATTATTCAAGGACGTTTTTGTATCAGGTGCAAATACGCCTCTGTTTGCATCCTCCTGTCTTCCGGCAGGCAAATCCTGAGTAGCAACATATGACGCTACGATATTTCCTGTGATATACGGTATATCTATATTAGCTCCTCCGGAAGATTTTACTCCTCGTTTTGTCGGTGTCATATCTGATTCATCAAGCAGACTTATTGCAATGGTTTGCAAACTGTAACGCAGCTGCATATCCATTTCAATCACAAACGATTTGCCCTTTTTAATCGGTCTGTCAAAATATTTCTGCAAACGAGAAGCATACGGGACTCTCTCGCCAGCATCCCACTTATCTGCCCATAGATATCCCGAAACTGCCAGAAAAGGTCCTGAGGATGTACATCCATCGGCTCTTGTTATAGTTGCTCTCCACGGATCAGTTTCATTAACCGCATAAGCACGGACTTGTCCATCAAATCCGTTATATAACTGCGCATGACTGTTCGGTTTCCATTCAATGCCCCAGCCCGGATCGGTCCAGCCTCCTGCCGTTTGGAACCATACCTTATCTGTTGACCAATATGCACTGCCATATTTGTTCAGAGTCATCGGATATGTGTCAAAATCTTCATTCATTACATACGTGCCTGTTTTATAGACTTTAATATTGTCAAACGCTACGTTTCCTGTATTGCCACTGCTGTCCTGATGTCTTGAAAGTCTGATTGCAGCAATACCCTTCTGATATTTTGAACGGTTCGGATCCGTCACTGTAATCGGGTCAGAATCGTCAACCTGTACCTTAAATGTACCCGCTTCAGTATCTACATCCACCTTAACTCTATGCCATGCATTAGGTGATACCACTGCATCTGAAACACGATTAAAAGCTGTAAAGCTATATCCATTCTGCGAGAAGCAAAGCTTATTATCCGTACTTCCAGCCGGTATGGCTGTAAGAACCTGATAGCTTCGTCCGCTTACATCACCGCTGCGGACGTTAGCAACAGCGTCAAAATCCTGCTTTGACACATATCCAAAATTCCATCCGCCGTTTTCATGATATACGTCAAATTCAACAGTAAATTCACCCGTAAGAGGAGTTGAAGAGGGGAACCAATGCCATAAATTAAGGCTTTCTACGGGCTCTGTTGTGCTGCCTTTCATGTTCAGCGCAGTAGAGTTATCCAGAGTGTTTGTTACCGCATTTGCTTTTTCCTGATAACTTTTATAAGTATAGCCGTCAGTTAAAAACTTAGCGCTGCCATTAAAATTACTTGTTTTTTCATTGAAGGTCCAATTAACCGGATATGTACCGTCATAGTCATTGAAATCTTCATTCAAATAATAATATCTGCTTTCGGAATCTTTTACTGCTACGCTAAAATTCATCTTAGCCGGAACAGCGCCGGAAATCGCGCCTTTGAGAGAATTGCTGAAGCTAATTTCATAAATATCCCCTGAAAGACCCGGTTGTACCATTAGGGCAGCGTCAGTTCTGCTTGTATATATAAGTGTGGTTTCGACAGTGTTGCCCTGAGCATCCTTGACAATTATATCTCCGTCTCCTATTTCTTTGTTCATATATTCAGAAAAGGATACATTAATTACGCCATATTCATCGTCAGCAAAGTAATTATATTCAGCTGCTGCCGATACGCTGTCAGAAGCTCCGCTGTACTCATGCGCATAAAAATTGTCAAGATATGCAAACGCCGCATTTGGATTAGCATCATCCGTACCGCTGTACGTTCCATCATTTATGGTTTCTTCATTTTTGTCTTTTCCCGGTTCCAATATAGGATAAAGTCCCTTAATACCGTCAGCGTTAAATTGACCGTCCGTCACCTTAGTACCGTCAACGTATATGGTATATGTCTTGTTGTCAAGATCCCAGAATACATCTGTTTTTATCCATTCACTGTTTGCATATGTTTTTGATGAATACATCGATGAATCCTTCATATCATCATTATGACCGACATCAGTGCTTTTATATACAACTATCTTACCCGGATCTTTAGTATCTAAAATTAGTGAAGACCACGGATTGTTATTTCTAAAAGTGATCAGCGGTTTTTCGTTGCTTGCCTGTCTCGGATCATATGCATCTTCAGCAGAAGCAGAATCTTTTTCTGTTGTAAACTGAAAAACAACAAACTGCAATACATCTGTATTGTCGCTCTTAAAATCCCAACTTGCATGGAGTTTGCCGTCAATCACTGTCTTTCCAAACATTTTGTAAAGAATAGAGCCGCTTTTATTCGCATATGAGCTGCCGACTCCCATCTTTACTCTGTTATTTCCCGTCACATCTTCTCTTTCATTACCTATCCTGCCCTCAGAACCCGAATACCATCCATTTGGATGATACTTTTGATTCCATCTGTTGTATTGGCTGGAGTAATCCGAAAAAGTATCAAAAATATTCACTTCGTCTACAGGATCAATCTTATACGCATTTGGCGTTGTAGTCGCAAATGCGGGTACATTTCCGAGAAAAATGCCCATAGCCAGCGTCATACTCAGAATTTTGGTTAAATTTCTTTTCTTCATAATATACATACCCTTCTTTCTATTTTTTTTATTAAACACCCAGCTTGCCTATCCAGTGTCTTTAACCCTTAACTGCTCCCGAAAGTCCTCCCAAAATTTTCTTTTGAAGAACTAAAAACGCAATCATTGGCGGAATCATGGAAAAACACAAAACCATCAAGTGCCGATCAACCGATAGCTGCTCCTTAAGCAGAAATACTCTTACCCCTATCGGCTGCAACTGTATATCCTTAATCATAAGATACGGCCAGAAAAATGTTCCCCAATTTCCCATAATACCAAAAATCGCCACTGTAATCATAATGGGTTTGCTCAAAGGCAATACCACCCTTGTAAAAACTCTAAATTTATTACATCCATCAATTTGTGCCGCCTCAATTAAGGACACCGATATCCCGTCAAAAAAATTCTTAAAAAGCAACGTATAATATGCGTTGGCACCGGCCATAATCCACATCGGCCAATATGTATTTGAAAGATTAATATGTATTAACGGCATATCCACAAATGTCATGAATTTCGGCGCAATGCTAAGCGTAGATGGAATCATCATCGTCCAGAGGACAAGCGTTTTTACAAAGGTACTACCCTTTGGCTTAAGTCTTGAAAGCACATATCCCGCAAGTCCGTTGCTTGCAAGCATAAAACCCACGGCAACCACCGTCATATAAATCGTGACAAGGTACGTATTTCCAAAGTTCGAAAAAAACCACACCTCCTTTATCTTATCAAATGATATTTTCTTGGGAAATACACTGGGTGGAATTTGTAGAAATTCCTGCGTATCCTTAAATGCAGATAGCAACATCCAACAAAGCGGTACAATAAAGATAAGGCTAAAAAGCAGTAAAAATATCAATATCATTATATATACCGTTCTTCCCTTGGCGGTTTTTAATTCTATCGGCAGGATAAAACCCGTTCTGTTAATTTCTTTTTTATTTTTCAACGTGAACTATCCCCTTTCTACAATGTATTATCAGTTTTCTTTTCAAGCCAAAAATAGATCAATGTAAATAATATCAGCACAAGAAACATAATCATATTTGTAGCCAGAGAATTACCTACTTTAAAATCTTGAAACGCATATTTATATGACAATAGTCCAAGAGACATCGATGCGTTATTGGGTCCCCCGCCCGTCATTGCAAGCGGTTGCTCAAATATTTGAAAAATATTTATTACCTGCCCAACAAAATTTATGAGAAGTACTCCTGAAATCTGCGGAAGTGTAACACTCCATATTCTCCTGATAAATCCCGCACCGTCAAGAAGCGCTGCCTCATATAAGTCGCGATTTATATTTTGTAATGCAGAATAATACACAAGCATTGTCCCGCCCATACCGCACCATGTGCAAGTAATGACTATAAGCATAATAGTTATATCAGCATTCTGCAACCACGCCATGGGTTCCATCCCCAATTTAAGCATAAGCATATTTAAGAGGCCGGTTGCATTCGGAAAATATATGTAATACCACAAAAGCGATACCGCTACTGATGGCACCATTGCAGGAAAATACGTTGCAAACTTAAAATATCCGCTTCCTCTTTTTACCTCATTTAAAAGAATGGCTATCAAAATCGGAATCCAATATCCTATTACTATAGACCAAAATACATATTTAAATGTATTTAGCAAAGTTTGAACAAAATCCGTGTTTGTAAATACCTGCACATAATTTTGTAATCCAACAAACTTTCCAACAACATAACCGTTCATATCAAAAAACGACCAAATTATACCTTTAAAGGTAGGCAACCATATCGTGATAAGTGCAAAAAGCAAAAACGGAAAAATAAGCAACCATGAGAGCGTATCTCGCTTGAACGTACTTTTAATTTTGTCCATCCTGCTCCTTTGTTTTTTTGCCGTACTCTTCATTACACCCTCCGCAATTAATATGAAACATTATCCAAATAATTTTTCTGGAAATCACTCGCTGCACTTGCAGCAAGCTGCTTAAGATCAATATTTTCATTCGTAAGTATAGACTGTATACAGTTGTCCAATATACTATAAAGCTGCTGACAATTTATAGGTTCTTCCGCTTTTATCTGAACATTCTCCATATCAAAATATTCTTTATAATAATCAACATTAACGTTTGCGTACTTTTTCATCACGCTGTCCTTAAAATCATTCATGCCGCCGCTTTTATAAATCTTAAATGGTTCTCTTTCAATTACAACATAGTTTTGCTCATTATCATTTTTGCATGTTTCCTCAACACTCTTTTCAGCCGCATCGGTTCTGTTTGGCGTATGCCCCATAGCTTCTGCCCATTTGAATACTGCATCAATTTGACCCTCTGATGCATATTTCGGCACCATGTAAAGATTTCCACCCATTAATGCGTATTGACCTTTGGGGCCGGCAGGAATTTTACCTATAGACACATCATCTTTATCCATGCCGTATTCAGAAACAAGAGCTCCAAACACATCCGAGGGAGCTATATACAACGCACCTTGACCTCCGGCGAGCATTTTTTGAGCCTCTTTACCATCAATAAGCGCATTGTCACTTAACGCATCATATTTCCATTTCAAATCATAGACAAACTGTAGCGCATCAACAAATTCCTGGCTGTTAAATTTTGCAACCCACTTACCATTTTCTTTTTCCATAAAGTCTACACCATATGCCCACGCAATCGACATGAAATTCCATCCACCGTGATTCTTCATTGTCGGCAAAATAAACCCGGCTTTACCGGTTTTTTCTTTTATCTTACCTGCAAGAACGGCAAGTTCATCAAGTGTCTTTGGATAGGGTATTGTACCGTCATCATTTAAAAGTCCGGCCTCCTTGAACACCTTCCTGTTTCCGACAAGCCCCATTGCGTACATATTAATCGGAATCATGTATATCTTTCCATCCTTCTGCAAAATATTCAGCATTTGGTCATTAAGATTATCTGTATATCCATATTCCTTCATTTTATCAGTAAGATCAGCTGCATAGCCCGCATCTATAACTTTGTCAATCTCAGTGTATGGGATTCTAAACACTGTCGGGAGCTGATTGCCGGCAGCTTTCGGCAAAAACGAATCAATGGTGAAACTCCACGTATCTCTCTCAACATTGATGTTAGGATATGAACTCATGTAGTCAGCACGGATACCCTCCCATTGCTCATACAATGACGGATTGGCATTTTTATCCGGCCAGTTGCCTACCGTTATTTCAATTTTATCTGTGTCCTTTGTTGTTTTCTCACCAGAGCATCCTGTTATTGACGCCCCTATGGCTAACGCCATTATTAAACATACGATTTTTTTCATTGCAATCTACCTTTCTATTTTTTATATAAATAGTATAACATGCCCAAAAAATAATATCAATATAACAAAAATGACTACAAAGTGGACAAAAATTACATACAACAAAAAAAGCATAGAAATAATTCCATGCTTTTTATTACTTCACAATATATTTATACTATTTTCACCGATTATCACCGATAAAAATGATTTCACAGGATTTTCCGTTTTTAAAAACGATTTTCTTCCCCGTCAGGCTTGAATATAGTATTTCAACATCGTTGTCGATGGTAATATATACAGCATCATTACATATCTCTGCCTTACAGCCATAGCAAAGCATTTCATTATCTTCTTCTGCTATAAATGCCTTGTTCAGTACCGTTTCTTCCATACACTTGAAAATCTCATGTACATCGTTATCGCATACACCACCCTGATTTTCAATCATTATTGTTTTATCTTCAAGAAACAGGGGACAAGAATTATAGCCACCGACAACAGGATTATCTTTTGACGCACGATACCAATCTGAAATCATCGGAATATACTGTTCACTTATAACAGAATCTATGTATTTTCCCTGACATCCGGTATATGGCAACTTTACACTATTATATGCGTCAACAACAGCTTTTTCTGTATTCTTTACAAAAATTTCCGTTTTTAAATGCGGTTCGCATACAAAACTCCATCTCAAATTCCCCTCCGCATTCATAAGCTGCAAGCATGCACCCAGACCATTTTCAAATTCTTTTAAATATATTGCTTTTCCTGTAAGCAAATAAAGATAATATTTCGCATATATAGTCCATGCTGTCCAACCATGGGGACTATTAAGCATATTACCTTTATAGTTCACATCATACTGTGCTTCCCAATAGCGTATACTCGCACCATTCATTCTTGTATCCGGAATGTTATTCTGTTCAAGACACCTATGTTTATTTATCATATATTCTGCAGCACGGACATATTTTTTTCTTTCATTTTTCGGAAGTTCCAGCGCAAAGTATGCCAGCTGCAATGCCGCACATGAAATCATTCCATCTTCAAAAGTCATTTCTCCTTCTGTTTCCAGATTGTCAAGACGCTCCGCTAAATCATCAATAGCTTTTTTTACTGATTCGTAATGTTCCTTTCCTTTTTCTTTAAAATAATTTTCTGACCTTTTAAGTTCAGCGTGATATAACTCCATCAGAGATTTTGCCGGATATATAACGCAAGTGTAATGAGTATTTTTCCTATAATATCCTCCGTCCTGTTTTTGCTTTTCGACAAGCAAATCCCCATACATAGAAGCAAGCTTTAAGTATTCAAGCTCCCCTTCCGCTTCATATCTGTCCACCAAAAGACTAATAAAGCTGGAAATGTTTTGTATTCTCTCCGGTATAACCTTCGGTCTTGCAGAATTAAAATCAAAAATCAAAGGCATTATTTCATCAAACATAGCGTTGATAGTGTTATCAAACTCAGCATCGGGATAATGTTTCATTGCAAGATATCCCGAAAAAAATCCATACCAGCTCTCACAATGTGTTGTTGCCTTAGGTGGTTTGAACACTACATTTTCCCGAGCCTTTTCAAGATACCATTTATAATCATTTCTCACATAATATAACGCCTGTGTTTCATGGTCGTTCTCATCCCTTACATTCAATTTATACAGACCGACTTTGTCTGTATTTTTAGCTATCTCACCATCCGGCCCTATAATAATATCATCATATTTTTTTTCAGATATTATTCTATATGTTATTTTTTCTCCTATGCCCAATGTATATTTAGAGGATACAACAATCGGAATGCCGATTAAATGATTGATTTTGGCAAAAACATTTTTTTCATTCAATCCCGGCAACAAATATATATTCAGCACGCGCTTTTCGCCCGGTTCTAAATATGATGCTTCTTTTGCGACTCTATCCGGCAGAGGAGGCTCACATATAACATCAAAATTAACATTCTCTATTCTATGTCCATAGTTTCCTGTTTCAAGTATATTATAATCAAAACTATATCCTGCCGCTGAACTTCCGCAACATATTCCGGTCACATCACCATCTGGCGACATAAAAAAGCCATACATATGTGTCTTTTCAAAACGAAGCATCGTTGGAAACATTTTTTGATTCCATTCCGGATAACTTTCCATATATGTATCTATTCCAAGTTTGACAGATATTTTTTGAGGCTTATATCTGCAATCATTCCGATTAAACAATTCAACCCGAATAGATATACATTCATCAGTTTCATTCACATCCAATGACATCTCAACATTATCATATATTGCTTTTGAATCCAGCAAAATTTCCTTTTCATCTTTTTTTATAAAAAGTTGTGGCATTCTTTTTAACACTTTCATTATTACAACCTCTACCCTCCGTTATAATTTTACCTTTTCTATGATTTTCTGTATTTTTCCGAATTACAGTAACTAAATATTAATTCCTTTGCCATTTGAATATTTTACTACTTCTTTATCTTTCGTCTGTTTATAGCTTTCCATAAATTCTAACTGCAAATGCTTCTTTGTTACAAATTCATCATATGCCTCTTTGATTTTGCTTACAGCATATTTAAGCTGCTCATCCGTATCGCATATCAGATCTTCTCTTCCCAGCCAATCATCCTGATTGCTCCCATTCAGAAAGTGGGAATAAAAATAAAAGCTCGGTCTGCCGCCGTATGCAATGAATTTTTTTCGGCTTTTCTCCTCCTTAACCGTATAATTCACCGTTGTCGTGGATGGGTTTGATAAAATTATGCCGTGATATACCAACTGCCAAAACGGTATTTCTTCATCAAATAAATTGCCTGTATCGCCTTCAAAAGTTACATACAAAGCATAATCAAGGTATGGTGCGGCAAAATCAAACGCGCCTTCCGAGGCAAAGCCTCCAAATAATTCGTGCGACAATCCGCCTATCTTCGCATATAGCTTCTCCGTATCCTGTTCGGTTGCCGGATGATTTTTATCATAACATCTTCTAAGCGGCACAACACTCATAACGTCAATATAATGAAGTCCCGAAAATCCGAGTTTCGCTGCCTTGGGAAGTTCCTCTTTTGCAATTTCATATGCTTTTACAGGGCATAAATCATACATCGTACCGCCGCTCCACGCCAAATCATTTACCGCAAAGCTTCCGTCTGCCTTTTTTACAACCATATCGTCTTTGGAAAACCCTTCCGATATATTGTACCAGTCTGTGCTGTTTGTATGGCATACAATCTGATAACCATTATCCTTTGCATATCCTATCAGCTCTTTTAGTTTTTCTTCTCCGCCAAGCTTTTCCTCAACCGGGAACATTTGCGGCCAGCGTCCGTCATGTCCGCTTTTATTCCATCCGACAAGACATATTTCCGCCTTATCTACTCCCTGCTTTTTTAGCTCGTCAATTATATCCTTTACTCTGTCAAATGTACACGCAACGTGCATTTCCGGCTCATTTTCAATCGTCTGTTCCAACACTGTAGGCGGCGCCGGTTTCCAGCCCATTCTGATACGGATTTCAACCGATTCTGCCGCATATGAAAGCGCAGGGTTATCCTTCATACGTTCCCTTATCGGCACACATGCGCCGCGGTCAAGCTGATATTTTCTGTATTCCCGTGCCATATCATTGTAATCTGCATTGTTATCAAGTCTGTGTATTTCCAACGATATATCCTCATACGGTTTGTTTTTGTCAAGAACAAATCTCAGCGCCAGAAAATATTTATTGTTATTAACTCCTACGCGAACATGAAAGCAGTTTTTCATTCCTGTTACAATTATCAGCGCTGCATATTCCTGCTTTTTGATGCCTGCTATCGGCATGAGATTTTGCTTTAAAACCAGCTCCTCATCTTCTTTTTTATCAAACCGGCAAAGATAACTGCCCACCTTATTAACATCTGCAATTACATAATATCCTTCTTCACCGGCGTTTGCCGCAAAGGCATCCATATTTATTTCAACAAATTCAATACCCTTTTCTATTTTATTCTTTGGAATTGTTATTCTGCAAATTTCCCCGTTGTCATTCACAATCGGCTCATATATTTTTCCGCTATTATCTAAAATCATCTACAGAAAACCTCCACACTTCACGCTTACGAAACGGCGTTTTAAATTTTCTTTTCAAGACGCCTTTTTCCTCCAAATGTACATAGCATTCCACATCACAGGCACGTCCGCATATCGAACATTGATAAGCATGCTGTGCCGGCGGATAAAAATATATTTTATCAAGAATTTTTCTTGCTGTTTCAGGCGTCACCTTTGCCTCGCCTGCAATAATCTCCAGTCTGTTATCAAAGCCGTCGAATGCTTCCGGCGGCATAAACGGATTTTTGGTTCCGTTAGCTCCGTTATAATAGACAGCACACTGCCACGGGTCGACATTTCCGTTTTCATCAATCGCTCCACCCGGACATGCCTTAATGCATTTTCCGCATTTATCGCATAGATGCGGTGATACCTCCTCTGTCGGCTCAATTTCCGCGTCGGTTAAAATAAAGCAATAGCGCACCATCGGTCCGAAGTCATCGGTTAAAAGTGAATTATCAAGTCCTTTTTCACCCAATCCGCACTTTAGTGCTGTATCCAAAAAATCAATCTGCGCCTCGGATTTTCTGTTTCTGTATACTGCGTCATACGCAACCTCTGGGTTAGTACTGTTATCCTCTGCCATAATCTGCTGATGCCGCCTTTGCGGCAGGGCAAGAAATCCGTTTTCCTCCAGCATCATGGCAACCTTCAGCTGCGCCATCGGCATGATGGTTTCCTCCATGTTTTCGATAGCCATTGTCGTATACTGATAGTACGTACTGCCTTCCTCAATTCCTCTGTATATTCCGCGCAAAATTCTGAAAGCAAGTCCTATAACCGTTTTTGTTTCCGGCATAATTTTAAAAATCGGATTATCCTTTGAAAATTTTTCAGCCGGAGCAAAACCGATAATATCCGCTCCGTTTTCCTTTGCAAGCTGTATTATCCTGTCCTTCACCTTAAAACTCCCCTTTCAGATGCCTGTAGCAGGCAATATCGCACTTTCTTCCGCACAGACACGGCGCGTATCCCCACTGTGTATTCGGCAGAAAATTCATTTCCTTGTATATTTCTCTTGCCGATTCTGCGTCAAAATGCTTTTCTCCGCTTAATATCTTCTCACGCTCCGGATTGTCTTTTAAAAATTCATCGGTAACAAACGGGTTTGATTTATGTGCGCCTTTGTAATAAACCGCGCACTGCCATGTATCAAGACCGTTTTCGCTGACCGCATTTCCCGGGCAGGCCTTTATACATTCTCCGCACTTGTCGCATATCGCCTCCGAAAGCGGCTCGTCACATTCCAGCGGTGCGTCGGTAATGATAAAGCAATACCTCATAAACGGTCCGTATTCACGGTTTATTATCTTCCCGTTTAATCCAACATCGCCTAATCCGCAGGCTTTTGCCGCCTTTCCGAAATCGATGATTACATCCGGCACAGGCTTTCCCGGTCCTACCGCTTCAGCATGAATAAGCTCATACGTATCTAATACTTCGGGATTTGTGGTCTTATCACCCTTAATTCTCAAATTTGGTATCGCCTTTTGCAGACAGGCGTCATAACCCTCATTTTCTATCATTCCGCCTATTTTTAAGAGGAAAATTTCTGCCATTTCCTCATCTTCATATTTAACCCCTATAGTAGTATATGTATAATATTGATTTCCTCTGTCCATAGCCTTGTATAGGGCTTTCGGCACTAAAAAGCCAAACCCGATAATACATTTTGCATCCGGCAAAATCATTTTGGGATCTCTCTGCGGATTTTCTTCATCATATATGTTTCCGATACGACATACCGTCGCACCGAGTTCTTTCGCTTTTTTCTTTATGATCTCACTTGTCAGCATATTTTTCACCCTTTCTTTTCATGGATCGACAAATAATAATTGATGCAATAATTGATAATTCTGTCAAAAATTCGTTTATAACTGTTGCAATAGAGTTGTAATGTATACCGTAAGTCAGCATACCTACCGATGCAAAAAATGCAAACGCTCTTGTAATGGTAATTTTTTTACTTCCGAAAGCTATTGTTGTCAATACTGAACTGACCGCCGGAACAATACTGTAAATACCCTTCCATGTCATCAGCGACGCCAACACAAACATAATGGAAAATACAACGCACCACAGTTTGCTTTTTGCCCATTTTCTATCATAATGGTAAAACACAATCTCACGAAATATAGCAACAGATGTTGTTGCCGCCGCCGAGTAACTGAATATCATAAAATGATGCGCAGCCCAAAGAACATCGGTTGTAAGCTTTAGAATAAGTCTGTTTTTTCGCCGGCGCTGCCAATATATTATTGTTGATATCACCATTGCAGCAAAGCCGATTAGCTGACCCACATTTTCCATGTTACACGCTCTTTTTCTCTGTATTACCCTTATTCGTGCTGCTGTTTTCCACAACCATAACAGTTGCGTCCTGACTTACCGTTATATGATGCCACTCACCTTTTGGAATGTTATACAGCTTGCATTTTTCCATGGTAACTCTTTCATTTTCGGTATATAGCGTAGCCTCGCCGGAAAGAAGCGCAAATGCCTCGTCTGTTTCAAGATGACGTTCAAGCTGTTTAAATTCCGAAAATCTTTCACTGTATCTTAAAAATCCGATTTTCCAGCCTTCAAACTGCATCATTACCTTAAAATCTTCACCGGAAAATTCGTATTTTTCTATCATCTGTCAAGCCTCCACGCTTTTTTGGTTCTTAGCGGCTTTTTAAATCTGTTCTCCATACAGCCGCCTTTCTTTTCCAGTATCGAAACACAGGCTCTTATGCAGCCGCCGCACTTTGCCATGTTATATCCGACCCAACTTGGGAAATATTTTTGAAGTGCCGTATAAACTTTCATAATTTCCTGCTCATTTGCAACATCGGTTACACCCTCCATCAGGTCGAGCGCACCGTTTTCGTTTTTATCCCAGACCTCTTTGGGGACAAAAGGATTATAATATCTGCCGGCATGCGTATAAAAGGCATAGCAGCGCCACATATCAATATCGCCCCATTCGAGGATTTTACCATCAAGATTTACTGTGACCGTTTTGCCCGAATTAATAGCGGGAATACAGCCGCCCGGACATTCACGAACACAGGCACCGCACCTTCTGCAAAGGGGCTTACCGGAATACATCTCGTCATACTCCAGTACAGCGTCGGTAAAAATGAATGCCACTCTCTGCAGCGGTCCGAATTCCGGCGTCAAAAGCATTTTGCTCCATCCTATTTCGCCCAGTCCGCAGGCAACTGCTGCAATTCTGAACTGAAACTGTAAATCCGGCGCAACGCCGCCCTCACGCGCCGGTCTTGTGAACTGTACACTGCGATGATGCGCCGTAGAGGTTTTTGCATTCTCATTAACTTCAATCTGCTCCTCCGGAGAAAGGGTGTTTCCCGGTGAACCGTCCATATCGGATACAACTCCTCTTGCTCCGGTATTACGATAAACAAAAGCCTCATAACCCTCGTCCTCGATTACCTTTCCGACATGATACAAAACTGCCGGAGCAAAGATTTCATTAATTCCGCCGTATGCCATGGAAGGGTACTGATAAAACTGTGTTCCTTCTTCAATTCCCCTTTGCACTCCTCTCGGTATACGGAAAACAAATCCGATGCAGCTTTTAGCCTCCGGGAATAAAAACTGAGGATTCATCTCGTCCGGTGCACCGTCAAATCTTGACATAGGCGCAATTCCGCACGCGTCCGCTCCTGCTGCCAGTGCGGCCTCCTTAATCATTTTGCTTGTAAGCATTTTATCACCTTTCCTTTATCATCACGGGCATCTCGCAATTCCCTGCGCCCACAGGCATGCGCCGCATGTGGGCTTTTCATTGAACATGCAATCCCTTTCATTGCTTAACCTATCGTCACAACCGTCACATAGTGTGCAGTCAGGAAATTCAAATTTGTGTACCTTATCCCTGAATTTTGTATACTCTGCACTATCCCATATCGTCTTTAGGGAATCTTTACATACATTCCCAAAGCTGTGACAAAGAACCCTTCTTTTTTCCTCAAAAAGATATGTATCACTGCTATGCAGCAGCTGCATACATGGGCATACATCCCCATTCCATTTAATAAAGCATTCATTTCCTTCTATAAACGGGCAAAAATCATGATATATCTCACTCTTATCACGTACCCTGGATCTTTTTCCAACCGGATATCCGGCATCATATACAGAATTTTCTCTGCTGATCGGATATGACGGTACGCAATAGCTTAAATTTATTTCATCAGCGGAAAATCTGTCTGCAAAAACATTTATTTTTTCCGCCTCGGCAATATTATCGTCCATCATAACAAATGTAAAGCCGAGTTTACAGCCATTCCTCTTTTTTGTAAAATAAGAAATATTTTTACACAGCGAGTCGAACATTGCGCCACGCTGAATTTTTTCATAGCTTTCCCTGTCAAAACCGTCCACTGATATCCACAGTTCGTCCAGCCCGTAATTTAGCAGCATATCCGTCATTCTTTCGTCAAGTAAAAAAGCATTTGTCAAAATTACCGCAGTTTTTCCCGCCTGCTTAACTTCATAAACCATTTTACAAATATCGTTATGTACAAGCGGCTCCCCCATTCCTGCAAACATAACGGTCTGCAGGTTCGGCAGTTCCCCAATTGATTTCAAGGTTTTTTCAAATACTTCCCTGCTCATGTCCCCCTGCGGCTCATTTATCCAGCTTTGTCGGAAACACATTTTACAGTTTAGATTGCACCGTGATGTCGCTTCAATATATAACTTATCCATTTACATCCATCAGCTCTGACAAATCAATCAGCGCATTTTTATAATTTTCGCTGCACTTATTGCAGGAAGTACAATTTTTATCGCAGAACAAATAGTCGTTTTTGAGCTTAGAGTTGTCAATCACAAACGGGTATATTCTTCCGGCATGATTGGGTTCTAAAATCTCCAGGATATTCCCGGTACACCTTCTGTTTACATAGCTTTTTAAAATAAGCAATGGCTTATCGGAAACTCTTGTTGCAAGCTTCATAGAATCAAAATACGGCTCATACAAATTCACATCCTCCGGTCTTATGAAATTTGTATCGCGTATAAGTGAAATCCGCTTTTGGGGATTTTCCAGATATTCATGGCAAATGCCGAAAAAGTCATAGCAGTTATCCTTTTTTGCCATTTCACTTTCATGAGCAACAAGATTATCATGAAAAGTATGTGCCGAACAATGGTTAAGACATCCGCTGTTTGCAAGAATATGCAGTGTTTTTCCGTTATCATAACACCATTTTTTGAGTTCCTTTATTTTGCCGAAATCACGGTTATATTCTCTCTGCATATAATATCCGTCAAAATAATCCGCCAGATAATCCATTCCCTGTATGCTGCCAATCTCCATATTTACTGATGCACGCACACTTATATTTTTAAAATTGTTTTTTATAAACTTGGCAATAACCGGCGATGTGGTCGTAACGGAAGACAAATTGAAATTTTCCTTTATGTAGTCTATTGTATCGCCTATTTTGTTAAAGAAGTATCGCGAAAGGCTGTCCGCTCCGTAGCAGTTACCGTTAAACAGCAGATTAAAAGCTATTCCGCTGTCATTTAGCACTTTAAGGTCGCATATTTGCTGTTCCATTGCCTCCCACGGTGTGAGCTGCTGTGTCTGTAAATTCCGTCCATTCGGGAAATCGCCCCACGAAAAGTAAACTTCTTTGATGTTCTCCCTGCACCTGATTATTTCATCAATAAACGAGCCGTCAGACAGCATTTGATAACCGACAGAATATTTCAATTTACTCACCACACTTTTTTACATTTACATATTGATTTTATCATAAAATCGATTTATAATAAATGTAGCAAACAAACATAAAAATACCAAAAACAAACATGGAGGTAATATTATGCTGCTCTCCGCCATAAATCCTTTTATACGTTTTGCGCAGCCGATAACCATTGAATGTATAGACAGCCACACAATTTCATATGATTCGCGGCTGTTTTACGTTCTCAGCGGCACGTGTACACTATCTATTTCGGATAAGGATTACCAGTTAAAACCCGGCACACTTTTACTTTGGAAAAGCGCTACACCATACAAATTTTCTATCAACAGTAATATCAGCTTAATTTCCGTTAATTTTGACTATACACAAGAAAATATGCAAAAGAAAGATAGCCTTTCGCCTGTACTTCAGGAGAATTTTGAAGAGAAAAAGCTGCTGGAGAAAATATATTTTTCTGATTTTAATATTTTGAACACGCCGATAATATTACAAAATATGCAGCATTTTGAAACAAAAATAAACTTAATTGTAAATGAATTTTCAATGAAGAAGCTGGGCTATGACGTTGTTTGCTCTGCGGTCCTAAAGGAGCTTATAGTTGAATCCGCACGTATTGCGCTTATTAATATTCCCGAAAATTCATGGAAAATTGAGAAAGCTGTACAATACATAGAACAGCACTATAACCACGAGATATCAAATGCAGAATTAGCTGCCTTTGTCGGCTACCACCCATACCATCTGAACAGGCTTATGAAAAGCACAACCGGCATGACGCTGCACCAGTATATGCTAAACGTCAGAATTGAAAAGGCAAAGAGCGCCCTGCTTAATACCAATATGTCCATTGCGGAAATTGCAGAATTGTGCGGATTTAAAAATTCGTATCACTTTTCCAATACCTTTAAAAGCAAAACACACTTTACGCCGTCGTCCTGGCGTAATACAAGAAAAAGTATTTTATAATCAACTCCAGAGTTCTGAAAATCCCCATGCCAGCAGATATTTTTATGCTAATCCTTCATCAAAAATATAAATGCGCAGTAACCCCGGTTGCCAAAATAGCTGACAACACAGGGGTTACCTAACAATTTCAGTACTTTTTTATATTCTTGCCGATTTTAAATCTTACCACCGTCCCCTGTCCAATCTCCGAACGAAATTCAAAATCATAATCACATCCATAGTATATTGAAAGCCGCCTATCAATATTATAAAGACCATATCCGCCATTAGAGCTGTTGCTTTTAGGAAATTTTGAATCTCCATCCCATTTGATTCCGACCCCATTATCTGATATTTCAAATATAATGCTCTCATCCTCCTCATAGCCTTTTATAACAATTAATCCTTTGTAATCTATATTGTCAAAGCCGTGCTTTATGGAATTTTCCACAATCGGCTGGAGAACAACCTTTACCATATCATAGTCCACAATATTATTATCTATCTCATATCTAACATCAAACAAATCCGGAAATCTTTCCTTTTCAATTTGCAAATAGCATTTTAAATGTTCAAGTTCTTCATAAACCTTTACTATATTCTTTCCATTATGAAGTCCCAATCGCAAGAATTTTGCAAGATTAATAATCATATCATCAATTTCATATTCATCATTCTCCTTTGCTTTCCAGCTTATCGCATCAAGAGTATTGTACAGAAAATGAGGATTAATTTGAGATTGCAGAAGGTTTATTTCCGTCACCCTCTGTTTTTCATTTTTAATATTAATTTCTTTTATCAGCTCATAAATCTTTGTACACATTATATTAAACTTCTCGTAGAGAAGACTAACTTCATTTTCATTCTTTATTTCATTTATGTCTTCTTCAAATTTTTTTTCAAAATTAATTTTTTCCATACGATCTGCAAGTATGACAATATCCCTTGATAAGCACCGCGACAACAACCCTGCCATCATAATTGCCAAAAGTATAATCACAACCATTCCTGCAATAATCCCCAAAATTATACTATTCATCGTTTTAAAAAGCCACGCATCACAAATAATTCCTGTTATTTTAAAGTCATTTGTTATCAACGATATATCTGTACTATAGTTGACAATTTTATAATCATTTTTTTTCCCTGTTTTGTATCCGATAAATTCTTCCGGCAAATACAACTTCTTTCCAATAATATTCTTCCCGTCAATATTATTTCCAAAGCAATTAATGATTATATCGTCAATCGAAATAAAAAAATAATTCTGTGATACATTCTGATTTGAAGCTGACAATCCATCTCCAAAACTCGAACTGTTGACATAGAAAATAGCTTCGCCATATTTTATCCCTGTAGAATAATTATATATTGTTCTACCCAACGCACAATAATATTTTCCATCATAAGTAATCACACTATCGGCTAAAAGCATCTGATATGATGAAAATTTTGCAAGATATTCATCATTTATTTGCATTTTAATATTCTCATCCCCAAAATGATATTTACTCCCATCGTATGCAATAAAGTCCATAGCCAAAACAACGCTGTCTTTTGTTATTATTTTATTAAACATGTCGGACAGTTCACTATGCTTTTGTTCATATGGCATATCCTGTATGGAAATGGAATATATATCGTCTTCTGACTGCATAATTTGTGAAATTGAATAAATTCTGTTAAGCACAAGAGAAATATTATCGCTTATACCATCAAAAATTGTTTCAGTATACTCCTGGCATTCATCTTCTATTGTCATTTTAGTATACAAATATAATGCAACAGTCCCCATAACTATAGCAATTGATGAACAAAACACGATCAACACCATGAAAGCGTGTCTAATATGTATTTTTGAAAAAATAGCTTTTATATGTGTTATATATTTCATATTTATTTATCAATCTTTATTATAAATTCATTCATATCAATGCATAATTGTGATAATAACCTGTCTATATATTTTAAATACTTGTTGATAACATAAATTGAGACAACAAACAAAAATGCATCAGCAAGCATTATAATCAAAAAAAATTTCAATGCTTTAATATATATATTAATTCGCGAAAAACAAACATTAATTGTTATTTCATCACTAAATGGATAAGAATATTTAATATAATAAAATCCATGTTTTTCCTTCGGCATTTTTACTATATTATCTATTGTCTTTACTTTATTACCAACAAGAATATTATGTTGATTTTTGTCATTCATATAGATATATGCATTCTCATTCTGCTTATTATAAAAGTTATCCATTGATATCTCGAGCAATAACATACTGCAAATTTTTCCTTCGCTGTCTAGAATGGGCATACTTAATATTGCACAATTATAAATATCGTCAAATAAGTGCCATTTTGACAGGCTGCCATTATCTCTTTTCTCTCCCGACTCAATATATTTTCGATATATATTATCTGAATTTGGTTCATACATATATGCATAGTTCTCTTCTTTAATAATATAATCAACAATGCTTGCATCTACTGACATTATATTCTGCATTTGTGCACCTACGCTGAGCGTTCTATTACTAATCGCATCACCCAAACTGCCATTACCGCAATATATCGCCACATTTTCTTCTATCATCTTAAGGTGCGAAGAAATATACATTGATACCTGTGTGCCCTCATCCTCTTGCTTGTTCCGAAAATCTTTGTCAGTAATATACAAATACATACTCAATACTGTTATAATATGAATTATCAATATAAACAACACCGTTACAGTCAGTGTCCTTCTAAAATGTAAATATAATTTATTAAACACTCACTTTATCCCCCATATTCAGAAGGTGTACATCCTGTTATTTTTTTAAACACTTTAGAGAAATATTTTGGATCTTGATAGCCTACCATAGAGCTTATCTCCTGAATTTGATATCTTTTGCTCTTTATAAGGTCAATCGCCATGTTTACTCTGTAATTTGTAATATATCCATTTATCGTTTGTCCGGTTTCTTTTTTAAATATACGCATTAAATACGCGCAGTCCAAATGCAAATAATCAGCAATCTGTTCCACGCTTATAGATAGCGCATAATGCCGCATGATATATATTTGCGCTTCACATACATGTTTTGAATATTTACCGGAGAATTGCGCTTCAGAATGAGAAAAAATACATTCCACAGTTTTTATCAAATAATCGCGCATTTGCGATAACATCTCCAATTTGTTTACTTCTGCAATAGGACGAGGAATTTTTCCAAAAATCCAGACCGCCTGTGCATCATCCTTTGTTGCCAGATGTATAATCTGCAAAGCAAGCTCGGAAACAAAATCCTTTAAGCTGTCAATTTCCACATATTCAAATTTTTGTATAGTTTCAAAATGTTCATTGATAATCCGATTTACCTTTTCTCTTTCAAGGTTGCGAATTCCGTTTAATACTTCCGTAATTTTTTCAGAACTCATAAAGACACCTGCACTCGTTGCTTTTTCTGTTACCTCGCCCTTTTTTCCGCTATAATAAATAACACTTCCATAACCCTTTATTGCTTTTTGAGACACCGCAAAAAGCGATTGCATCCATGCCTCGTTTATTTTGCATAAATCTTCAAACAACCGGCTGATTCCCATAACAATCTGTACATCAAGCTCATTGACTATGTTGTTTTTTATCTGATTAATTATTTGACATATATTGGTCTGAGTTCTGGTATTTTGACAAAATATTAAAACTGCAATACTTTTCTTTTGTATTCTGCAAAAGAAGACATTATATTGATATGATAATCGTTTCATTAATTCATGACTTGTTCGCTCATAAATATCATACTCTTCATCAAACTTATTAATTTTTATCTGCATTGTTATAACAAAATAAGGCTCATTACTTAGCGAAATATCATATTTATTACATAACGCATCAATAACATTTTGATCTACGTTCTCCATATTCAATATTTCATACAAAAACTGCTGAAAAATAAGCATATTGTTTTTATAAATTTGGATCTTTACCTTTTCCAACACTTTCTCGAGTTCAGCCATATTTATGGGCTTTAAAAGATACGAAAACGCTCCATTGTCCATGGCTTTTTTTATATATTCAAAATTCGGATATCCTGTTAAAATAATTATTTGTATATTAGGATTAATGGATTTTATTTCAATCAAAAATGATAAGCCGTCTTTTACTTTCATAGATATGTCAGTTATGACAACATCAGGATTAAAAATCTTAGATTTCTCTAATGCCTCCTGACCATTTCTTGCCCTTGCAACAACACAAAATCCTCTGTCTTCCCATGGAAAAAGCCTTTCAAGACCATTTAAAACAGCTATTTCATCATCTACCAGCATTATTTTCAGCATAATCCCCTCTCCTATATTCCACTAACAATATATAACCAAGCCTAGTTAAACATTTGCTTATTATATGAATAATACACATCTATAATACTGCCTTTTCTCATAAGCAATTTTATAAAATATAATATGATTCATAAAACTGCCGGTAAATACTGCCAAGACCATATAGTGCTACCCTCATTTATATTGGTAGTGTATCATAGATTAAAATTACTGTCAAGGTATTCCAAAAGTTTACAAATATAGCACAAATTTCACTATAAAATATTTATAAGTGTTAAGAGACATTTTAATATTTAATCGAAATATTTGAAATGCGTTTAGTATTTACCTTGATTGTGATATAATTTAAATGACTCATTTTGAGAATCTTCAGTCCTGTTTTCGCAACTAACAGTATACTAGAGAATTCTCAATGAGTCATCTATTTGGGACATTTATTTTATAACTTATTCTTTATAACCTGTAATAAAATTTCTAAATTCTTCGTATCAGGGCAAAATCAAGAAAATAAAGTACATCCTATTTCTTTATATTGCTGTATTTTTTTTATCATTGCGGTTTCCGGTACTTGAAAATATGTTGACATACAGGAAAGACACATATATTTCTGTGCACCTCTATTAACAAGTTTTTTAAACAAAGCGATTTCATCTTTTGTAAGTGCTCTGTCGCATTTCATGCAATTATACATCAATCAATTTCCCTCTCAAAATATGGCAAGTATGTTCTTTGGTTTCAGCAGAATAAAAATCTCTTATTACCCCTAATTTTTCTCCTGTAACTACATCATGCATATCAAGTCCCTTGCCTGAAGTATATGGTATTCCCAAATCAACAAACGGAATAGTTAAATGGGTTTTGGAGTCACTGTAATTATAAAACGCAAGAACATATTCATTATCAGAAAGAATCTTGAACAAGATTCTGTTTCCCCCTGGAGCTTCAATCATTATCGGAGGTCTGCACTCCGCATCTTGATTAATTGAAATCAGTTCTTTATTCTGCATCAATTCTTTACAATACCCGTCAATTTTTCTTATATCTCCCCCCATAATAAGAGGTGCGCTATATAGACACCATAATGAGAACTGCATAAGATATTCTTCATCGGTACATACACACTCTTCCATACCTACAAGCCCTTTTCCGTACATACCGACAGTAAGCATGTCTATGTCATTGTAGCAACCCGGACCGGACATTGAAAAATTATTCTCCTGCTTTAAAATAATATCTTTGAATGAATTAAAATTATCAAATATATCACCTGTCGAACGATATGTATGTGCTCCTATTGAACGCATCCAGTTCCATGATTCATAATGTCCCCAATTACAAGCAGCCAATAATATTTCTCTTCCGCACGAACGCAATGCCATGCTCATTGTAAGATATGCGTTTTTGCTGTTTCCGCATGCGGGGAAATTACAGAAATCATATTTCAAGTAATCGATTTCCCATTGCGCAAATGTCATTGCATCCTCATATTCATGACCATAGCTTGACGGAAATCTCGCGCAGGTCAAAATTCCGGCACACGAATACATTCCGAATTTAAGTCCCTTTGAATGAATATAATCCGCAATGTATTTCATTCCATGAGGAAATTTTTCCGGATCGGGTACAAGATGCCCATCCTTATCTCTTTGTCTTAATGCCCAACAGTCGTCAATGATTACATACTCATATCCCAACTCCTTATAGCCTTTTTCAACTATAGCATCGGCCGTTTCCATAATCAGTTTTTCGTTAATATCTTTTCCAAAGGTATTCCAAGAATTCCATCCCATAGGCGGTCTGTTTGCTAACATAATTTTCCTCCTTTATCGGTTTTACACAAAATTAGAATAGTTTACACCGATATTTATTTTTTTTATATACAACTGCATTATATATCTCATCATAATGAATGTAAACGTAATTTTATTACTTTTTGGTGTAATAATATTGCCTTTTAAACAAAATATATTTATATAATAAACATTGTGATCTAAAAGTCAAATATTTTATTACATATATACTAATGGAAATTAATATATATCGCTTAAGAATCTGTCAACCACCAACTGTCTAAACTGTGGCGAGAGACTCGCAAAATATGCGGTAAAACCTGTTACACGGACCACCAAATCCGGGTATAAATCAGGATTTTCGTTTGCCGCCATAAGCTTCTCTCCGTCTAACACATTTATATTTATCAGTGTTCCGCCCTGTTTAAAGTGTCCTTCAATCAGCGACATTACGGCATTTATTCCAGCATCATCGCATTTCACATGCGGATCGTATTCTATCTGCAGAGGCGCAGTATTTCCATATCCGCACTGCACTCCTGCAATACCGTTTGACTGTGCCGTCGGCGCTCCGTCCTGCCTGAAATGAGGATTCGGATTTGCACCGTGGGATATAGGCTCCCCATCCTTTCTGCCGTTCGGTGTCGGGCCTACAGCTTTACCATATTCTATTGTTCTCGCCCAGCTAAACCAACCCGGTATTAACTGCCTTCCTTCAGGCATTTTCTGTTGCTTAACCGTCTGCGACCATGTTTTTGTAAGTCTTACTGCCCACCTGTCGGCATCTGTTCCGCCATGACAATACTTTGGTGTGGAATTTAATATAAGACGGGTTCTTTCATCAGAAAAATTTTTGTCAAGCGCCTCATACATTTCGTCCCACGAAAGTACTTTCTCCTCCTCAACTCTGAGTTTCAACGCCGCAAATGAATCCGCAACAACCGCAAGACCAGCTCCGTCTACACCGATGGTATAAAGCTGTGCACATTGGGATATATCTTCGCCCTTTTCTATAGAGTTATTCATCATCAGATTCATTACAAGCTCAGGTGTGACCTCCCATTGATGATCAAGATGAAGATTTATCCCACAAGCTGTAACATCAACCGCCCGTTTCAAATGCTTTACAAATAATTCATACAATCTTTCGGTTGAACATTTCTCTTCGTTTCTCATTTCCTTAAGAGCAACCTCAAAAACCTTTGCTATATTTATCTTGACGGTATCATTCATAGGAAATTCCTTGCCCGGAACACACATCCAGTTGCAGCCTACAGCTATTCTTTCCCTTGCTGTTTTTTTGTCTATGCCGTTACGCATATACCCCTCTGCAAGTGCTTTATCATTACAAAATCTTGGCCATGCGTTTTTGTTTTTAATAAGATAATATACTGCTTGGCGCAAAAATTTCTTATCACAGTTTTCATGTACTCTAACTGTCAGATTACATGATATATTTATACTGTCCGCCGCTTCCAGAATCAGATATGAGAGATGATTTGTCATATCATTGTCATTTTCATCTACGCCGGAAAGCTGATAGTAGTGCGGATCTATAAGAAGCAGATTTGCAATCAGAAATTTTGCTGTTTCGTCATCTAAAATTCCTGATTTCACATCATGTTCGTAATAAGGATACAGCAGAACATCCATTTGAAAACCCGCACCGTCACGAGTATAAATCCTTGAAGCACAGTTAAAATATGCCGTCCATTGACAAACCTCATGGAAAGTTTTTGGTGCGCCAAACTTAATATTTTCGTTTACATCAAGCATTTTTTGAAGTGATTTTTTTATTTCCGGACGCTTTTCGTCCTTTAGCAGTCTTTTAATTTCATCAATATGTCTTTGAATAAAATCAATTATGGCAAGAACAACCTTTTCCTCAGCGTCATAAAAATCCTTTTTATCGGGATTTATCTGCCTGTATTTTCTTATTTTTTCAAGAAATCCTCCAAATCCGAGTTCAAATCCTATTCTGTAATCGCAGGCAAAATGTGCATCACTATCAATCCCCGTCTGTATATTATATTTCTCCTGATCAGGCTTCAGCTCATCATACGGGAAACGCTGCTCATCCCAGCGTTTGCTCCACTGTGCAGTTGAGGTGTTCATAAGCTCTGCAATTTTAGGATTCTTCTTAAGCCAATCAGGCATATAATGTAAATCTCCCCTGTAGTTTACAAGCATATCACGCCATCTTCCGCATAACATTTCCATAGAATCAACATATGCCGGATGAGCATTTATAACTCTTACAAAATTTTCACTCATACCGTCATATCCGTAAAAGCTGCCGTTTGAGCTGTTATACCATGGCTCTACTTCATAATCCTCCGGTATAGGCACTGTTCCGAAGTCATCAAGATCAGTATATCCGTTTTGTTTGCGTTTTTCCAGTGTATGACGGATTTTTGTCTTCCTCATCAGCCTCAGTCTGTCAGCGTATGAAAGCATATTTTTTCAGTTCCTCCATATATCCCTTTGACGGAATTTCAAATTTATTGATTGTCCTTCCCAATGCAGCGCGTTTCTGCTCACCCAGCGGGTGATACGGCAAAAGCTCATATCGGACAACATTGTCCAATTTCTTGACAAAAGCAGATATTTCCTCAATACCCTGCTCAATCCTGGGAATAACCGGCGTTCTTATAATAACAGGTATACCCAACATACTAACCTTTACTATGTTTTTCTTTATTTGCTCATTGCTGGCGCCGGTATATTGTCGATGTATTCTATCATCCCATATTTTCAAATCAGCCATTATGAAATCGAGATTGTTAAAAATCCCTTCATTATAGTATATCAGCGAGGTTTCTATGGCACAGCCAATGCCGTTTTCCCTGCATTTTAAAATAATTTCTTTGAGAAAATCCGCCTGCGCCAACGGTTCACCTCCTGAAAAGGTCACGCCGCCTTTACTCCCGTAATAATCTTTATCCTGCATAATCTCACTAAGTAATTCGTTCGCGTCGTATTCCTTTCCGCAAGTTACTCTTGCGCCGGAATAACAGCCTTTATCACACATATTACAGCCAATACACTTCTCTGGATAATACATAATTTCTTTTTCAAATGATATACACTCCGGATTATGACACCATTTGCAGTTCAGCGGACAGCCTTTAAAAAATACCGTGGTTCTTACTCCGTATCCATCGTCAACCGATGACCTCTGAATATCGGCTATGAGTGCTTTACTCATAAATATATTCCTCTTTACCACTTGAAGAACTTTTTATAGCAGCATCCATAATTGCCATTATTTCCATATTCTTTTCAAGCGTAAGCATGCTGTGAACATTTTCTCCGGATCTTATACAGCTTGCAATATGCCATGGCATATTCCTATATTTATCATCCCATTTTATCTGTGGTATTGCTATCTCATTACCATACGCATCATATGCTTTGACATCCGGATCATTCTCTGCTCCGCCAGTACATACAACAACGCCTTCACTGCATATTACCATAGGACCTGACGGTATAACAGCTCTCGGTGTTGTCCATGTTCCCTCTATAACAGACATTCTGTCGTCATATTTTACAATTGCCGCAAAATTATCCTCTGTATCGCCAAAGGGTGTGTTTAAGTTCGCGCCATAAGACATTACACTCTTTTCACCATCTCCGAGCAACCATTTTGAAAACAGGCAACCGTAGCAGCTTATATCAAGGAATACGCCTCCGCCGCGGGAAAGCTTATGCCACCATGTTTTTGAGCGTTGCTCATCTGTCATTTCCTCCGCATTTTCAGATACTCCCCTGTGCTTTGCGCCCTTTCCGAGAGGGCCGGTATGACCGTTTATGTACCTAAGTTTTATCGGTTTGCCGACAACGCCCGAATCCACAGCTTCTTTTAATCTGTGCATATACTCGCGCCATATAACAGGCCAATTAACTACTGCCTTAATACTATACTTTTGGACAGATTCCTGTATTTTCTTTGCTTCCTTATAGCTTATAGCTATCGGCTTCTCAATACACACATTCACATTCCGTTTTGCACATTCCTCAACGACCTCCGGCTTCTGCACATTTTCCGTAAGGATAAACGCAATATCCGGCTTAAGTTCGTCAAGCATTTTTTTGTAATCATCATATATATTTTTGCAATAATTGTTCTTTACATTTTCCATGTTCCAAACCGGCGTGTACCTCAAATCCGGTATCTGCTCAACGTCTGATTTTACGTCTGCTGCACCTGCAAGCACAAAATCAGGCTGTTCGCTTATATAGAGTGCAATCTCATTTACATGCATATGTGAAAATCCAATTATAACCGCTTTTATCATATTAATCTCCATTTTATTCTTTATATAAAACTCTATCGTAAATCGGCTGAGTAAACCTCTTTACCAAGTTCTGCCGATTTATAAGCCAGCTCGATAATCTCTGCAACATTTACTGTTTCCTCCGGCTTAATATCCGGCTCTGCCTCTCCCTTTAACACTCTGCTTAAATTATCTGCTATATAGATATGTCCCGGGAAAACAGAATCATAAGGGCACTTAACGAGCTGAAGCTGTTCTGCCCCTGTTTCTCCGTAATAAATTTTACCTTCCGGCAACTCAATACCGCTTTTGTGACTAAGCAGTCTTATATCCGATGTTTCCGGCATATTTGCCGCCCACGCAGCCTTAAAGCTTACTTTTGCACCATTTTCAAATGTAATCATTCCGCATGAAAAATCCTCAACGTCCATTTCCTTAGGATTAAATCTGCGCTGATTATGTACTTCTCCGGTTAAAGCTCCGCTGCCCTTAAGAGAACCTATTTCATCAACAAAATTCTGCATTATCGACGCATTAACAGACTTTACCTTTGGATTTCCCATAAGCCATACAAGAGCGTCGATCATATGTACTCCTATATCTACAAGCGCACCACCGCAACTTATTTTCTTTATGTGGAAAGTACCCCATGTAGGTATTCCTCTCCTTCTTGTTCTTGAAAGCTCCCCGTAGTAAATATTATCCATTCCGCCGCCGTCAATAAACTTCTTTGCTGCGAGCCGCTCAGGAGTATATCTCATGCTCTGGCATGCCATTAGAACCTTTCCGTTTTTCTCAGCATAATCAAACATCTCCTGGGCATCCTTCTTTGAAAAGGCAAGCGGCTTTTCGCACAAAACATTTGCTCCGTGCCGTAATGCTTCAAGCGTATATTCCTTATGGAAGCAATTCGGAACACACACCGATACTACCTCAGGCTTAAGTTCCTCAAGCATCCTTTGTGCATCAGTATACCAATGCTGTATATTGTGCCTTTGTGCCGTATCGCGTGCCGCATTTTCATTTACATCGCATACCCCTACTATTTCATAGTCCTCCGGAAACATTCTATATGCCGGAATATGTGCGCTGTTTGCAATCATGCCGCAGCTTATAATACATACCTTAAACATCACATACCTCCTTAAGGAAACCAAAGGTTTCTTCATCCGGCTTTGTTGCTCTGTATTCAAGTCCGATATATCCGTCATACTGCATTTTGTTGATTTCATTTAAAATACTTACATAATCAACAATTCCTGTTCCGGGCTCGTGTCTTCCGGGAGCATCCGCAACATGAAAATGACCTATTAATGATATATTTTTCCTTATTTGCTCAATGGAAAAATCACCTGTCATATTCTGATGGTAAATATCATAAAGCATCTTGATATTCGGGCAATCCGCTTTCCTTATAAGCTCAAATACAGGCTCTGCATAAGGCATTGAATATCCGACGCGGTCGGTGCAGTTGAGCGGTTCTATAACGAGCGTTATGTTCTGCTTCTCTATAATCGGTTTTGCCGCCTCAAGACATTTTAAAATATTTTCCTCGTTATACTCTGCATTTTCTCCTATAAGAACAATCATTGCTTTTGCGTTAAGCCTCTTATAAACCGGAATACTTTCCTCCAGTGCATTCAGAAAATCCTCTGTCCTTCCGTCATTCAATATTCCCCGCGACAAGTCAAATGACAAACTCTCATTGCTGCTGTCAATATTGAATACTGACACATTCATGCCGCTTTGGACAATTTTGTCTATATCCTTATTTGTCCACTTCCAGAATTCTATTGTATCTATACCGGATTTTTTCACCTTTTCCGGGCGGGCATAAAAATCACAGTATGAGAACATCATATCAATGCATACACTCAACTTCATAATACTTACTCATATCCTCATAATTAGCCTTAAGCTCATAGGTTATTTTTTGCCAATCCTCCGGAGCATTTCCCATATCGGGAATATCCAAAAGCTCACCGCCTTTTAACGCAGACTCATGAGCCACCAGACCGGGAATCATATATCTTGCACTATCCCATGCATTATTCGGCGGTAATTTGCCCGTCATAACCGCACGCACAAAATCGTCAACAAGAAACGGGTGAGAATTATAATGACTAAACTTTGGTGTATTTCGCATTGTCTTAGGGAGTCTGCTCCTATCCTGAATAGGTGCAAATCCCTCAATATATTTTACTGAAATAGGATCATGAGCCATATCCATTGTTCCGTTTTTTAAATCCTCATTATATTCTATAGTGTTAACAAGCGGTCCCACATCTTCTATATACGGATTCTCTCCGCTTGCAACACCTCTTTGATATGTATGGTTTGTAACCGAGCACTCATACGCTCCTTTATCGCCATAAAAACAGGTAATATATGATGATGGCTTATTGATTCCGACCCTTCTGAATTCATTAATACGCACTACACCTCCGCCCGACATTTGAAAAAGTGCTGTTTCATTGCTGAACGGATTTGACCAGTTGTTTTTATCCTCACCATAGATATTATCCTCATGATTATCGCGTAAACCCATGCATGATACCTTTGTTGCGTACTCATTAATTGCAGAAAAAATCATAGATATCGAATGTGTAGGGTAAAACATCGGCGGAATTCCTGCCACTCTCTGCCATTTATCTCCGCCCGAACGCTTGAAATCATCATACATCTCACATATGTCATGGTAATACTGCGACTCACCATAAACAAATCGTCCCATTTCTCCTGATTTGTATTTTTCGCGGCAATATATTGCACAGGGATAATAATAACAGGTTTCACCCATCATATATATAAGTCTTGTCTTTTGTACAAGTTCTACAATTTCTTTTATTTCCTCAATCGTACACCCTATCGGAACAGCGCTGTAAACATTCTTCCCTCTTTTCAGTGCCTCGATAATCATTGGCCCGTGCAAATGTCTTTGAGTAAAAATCGCAATACTGTCCAGATCAGGCGCTTTGTCAAGCATTTCCTCAAAAGAAGAAAATCCCCTTTTGATACTATGTTTCTTCATTGATGCTTCTACTCTACTTTTGTCAAGATCTGCAAGAACAACCTCTTCAACATCCGGATGAATATTAAACAATCTTATAAAATCGTCCGAAAATTTTCCAATACCAACTATCCCTATCTTCATTGCTAACAACTTCCCTCTTTGCTGATATAATATAGTTTTTATATTTTTATTATATCTTCAATATTTATTTTTTCAATGGAGAAAATAATCCATTTATTGTACAATACGCTCATACTTTTATGCAAACAAAAAAACAGGACTCAAGTATTTGTCCTGTTTTTTAGCTCACCCGGAGTAATTCCTATGAAATGTTTAAACAATTTATGAAAATAGTTTATATCCGGAATATTAACTGCTTCCGCCGCTTCTCTGACATTATATTCTCCTGTTTCAATCAATGTAACCGCTTTTTTTATCCTAAGATAGTTTCTGTATGTAACAGGAGGCATACTCTTGTATCTTGCAAATAATTTTCTGAAATTACTCTCACTTGTGTTACACATTGCAGCCAACTCTGTAACTCCTATATCCTCTAAATAATGATTTTCAAGATGCACAATTCCTTTATAAATTATACTGTTTTTATTTTTTATTCTTTTATATGTTATATCGCAAAACAACCTATGCATAATCTTATAAACACCGGAAAGAACTTCAAGTTCGTATCCCAGTTCACCTTTGTTCCATACATCAAGTAAGCCGGCAAACATCTCAAAATAAACACCATATTTGTCTTTTGCCGCAATACATATTTTATTTGGAAATCGCACATAAAAATCGTCATGATTGAAATTAACCGATATGTATTTTCCTTTTTCTGATATATTCCATTCAGATGTATATGTTATGTCTTTAGGAAGATACAGAATATCACCTTTTCCAGCAATAATCTGTTCCTTTGTGCCTTTATTAAAAATAATTTTCCCTGATTGCACATAGAAAAATCTTGAAAACATTTTTTCATTCTTTCTGCATATATATGTTGATGGAGGAACAACCTCTCCAGAGTACACCCCAAATTTGTAGCTTATTGAGTCAAATTCGTTTATCTTAATTCCAAAATCATTCATAAATATATCTCCTGATATCCCTTATTTATTTTTCATTATTCTTTTATTCTAAATACTAAAATCTCAATCAGAAAAGCCGAGCATGAGTTCTTTTAACCTAACTGCAATATATCATAAATCACTATGATATGTCAAGGGCATTCTTAATGTAAAAAACTCCTGGAAACAGGTATGCTGCCCATTCCCAAGAGGTTTATCATTATGCTGCAAATTTGCTCCTTCCTTTAGAAAGAATTTGTCTGCACGCAATTTCAAATTCACTAAGTTTTACAAAGTTATTCTGTCCGCCGGTATAATCATGTGTATTTTTTGCCTCACGCACAAGAACATTGTTATACCAGTTTTTGTCATATCTCACATCACCGATACTGAAATACATACACCGGTTGTCCTCGCTGCATATAAAGCCGGAAATCTCATAATACCCTCTGATAAAAACTTTCAGCATATATCCGCTGTCCTTAAGCTGGGCATTGATTTCTGACCGTATATTTATTGCAAATTTCACATAATCCTTTGCCGGTCTGTTCTCAATCGGTTCAAAGTTATAGTTGTGCCACTTTTCAATATTTTTTGTCTTATACATTTCTTCCTCCATTCTTTACATACCACTCATCAAGTATTTTCCACAGCATTGTTTCACACTGTTTCAATGTGTATTCTTTTGGGAAATAACCCTTGAGCCGTTTTTGGTTTATCGAAATATTCTTTTCCTTTACAGTCTCATCAAGAATTTGATGCAGTGCCACTGTGTCCAGCCTTTCATTCTCCGCCAGTTCGCGTATGCTGTGCGCTTGTTTGTAGTTCACCGTACATTCCTCCGCTTCAATATGGTTATTTACCATATACTGCGGTCGAATCTTCAAAAAGGACAGCTCAACGCCGCCGGTTAGGGATATGATTTTTTTATCCACCTTATCAAGGAGCTGAAAAATCAAATTTGTCAGTCTGATATATCTGCGCGCATTTCTGCCGCTTATATCGTTTTGTATTCCCAATTCCTCCTCGCTCCACTTCTGGACATCATGTCCGGAAGTGCGCTGCCCCTGATGCTTAAGTGCCTCATATTTCAATCGATAAGCGTAGGCTTTTTCGCTCGGCAGAAGATTTTCTCTTTGTATATTGCTGTCCACAAGCAAAATTGCCGCTTCATCATCATCCAGCCGATACACAAATGCCGGTATCTCATCAAGTCCGGCAAGCTCGCACGCGCGTTTTCGCCTATGCCCCGATATGATTTCATACTTTCCGTTTTCTATCGGACGCACTAAAATGGGTATCAGCACACCATACTTTCCGATACTGTCCGCAAGCTCATACATTTCCTCATCATCGCATACATGATACGGATGTTCGGAAAAGCCCTCCAGCTTACCTATTTTTATTAATTCCGCTTTCTTATCCATTACTACCTCCAAATATACGCAGCAAGAGGACACCAAACGGTATCCTCTTGCTGTAAATTCAAGACTTTTTTACGCCGCCAAACCATAAAGCTTCGAGCCCTGCACATTCAATTTCAGCTGGTCTCGCATACCCTCAAGCAGCGTAAAGTTTTCGTCTATTCCTGATAAATTCTGTTTTAAAAGACTTTCGTACTCTTTCTTTTTCCTCTGCAGTTCTTCGATTTTCAGCGACCAGCGGTCCAGTATACGCTGTGAGCTGTTACCGTTTCGTATGAGCCTTGAAATATTTTTCTGATATTCCTCAATCTCGCGGCCCATATCAAAATAGAACTCATGCGCCATTTTCTTCCTCTGTGTTTCATCGTCAGCTACATACATCGAATTTGAGCTGATATATTTTGCATTTCTGCCATCCGCATAAACAAACAGATTTTCCTTTGCCAGCAGTTCAAAAAAGGTTTCAAGAAGGTCTATCTTATGCATATAGTCCTTTGGCACAAAATAGTGATGGCCTTTGGCTGAAATGCTGATTGCATGCAGTGACGCCATATACTTTTCAACCATATTTTCAATGCTGCTGTTGGAAACGCAATCACGATAAAGGGAAAAACGATTGTTTGCCTCATCAAAATATTGAATAACCCTGCTGTCACGGCAAAGGTCATAACCTGAAAGCTGCATTATACCCATTTCCTTATCAAGCGTAATATTAGCAAGCTTTCGGTAATTATTTGTACTGTTCATCAGTGTTTCTTCAACAAGTTCGCGCGACAGAATATTGTTGTCACCGCGTTTGTTATCGCGGCAATAAATTTTGAGCACTTCATTTCCCTCCTGCTCAATCCTGTCATAAATATTGCTTGTTGCACTTTTGAACGCGTCCGTGATCGACCCTTTTTCTGAGACACTAACGGGGAATCCTATCTGTTCGCATATTTCCTTTACTCTTTCCGTTTTCACAATAAGTCTTGGGAAAGAATAATACATATACTTTCCCATAATCTCCGACTGCTGACCGTTCTCTGTGTTAATAATCATAAATTTAGACATATGTTTTCTCCTCTCAAATCTATGCTGCTCTTAGCCGCAGTTTTTTTGCAGCCATATAGTCGTCTATGCCGTTATAGCGCGGGTTCCAGTTATATTCTGTATACTCCACACCCATATCAGCAAGACAATCTTTTATTCTTTCGACAGCAGCTTGTACATTTACGTTTTTTCGTTTATCCATATCAAGAACAAGATTTACCCTTTTAATATCCATATCAGATATCGTTCCGGCAAGGTGGTCTACTGCATTCACTCCGGGAACTGCAAGAAACAGCTTGCCGCCTGACAGCACACTTGAAATATCGCCTTTCATCGGTCCCTCAGTCAGATATGCTGTTTTTGAAGATGTGTCTCCGACAACATGAACCCAGCTTTTTACACCTGTTCCTCCCGGATAACCGTTGGTCGAAAACCAGCGAAATTTCTTACCTTCGCCGCTTGCCGGATCGAGCCGAACCTGCAAGCCTTGAATGTACCCATCCTTATCGCACACCGGTATCAGGATTCCGCCGTATTTGTTGATATACATTTTCCGGCAGCCGTCTTTATCCCGGTAAAAGCCCGGGATACCGTCAAGATCGTGCTTTTTTTCCAGCTCCTTTATCACCCTTTCCCGATATACGGACTCCATCGGCATACTTTTATACATAAACCTATAGATCTCGTTAAAGGTCAGTCCCCTGTTAATAAGATTGTTATAGTGTTTGGGATGAAGTTTTAACATATTTAATAGGTCATAATAAACATTGTGCCGCTCTTTAAGACTTCTTATCGGTTTTTCAGGTTCCGGACAGACAGCAGGTATCGGCTCGTCATTATAAAGCCGCTTTAAAGTTTCATAAGTCTCTTTATTACTCAGTCCGTAAATCTTGGCATAAAGCGAAACGCTGTTGCCCTTTTCATTACACCGAAAGCAGTGGAACTGCTCCTTTGCTCGATTGAGTCCGAGATGGTATTTGCTGTCGCCGCAGAAGGGGCATCTCGCCTTAAACTCTGCACTGCGGCTTTCATACTGATACAGCTTTATACCGCAGCGCTTCGCAACCTCAATAATATCAAAGCTCATATATTCACACATCATGCTGCCTCCTTCATCTGCTGTCCGGTTTTTGCCTGCACAGTCAGCGGCATACGTTTTGCAAATGCAAGTATGACTTGATTGGACATAGCATCAAGACCTGCTGTGATACTCTCTGCATTATCTATGTAGGTCGGATAACAAAGGCCGGTGAGGTTCTGTAAAAGCTTAGACACCTCCAGTCCCGCCTTGATTTTCTCTGAGTTTGATATCCAGCGATAGTCCTTGCCGTCATAGGTGAAACGGAACGTATCCTTGATTTCGCCCGTGGATTTAACCACCTCAAAAAGCCGTATTGCCGCGTGATTCATTTTGAGCTTTGACAAGGTGATTTCGGCACGTTTTGCTTCATACTCCTGCAATGCAGCAATGATTTTTTGAAGCCCGGAAATCTGTTCAAAAAGCGCTGTATGCTGATTCTCCAACTTTTCAATCGTCTGCATTTCCTTCTCCGTATTGCACATAGCCTCAACTTTCGCAGAATAAATTTCTATCTGCTTTTGCAGTTCTGAAAGTTCTTTGTACTCTTGTTCGGAAAGATTTCCACGGCTGATTTTGCTGTCTTGTGCGTCTGCATTTTTCAAACTGTCGATCTCTGACTGAACTTTTTTAATATCGTCCGCCTTATACTTCTCAAAAACAGCCATGCTCTGCCTATCCATTTCTTCAAGCTTTCTGACAGCTTCTCTGGCAAGCTGTCCCTCCTCCCGCACTGCAAGAACGTCTTTTTTGAACGCAGCGATTATCTCCCTGATATTATCCTCGGTAATCACTGTACGGCAGGTAGGACATACTTTGCCCACCTTGAGATTTGCAGCCTGTGCCTCGTATGATTTATATTTCTGCGCCAGAACATTGAGCTCCGTTTTTGCCTTCATAAGCTCTTTTGTGTACTTTGACTCATAGCCTTTTGCCTTTATCTCGGCAAGCTTTTGATAAAGCTCCTGTATTTGGAAAGCGTTTCCGGTCTGGGGTTTTGCTTTCATCGCTTCTATATCAATTCCCCGGTACTGTTTTTCCTCCAGTTCATTTTTACGGTTTACAAGACTTTCAAATTCCTTGATAACGGAGTCAATAGTATTCTCCGCCTCTGAAAACCGTTTTTTGAGTGCGTCTATCTGCCCTTCCAGATGAAGTGCATTTTCATTCAGCTCACGAATTTCTCTCCGCTTATCCTTTATACACACTTCAGGTTCGGCAAAATCCTCCGCCTCCAGCAAAGTTTTAGAGATTTCACTCAAGCGGTCAAGTATCTCATTTTTCGGAATACCCGGCATGAGTTTTTGCAGAAATTCTTTTCCGTCGCCCGCCAGCTTTTCAATAAAATACAATGGGTTAAGAATTGACAGAAAGACATTTTTCTCCGCAAACACCGATGCCATATCCACCTGACGCATACTGTGCCCGTCAAGCATCGCTGATGACTCGGAGCCTGATTTTGTACGCAAAAGATTGTGTACCTCTCCGTTTTCATCGGCAAAACACACCTCGACCGACATTTTATCAGCATTTGGATTTTTCAGCCTGTCACATGAATTCTCACCCCAAAAGGGTGTTCCGCAGAATGCAAAGCTTATCGCGTCGGCAATAGTAGTCTTTCCTTCGCCGTTTGCGCCTATAATATATGTCACCTTATTCATATCCGCTTCATATGGCTCTAAAAAACGTTTGAAACCCTCCATTTTCACTTTTAAAATAGTAATTTCTTTAATTTTGTCCATAAGCTTCCTCCTCTTAAAATATGATTGCACCGTTATTAAGCTGCTATATCATAACCCGTTATTATGTTATATGCTCCGGCTTGATTTTTTCCCTTTCGTATCCGCACATTCGTAATTCGTGTACCGTTTTGAAGCCGATTGTCCACGCCTTGCATATATGCCTTATAGCGCGTCCCATCGCGGCTTAGTATCAGTGCGCTGTTTTCATCACGCACCTCAACTGCATTTACTTCAAATACAGGATGATCTTCTGTCGTTTTAGACTTCGTATTATCTGTCTGTTTTGGTTTGTCGGACGCTGCGTTTGAGAATAGTTTATCAACCGTTTTATTATATATCTCTGTCAGCTTTTGCTGTCCGCTGTCGGTAATATAGTAGGTTCGTCCCCACTGCTTAACCGATACATTTTCTGCATTGAATTTATACAGATAGCGTCCGATATTCCATTTGACAGCACATCTTTTGAAGGAGTCAGACAGTCCGCCCTTGACAGGCTCATGCTCTGTATTCTCTGCACCGTCGGTTTTGCCTATCCATTCCTTCAGGTCTTCATCATAGATATATATGGTACAAAGCTGCGCATATATCGGCTTGCCTTGATCGTCTATGCCTTTCCATTCACGGTAGTCGTCCTTCCATCGGTTTTGACCAACTACCGCGTCAAGCCTGTCGGCAATCGCGCGTGCATCCAGGTATGGTACTGCTATTCCGGTCAATTTTTCCTTATTGATATTCTGCAGCCGCCACTTTACATCGCTTGACGGAAACGGTTTGCCAAATTCCTCGAAATATTTGTTCTCAGCCATAATTTCCTCCTACTTCCGGTTTATAAAATCCTGCAAAGTTTGTCCGTTGGGAATAAGCACATCGGAGTAATAGAAATCCGGTTCTTTTTCCTTTAAAAATTCGAGCATCGTACGGTATTCCATATTAAGACGTGTATTCTGCGGCGTATAGTAGTCGTTGTTATCCGGCATTGTAAAAATATAATACGGCATGTTTTCCAACTGCCACAGATACTTCACCGGCGGCAGCGCATTACTGCCGATACACATGCTGAAATCCATAACATTTGAAAAAGGATATTTATACAGCCTTGTATCTTCCTTTAAAATTCCCATATCCGCCACCGTAACCTTAACAGATTCTACCTTCCCGTATCTGTCAAGCCAAAAGCCGTAGATAAGCCTCGGTATCGGAAAGTCCGTATACCCGGTTCTTTCATAAACCAAATTCATTCTCCTTGCTTTTAATTCCAGCGCAACAAACCGCCTTAATGTATTGGTTTCCCTATATGCAACACAGCCATCCGGCAGGACTCCGGTTTTGCACTCGGTCATCTCCGATGACTTATTTAATATATCGCAAAAAGTATTCATATCAATAACCTTATGCTTCTTCCGCCGTCCCGCAGTATAGTCAACCTCAACATTCAGATCATCGTTTACACAAAAATTCATTCCTATCAAATCATTCATAATGCTGCCTCCAATGTTTCCGGCATATCAGCGTATTGCATTTTAAGTTCACGAAGTTTTCTTGTATATGCGTCAAAAATCGTTATCAATGCGATAACCACACCCGTCAAATTGCAGCAGCCCATGTTATAATCCAGATATATATGTATTGAGCTGGCATATTTATGATTGATTTTTGTCCGCATATAACACCCCATTCCACCGCATATATAGCAATCAGTATTATAAAGCCATCTTTTAACAAAATCCGCCATTTCGCACCTTTTCATTCGGTACTCCTTGCCGGATATTTGTCTATTTTTGTAGAGTTGGTACAGTCTGCGGTAATATTCGGTCATATCGGTACTTGAAAAGAAAAACTCGCTGTACAAAGCTTCGGAATCTTCATCAAAATTCCCGTTTTCATCCCGCATATATATTACCTTTTCCTTTACAAACTCCGCCGCATCATATAAATGTTCCATTTCTGTTTCATAATAGCTTTCAATATCTGCATCAAGCTGCGCATACGCTTTGGCAACACTTATCCCGCCTGCATCGTATGCCTCCTTCATAGCCTGGAGGATATTAAAAAAGGCGCTAATATCCGTGCTGCATAATTTTTCCATAACTGCCTCCTAATAGTATGTTCGTTTACCCGAAAAGATACCTTCGGCTCTGCGTATAATGTCAAACAGCTTACCGGCAGAATCCAGTTTCGGACAGATCGTTTCCTCAAAATACTCCATATAGTCCTGCAGGTCATCGCAGGTGAATTTTAAAAAATCCAAATCACCCACTTTGAAATCCTTGTCATTTACCATTTGTACTATAATGGTATCGTGCAGATACCGGAATCCCTTACTGTATTCCCTTTCTTTTTTAGGTCTACTCCTCAGCTTCACTATGCTGTCGTAGAAGCTCTGTTTATTTAATTCCATTTCCATTACATTTTCTCCTTTTAAGACAATCTTTTCACTCCGTCAGCAGTCAAAATATTAAAAATCATTTTATTGACCTTGGTTTCTGTCAGCGTGTTGTTCTCGTGATCAAACCACTTTTTTGTATTCTTTACCACTCTGCCCTTTATAACGTGCGGATGGTCGCAGTCCATGTACCCATTTATCAATCCGCTTCCGCCTATCAATCCGACCTGTCCTACCGAAAGCGGCAGAAGCGGTCGCTTTTCTACAGCGTCAATGCGGCTTTGCTCAAACAACATATCAATAGATTTTGACCCGGCAAGCTGTCTTTTAAGTTCTCCCACATTAAATTCGGTACCCTTAAAGACCTCTACCTTCTTTTCCCTATCAGGAATACGGTAGGTAAGCGGTTTCAACTCCGATATAAACGGTATTTTTTCCGGCAGCATCGCATACTGCGAAAGTATTTGAGCCTGTTCGCTTCCGTCAGCTTTTGTCTTTTTTACACCGATTATTGCAATCTGTTTGAATTTTGAAAATTCCTTATCCATAAAGCGGAATACCGAAATATTTTCGAAATTATCACAGATGATACGGCATATATCCCCTGTCAGGCGGTAGTATGGAATAACATAGATCATAATCCCGTCTGTCATAAGCTGATGAATGCTCTCGACCAGAAAGCGTTTTTCATGACGCGCTCTGCCATTTTCATTTATAACCGACAGATACGGCGGATTTAAAAACAACACATGAAACGCTTCCGAACTGATATGCGAATAGAAATAGCTGCCAAACCCCACGCGGTCAAGGCGCGTTTCCGCTTCCTCTGCACGGCTTCTGTCAAGTTCAATACCATACGTAACAGCATTTTCCTGCATCGCCAGCATATTAAGCGCCAAACCGCAGCCGCAGCACGGGTCAAGCATATTGATTTTCTCTTTCGGGAACGTCAGACCGGCTTTAATCAGCTTGATATGCTCCAAGTCGGTCGGATAATATCCGAGCCGGATATTATTCATCAAGCGCCCGACTTTTGATGCGTCTGTCGTCTGTTCCGGTATCAATCCGCGCATATGCCGAACTGCTGCTATCAATTGTGTATAATCCGGCGTCATAAGGTTGAATTTCCTGACGGCCGGATACAGCTTTGCAGCAAACTCAGCTCCGTCCTGAATATCGCATTCGCAAAAAAGAAGCCTTAGCGCCTGTACATTTTCCGTCAGTCCGGCTTTCATGCTTTCAAGCTCTTTATATACCTCCTGCGCGCTTTTCAGATTATTTCTCCCGCGATATACCTCTATCGCATTACGCTTCACAGGCATCGCTTCAAGCATACCGTCGAGGCTCCTGCCAAGCTCTGCAAATCTTTCGAGCACATAATAACTTTCTGACATTTACGCAGCCCTCCTGAGCTCCTGATATATATTTCTCTCAACTCTGCGTATATGTCTGGCTCGCTGCAGGTGCGGTTTTCCGTCGGCGCCGATCGTCTCAACGCTTTCCGTCACCGTTGTGACCGTTTTATCCATTGTCATAACAACCTCTTTGTTTTGGGTAAATATCATATTTTCTCTCATTTTTATTAACTCCTTTTTTAGAAATCTTTTCAGACTCATCTTACTACGCAATTTTTTTCATCAGGTTTTTTCTTGCGGAAAACGCCACTCTCATGTTTTGCAAATTGCCCTCAATCAACAGGTAATACAGCATTGACACAATTGCCGCTGAAGCCATAACATTAGCAGCAATCGACTGCGGTGCGGATATACTGTGTTCAGCACAGGAAAGTTCGGACGGAAATTTTTCAATATCTGTTAAAATATCCGGATAAATACGTGCGGCCGGCTTTGAAACAACGCGCCCGTAACGCTTTGCTCCGCATACAACCTGTCCTGTAAATTCACCGTTTCCGGAGTCGATGTAAATAAGGTTATCCATCGTGTTAAAAACATTATTGCACATTATTCTTGAACGGTTATTATCCACAGCACCAATCAGTATTCCGATAGGCTCTAAATCCCCGCTGCCTGTTTTCATACTCAGCAATTCACGCAAGCGTTCTTCGTCTTCAATATATTCGGGAACATATTCTGTTTCAATGCCGAACACACCCGAATACCTTGCCGCCATAACATTTGCTTTATTTTTGCCAACATCATTGCCTGCAAAATTCTGTCGTATCAGATTTTTCTTTTCTACTGTGTCACCGTCTGCAATAACAATGCGTATATCCCGTTCAGACGCATATGCTATTCTGTAAAGATGCGGAATAACATATCCGCCCGTTCCGCCTGCACCTATAATAACAATATTTACAGGTCTGTCCATCTCCAGCTTCATAACTGCTCCTCCTTATGCTCGCCAACAATCGAAACAGCATCAAGCCAATAATCCGGAAAGGTATTTTTCCGCATTTCAAAAACCTCTGACGGATCTATTTCAACGAACTTGCCTCCCACCGAAATTCTTGTTCTGATCTGCGGGAAAAATTTATCCAGTCTGCCGATTACTGTATATATACGCGTTGCCTTTTCATCATCATTATCTATTTTAGAAAAGAATGCGCTCATTCTGTTATGCGAATGAATTTCCATGACAAGCGTGTATTCATCCTCAGGCAAATCCGGTAAAGCAGCCGATATTTCTGTCCCTGTAACTCTCTGCTCAGGAACATACACCTCATATCTATGCCGCTGCTCCGACCAGTAAACCGCCGCCATCGCCTCTACTGCATAATCCTCGGTCACATAGCTTTTGAAGAAAGCGATTATCTGCTTCAAGATACACTCCGGTATCTTCGGCAAAGCCGGGATAAACCCGGCTCTTACCTTTTGATATACGTCTGCTTTTTGCGCTTTTGCAATAAACGCTCCTGCCTTCGTGTTTCTCACCTCATAAATGTTCCCATCATCAGACGGAACATAGCAAATCGCCTTTTTCTTTCCTATAGCGTCGGCAAGGCTTGTATATGCACCTTTGTATTCCGCCGCAAATCCTTTTTTCTTTGCAGCAACACAAGGCGTTATCTTGCATACAATATCCTCTTCCTTGCCGGTCTTTTTCTTGGCAAGACCATCAGTAAATTCTTTTGACTTTTCTATGTCCTTTTTAATGCTCGCAATGGTTGTTTTTTTCGGCTCTGAAATCTGCTTTGATACAGTACCGTACTCCACCTTCCATTTAACTGCCTGCGCATCGTCAAGCTCCGGGAAATCGTCCGACTTCTCGTATCTTAACTTATCAAAGGTAATTGAGGGATCTGCTATCTCCTCATTCGCCTTTCCGTAAACAAATACCGGCAGCTTATCCTTTAGGCTGCTCTTGATCTCTTCTGCTTTTTTCTCCTTTGCCGCGGCAACTGCTGCTTCAAAGGGATTATCGTCCTGCTCTGCGGAATTTTCTTCGGCAGCAGGCTTCGCCTCCGATATATCGGTTTGTAGGTCATTTATTTCCTCCTTCACAGGTTCAGGTGTTAATTCGGATTTGCTATTCTCCGGCGTTTTTTCCGGCTGTACGGTTTCTTTGACTTCTGATGAAAATATACTTTCCGCACCTCCGAACAAATCGTCTGCCATATCAAATCCGCTTCCCAAATCCAAATCTCCGCTTTCTCCGAAAATGTTCAAATTGTCTTTCTCCAACATAAATTTCTCCTCCGTTTTTTTTACTTGTTTTTTGTGTCCCTATCGCTGAAGATATCACCTCCCTATGCTGCCATATCGCAAAGTGATACGGGCATTGGTGATATATGTGAAAGCCGATAATTACACCGGCTGAGTTTTTGACATATTTCCTCGCTCATATCCCTGTCGTCGGGAATGATATCGGCAAATGCGAGCGTATCGGTAATCATATAATCAAGACTCAGTACGTGCCCTTCACGTTTCTTCTTCGCATAATAACAGGACAGAGCCGAACGCATATGGTTTTTTGCGATTGTTTCAAAGCTGTAAGCCTTCAAATCCTCACGCTCGTCGTACTCCTTGACTGCACGCAGAAACCGAAACACTACCACATCATAAAACTCTTCCTTCGGCAAATGCGAGTCTGTGAAAGAATTTCTGTAAATAGTAGAAAAGCAAGGTCTTCTATGATAAAATAAAAATCATAGGAGGCCTTAAATTATGGCAAAAGAGAAGAAAACAGTACACAAAGTACAAATGACCGAAGGGAAAAGAAACATTATCCGTCAGTTGATTGAGGAGTATGATATCGAAACAGCTACAGATATCCAAGATGCTCTCAAAGACCTTTTAGGCGGAACTATCAAGGAAATGATGGAAGCAGAAATGGATAATCACCTTGGCTATGAGAAATCAGAACGCTCCGACAGTGATGATTATCGTAATGGGTACAAATCAAAACGAATTAACAGTTCTTATGGTAATATGGATATTCAAGTGCCACAAGACCGAAAATCAACCTTTGAACCTCAAATAGTGAAAAAACGTCAGAAAGACATCTCCGACATTGACCAGAAGATAATATCTATGTATGCCAAAGGCATGACAACCAGACAGATAGCAGATATTATAGACGATATATATGGCTTTGAACCATCTGAAGGTTTTATCTCTGATGTAACAGATAAGATACTTCCACAGATAGAAGACTGGCAAAACAGACCACTCGACGAAGTTTATCCAATCGTCTATATAGATGCAATACACTATTCTGTTCGTGATGAAGGTGTTATCCGCAAGCTTGCTGCTTATGTAATTCTTGGTATTAATACAAGCGGTATGAAGGAAGTATTGACTATTAATGTCGGTGACAATGAAAGCTCTAAATACTGGCTTTCTATCCTTAACGAATTGAAAAACAGAGGAGTCAAAGATATCCTTGTTCTCTGCGCTGACGGACTTACCGGTATAAAAGAAGCAATCGGTGCAGCATTCCCTAAAACAGAATATCAACGCTGTATAGTGCATCAAGTCAGAAACACTCTTAAATATGTGCCGGACAAAGACAGAAAAGCCTTTGCAACTGATTTGAAAACAATATACCAAGCTACAGATGAGAGAAAGGCATTGGAAGCCTTAGAGAGAGTTACAGCGAAATGGACACCGAAATATCCCAACACTATGAAACGTTGGAAGGATAACTGGGATTCCATTTCACCAATATTCAAATTCTCAACCACCGTCAGGAAGGTAATTTACACAACAAATGCTATTGAAAGCCTGAATGCCACATACCGCAAGTTGAACCGCCAAAGAAGCGTATTCCCGAGCGACACGGCTCTTTTGAAGGCTCTATATCTTTCAACTTTTGAAGCAACGAAAAAATGGACTGTAACCATCCGAAACTGGGGGCAGGTTTACGATGAACTAAGCATCATGTATGAAGGCAGATTGCCTGAATAATTAAAAAAACACGTCAAAAGGTGGTATGGATTTTACACTTCCTCTTGACGTGCCTAAAATTTCGTGGTATACATAAATATAGTCGATAGATTATTTTGCGGCTTAATTAATCAAGTAATTATCATAGAAGATCTGTATTTACAGACTTTATTTCATACTCTCGGTAATAGCAATAGAACTGTGGGCTAGTAGGGTTGAAATTAAGGCTATGTCATTTCCTGATATATGGTAGATTTCTGTGGCATACATTTTTCTAAAAGAATGTGTACCAACTCTTTCAAGACCTAAATAGTCACAAACTCTTTTCAGGTGCTTTGATACACCTCTACTGCTGATATTAAACAATTTACTATCTGGTTTTATGCCATTTTCTAATGCATAGGTTTGCATATATGTATATATTTCTGGTGATATGGTAAATGTTCTTACTTTCTTTGTTTTCTGCTCTCTGAAATTATTAAAATGGTATCTGTTACCATCTTTGACAAAATCACAAAGCCTTATAGAAAGGGTGTCATTTATTCTTAAACCTGTATTTGCTTGGACTACAAAAACACTTGCTATCTGCTTATTGGGATAGCATTTCCCTTTTTCATCCTCAAACCCAAAAGTTATTGTTTCTATGATTTTTTCATATTCAGATTTTTCTAATGGTCTGCATTTTTTATTCATAAAATCTATTCCTCCTAACTAACTATTTTTCACTATTTTGTTCCTAAAAAATTAAGGGATAGTTCCTTTAATTTGTATATTTTAAGGGTATGTATGAAAAACCCTTATATTTAGGGGTTTTTCATTTCCTAAAATATATCTTTTAGGAACTTTTATCTGATTAAATATTATAACTGTCTAACATACTGCCTTTATCAAGAACATAAGTACAATCTAATTCTTCAACCTTTTTCATTGTTATTGTCTTATCTTTTAATACCAAAGAATGATAGTTATGTATGCAAGTTTGAATACTGCCACCTTGTTCTGAATATACCAACTGTTTTTTATCCCTATCAAACACCAGAAAAATGTTATCTGTAACCATATAATCTTCAGTATCTTCTTCATAAGTCATAAGGTCTGCATAGTGTATGTTTATATTGAGTTCTGGTAAATGATAAAAACTTGTAGGGCAATATATCTGATACTCATTTTCACTTTCTTCAATTACTTTACCACCCATAATATCACCAATTATTTCTACTACTTCTCCAAGTTCATTATAAAGTTCTCTAACCTTGAATGCCATAATCAGTACCCCCTTGTTTATTTATATATCTGTAAAGTGTAGTTTTGCTTATTCCTGAAATTGCTGTAATCTGTTCTACTGTCAGATTACCACTTTTATATAGTTCAATAGCCTTTTGTATATCTTTTTCTTTTGGTGGTCTGCCAACCCTACCTTCTGCAACTGCTTTTTGATATGCAATCTGTTTTTTCTTTTCAAGCAAATGTTTATGTAGTTCCAGATATGCTTTCAGATTATTATAAAAATCTTCCCCAGAAAGAAAAGGCTCAATGCAACTGCATAATGAAATCTTTTTGTTTTTCAGCATTATAAATACCTTTATTAAATCTTCCATACTGTCAGCCAAATCTTCAACTGACCTGACAACCAATCTGTCTTCTGGCTGAATAAGATTAAATAATTCATTCAGTTCTGTTCTTTCATTCCCATCCATATCAAAGAAAATATTATTATCTTCTATTTCCATTTGTTCTATAAGGCTGAAAAGAGGTTGATTATTTCTCTTTTCTTCTCTATTGTTTTCTAAAACATAAGCCCATAACATATAACCAACCCCTTTCCATAATCTATATAATTTTGAAACTGCTCAAAACCCTATAGGATAAATTAACTATTCAAAAGTGTCAGAAATAAGTGTTGAAAATAATTCAACTTTTTTCCAACCCTATAATTTTTGGTAGTAAAAATAACTATAAAAGGTATGTTTAAAAATGAGTAAATTATAAAAATAAATTAAAAGTGTTGTCTACAAATATTCCTATTATCTCTATAAGGTTTTGAAACAGTACCAAAATCTATAACATATTGGCAATCATTATTTATAGGTGATTACTTCTATGTCATATACTTTTTTTAACTTATCTACAAACAGTAGATATTCTTCTTCATTATCTGCTATATGTTTAGGTGAATAAATAAGTAAATACTGAAAATCTTTATATTCTTTTAATCTTTTCACTTCTCTTAAAATGTCCTTAACACCACCAAAGGTCACAATGCAATCTAATATTTTAATATTTGGATTTACACATTTTGTGGTAATCATTGAAACCTGATAAGCCAGAGATTTTATACTTTTCTTATCTGATTTGGTTTTAACAGCCATTACTGAATACTTCATTTCCATATTATTCAACCCCTTCCATATCTTCAAAGTCTGCAATATTATCACAGTCATTTGTGTACCATTTAAAATCTAACAATTCATCATATAATGTTAATTTCTGGTTTTTACTGTCAATCTCAAAATAAATACTACTACTTTGATTTCTCATCTTCTCTAAAAACTCTACTGCATATTTGGGTATCCTGAAACTAATATTAACTTCTGTTCTCACAACTATAACCCCCTCTTGCTTTGTGGGGTAAGTAACAGAGCCTTGCAGATTGTACCCTTTCAAACCTTGTCATAGACAGTTTAAGTAGCCAACCCTTCCCAGAATGATTACTTACCCTCTTATAAGAATATATATCTATTTGTCCATAAAAGTTCTTTTATGTCTTGAAAAAGGTATTTATGTATGTTTTTCTTTTATATATGTTAAAAATCACTTTTTGCCAAATAACCTTTTTGAAACATCACTATCAAAATTAAAATATTTTCCCCATAAAGCATTAAGAATATATTTTTAATATCTTCTTTTAAGAATGGTTTTATGAAGTAGGTATAACCTACTTCATATCTTAATTAAGGTATATATAGGTGCATAGCACCTATATATACTACTAACTATATTACAAACCTTAAAATCACCCATAAACATTGAAATAACAAACTTTTATAAAAATCAGGGTGGGGTTTCCCCATTAAAAAGGTGGGAGTTCCCCATAATTTTTTACAATTAGTTGATATTACTGACTGTATCTATATTTTTTGAAAACAGTTGACTTAAGTTAGAATTAATTATATAATACTATCAAACAAGGTTCATTCTATGTCTTGGGGCAAACCCAGATATAATACAAAAGGCAAAATAAAATATCAAATGAGCCTTGTGAACGAAAGTTCACAAGGCTCATTTTCTTTTATGGAGTTGAAATAGGCTAACCTTGTTGAGTATGTTGAATATGGCATAAAAAGGGCATTTGTTGGCATTTGTGCAGGGCAGATTAGGGCAAAATTGAGCCATATTGAGCCAATAAAAATGAATATTGAGCAAAGGGCAAATTATAAATCAGTTTGCCCCCAAAATTAAAAATGGCTTTGCCCTTTAACA
>JAZNIV010000002.1:0-2280 GCA_045577675.1 Clostridia bacterium
ATACCTTTTAAGGCACGAAACAGCAACCGCATCGCACTACAGTATGCTGCATCCTGAAAATCTGACCTTGGAAAACAGAATAAAATGCCTTGAAAACCTGAAAGAAATAGGCTTTCAAACAGGCTGCGGAATGATGATAGCATCACCCGGTCAGACGCCGGAGCATTTGGCAGAGGATATGCTTTTTATGAACAGCTTTAAACCTCATATGATTGGTATAGGCCCATTCATTCCTGCAAAAAATACACCTTTTGAAAACGAACGACCGGGAACATTAAATGAAACCCTTTTCTTCTTGAGCTTATCAAGAATAATGCTACCCGAGGTACTGCTTCCTGCAACAACAGCCTTGGGAACAATTGACGAAAAAGGCCGCGAAAAGGGTATCTTTGCCGGTGCAAACGTAATTATGCCGAACATTTCTCCAACGGAAAACAGAAAAAACTACAGGCTTTACGATAACAAAATCGGTGTCCTTGACAGTGCGGCAAAAAGCAAGGAAAAGGTAGATAAAATGCTCGAATCAATTGGATATACCTCACCTATAGCACGTGGGGATTTTAAGAAAAGAGGCGAAGAAAATGATTAACATAGCAGTTTACGGTAAAGGCGGAATAGGCAAATCCACCACCGTTTCCAATATGGCAGCAGCCCTTGCAGAAAAGGGGCTTACCGTTATGCAGATTGGCTGTGACCCAAAAGCGGATTCTACCAAAAGCCTTCACGGCAAGGAAAAGGTAAACACGGTTCTTGACCTTGTACGTACCCGTCAAAACGATTTTACTCTTGAAGATATGATTACTATAGGCTACAAGGGTGTTTTGTGTGTCGAAGCCGGTGGGCCCGCACCCGGTCTTGGCTGTGCAGGACGGGGAATTATTGCTGCACTTGAAAAGCTTAAGGAAAAGGGTGCATATGAAACCTATAAGCCGGATGTTGTTTTTTACGACGTTCTTGGCGACGTTGTTTGCGGCGGCTTTTCTATGCCGATGCGAAGCGGTTATGCCGACAAGGTTTTTGTTATTACAAGCGGCGAAAATATGGCTATTCATGCGGCTGCAAATATTGCTATGGCAATAGAAAACTTTGCATCACGAAATTATGCATCCCTCGGCGGAATTATCTTAAACCGCCGTAACGTTAAAAATGAATATGAAAAGGTTACAGAGCTTGCCGGGGACATAAACAGCAGAATTGTGGGAATCATTAACCGCAGCGAGCTTGTAACGGATGCCGAGGATATGGGCAAAACCGTTATTGAGGCTTTCCCGGAAAGCGAGATTGCCGAAAGCTACAGGCAGCTTGCCGACACAGTTATCGAAATTTGCAAAGGAGGGACATAAAATGCTAAAACGTATTAACACTTCTGGGGACACCTGCGGCGAATCGGTAAAAATTAAAGATGCACATTTTCCTGTTCCTTTTAAAAGCGGTCTTGAATACGGTGCTCCTGCAAGAGGTGCATGGAACATAGTCCACACAGGTATGCTTATCCCTGAGGCACACGAGATTTTTGTATGTGCCAAGGGCTGCTTAAGAGGTGTAGTTCTGACCGCTGCGGAAATGGGTGCAGCCCACCGCTTTTCCACCATTGAAATCAAGGAAAATAACCTCCTTGACGGAACAATGGAGGACCTTATAATCGACGGTGTATGTGAAATCGTTACGCACCTTGATAAAAAACCGCCGGCAATTTTACTATACACAAGCTGCATTCATCATTTTACCGGCTGTGATATGGACATGGTTTTTGATGCCTTAAGACAAAAATTGCCCGACATTGATTTTACCGACTGCTATATGAATCCTATTATGCGAAAAAGCGGCCTTACACCTGACCAGCTTATGCGTCGGCAGCTATACAGCCTTTTAAAGCCGGCACCGCTTGATGAAAAAAGCATAAATATAATAGGAAATGACCTGCCAACCGACGAAACCTCCGAGCTTTGCAGCATTATCCGCTCAGCAGGCTTTAGCTTAAAGGACATAACGCACTGCAAGACTTACAAGGAATATCAGGCTATGGCTGAAAGCTTTTTAAACATCAGCTATTACCCTGCTGCAAACGAAAGCGGAAAGACCCTTTTTGAGCGTCTTGGGCAGAAGCATCTGCACCTCCCTGTTTCATTTGATTATGGAGAAATAAAGGCACAGATTGATACTTTAACTAATCTTCTTAATGCACAGCCCTTTAATCACGAAGATAGGATATCCGACTGCTCCAGGCGTCTGACCTCCCTTAAAAACATTTTAGGGGACACACAGGTTTCTATAGATTAC
>JAZNIV010000003.1:0-13510 GCA_045577675.1 Clostridia bacterium
TAGGCTGTTATACTTTAGGTGCAACACCGCCATTAACAAGCCTTGATACTACTATTTGTATGGGTGCTTCAATAAGTGCCGCACATGGTATGGCAAAGGCAAGAGGTGCTGAATTTAACAAGAAGCTTGTTTCTGTTATTGGTGACTCAACATTTATGCACTCAGGTATTACAGGACTTGTTGATATAGTTTATAACAAGGGAAACAATACTGTTATTATTCTTGATAACTCAATAACAGGTATGACAGGTCATCAGGATAACCCGACAACAGGTTATACTATAAGAAAAGAACCTACAAAGCAGGTTAACCTTCTTGCACTTTGCAAGTCAATCGGAATTGAGCATATTGCAGTTGCTGACCCGTTTGATGTAAAGGCATTTGAAAAGATTGTTAAGGAAGAAATAAATCGTGAAGAACCATCAGTAATTATTGCACAGCGTCCTTGTGCGTTGTTGCCGAATATGAGAAAAACATATACAGGTCACTGCAAGATTACTGACAAGTGTAAAAAGTGTAAGATGTGTATGAAGCTTGGATGTCCTGCAATTTCACTTGACGGTGACACAGTAAAGATTGATATTACACAGTGTAACGGATGCGGATTATGTACTAATGTCTGTCCGTTTGATGCTATAGAAAAGGAGGATTAATCAGATGAATATTATGATTGTAGGCGTAGGAGGACAAGGAACTCTTTTAGCAAGCCGAATCCTCGGTAAGGTAGCAATAAAGGAAGGCCACGACGTTAAGGTGAGCGAGGTTCATGGAATGAGCCAGCGAGGCGGAAGCGTTGTTACATATGTAAAATACGGTGAAGAGGTTTACTCTCCTATCATTGACCGCGGCGAAGCAGATATAATTTTAGCATTTGAGATGCTGGAAGCATACCGTGCTCTCCCCTACTTAAAAAAAGGCGGCAAGCTGATTGTAAACACTCAGGAAATTGACCCGATGCCGGTTATTACAGGAGCTATGGAATATCCTGAAAATATAAGCGACAAATTAAAGGCTCAGGCAGATGTTACATTAGTTGACGCACTTTCACTTGCCAGCAAGGCAGGTAACTTTAAGGCAGTTAATGTCGTTTTAATCGGCGTCATGGCAAAAAGCACAGATATACCATATGAAAAATGGATTGAAACAATAAAAACAACCGTACCCGAAAAGTTCCTTGATGTAAACTTAAAAGCTTTCGAGTCAGGTTATAATCTTTAAGGGAGGAACAAAAAATGGCAATGTGGCAAAAAGAAATCGAAACAATGCCGCGTGAGGAGCTTAAAAAACTCCAGAGTGAAAGACTTATCTGGCAGGTAAACAGAATGTATGAAAACGTGGAGCTGTTTAAAAAGAGAATGGACGAAAAGGGGTTAAAGCCTTCTGATATCAAATCAGTTGACGACCTTTCAAAGCTGCCGTTTTCCTACAAGCAGGATTTACGTGACTATTACCCCTACGGTCTTTTTGCAGTTCCTACCCATGACATTGTAAGAGTACACGCATCAAGCGGTACAACAGGCAAAAAAATTGTTGTAGGTTATACAGAAAATGACATCGAAAACTGGGACAACTGTGTTGCAAGAATGATGACAGCAATCGGTCTTTGCAAGGATGATTTTGTTCAGGTTTCCTACGGCTACGGTCTTTTTACGGGCGGCTTGGGAGCTCATGGCGGTTCACAGAAAATCGGTGCAACAACAATCCCTATTTCCTCAGGAAACACACATAACCAGCTTCAGACCATGGTAGACTTCGGCTCAACAGCACTCTGCTGTACCCCGTCTTATGCCCTTTACCTCGGTGAATCCGCCGAGGAGCTTGGTGTTAAGGACCAGCTAAAGCTGAAAGCCGGAATATTCGGTGCAGAGCCATGGACAGAGGATATGCGTCATGCTATCGAGGACAAGCTCGGACTTAAAGCATATGACATTTACGGTCTTTCAGAAATTATGGGACCGGGTGTTGCATGCGAGTGCGAGGAGCAGTCAGGAATGCACGTATGGGAGGATATGTTCATTCCTGAAATCATTGATCCTGATACCGGTGAGGTTCTTCCGTACGGCGAGCAGGGTGAGCTTGTGTTCACTACAATCACAAAGGAGGGCTTCCCTCTTATCCGTTACAGAACAAGAGATATTTGCCAGCTTATACCGGAGCCTTGTAAATGTGGCAGAACCCATATCCGAATGAAAAAGCCTTGCGGAAGAAGCGATGATATGCTGATTATCCGCGGTGTAAATGTATTCCCGTCACAGATAGAAGAGGTTCTGATGAGCATCGGCGGTGATATTACCCCGAACTATCAGATTATCGTTGACAGAGTGAATAATAATGATACCTTTGACGTTAACGTTGAAATGAGTGAAAGCCTCTTTGCAGATGATGTAAAATCAATTGAAAATCTTGAAAAATCAATCACAGGCAAGCTTCGTGATGTTCTCGGAATTGGTGCTAAGGTTCACCTTGTTAACCCGAAATCAATTCAGCGTAGCGAAGGTAAGGCAAAACGTGTAATAGATAACAGAAAACTATCATAAGGAGGAAGTATTATGTTAATTAAACAGCTTTCAGTTTTTATTGAAAATAAGCCAGGTGGCTTAGCACCTATTATTGAAACTCTCGGAAAAAGCAACATAGACATAAGTGCCCTTTCTCTTGCAGACACATCGGAATACGGAATCTTACGTCTTATCGTAAATAATCCCGACCTTGCCGTAACTGTTTTAAAGGAATTGGGTGTTGTTGTTAAGATAACCGATGTTTTAGCCGTTGCAATGGATGACACTCCGGGCGGACTTTCAAAGGTTCTTGAGATTTTTGTTAATAATGAAATTAATGTTGATTATATGTATGCCTTTGTCGGCTCAGTTACAAATAAGGCCCTGATGGTTGTTAAGGTTACTGACTCTTCTGCTGCAGTTACAGCCCTTGACAAGGCAGGCATCAGCACTGCAGAAGCAAAAGACATTTACAGATTATAATTCTATTACAAAACAGGGACAGATATATTATCTGTCCCTGTTTTTATTATATAAAAAATTAAATTCTCATTTTATACCCATCGCCTTTATAGAATTAGAGTACTCCTTGGGCGACATTTTTGTCACCTTTTTAAATTGTCTTGAAAAATAATGAATACTCTCATATCCCAAAAGATCAGCAATCTGCGTTATGTTATAGCTATCCTCCCTTATATATGTTTTAGCATATTCAATTTTTAGCTTTATAAAATAATCAATAACACCTGTACCCACAGCAGACTTAAACGCACTCTCTAAGGTTGTTCTGCTTACCTTTGCAAACCTCTCAACATCAGCTACAGTTATCTTTTCTGCAATATGCTCATTTAAGTAGTCGGTAACCTCATTTACAAGACTATTAGAGGTATTTTGTATAAAAGCGGTCTGCAGATTTTTAGAATCATCTCGTATAATGCTGATTAAAAGCTCGGTAAGATAAAGACGTAAAAGCTGCGGTGCGGCAAACGGGTATTTTTCATTTTTCTCAAATCTCACAGTAAACGGGTCATCGAGGGGAGTTTTAAACAGCCTTGTGCTTTCATGGATTATTTTTGATAAAAGCTCACGCTGTGAATTTTTAGCTTTCTGTATTCTGTTATTAAAATGCTTCATACACCGTGAATTTGAAATAAACGTAACCACGACAACATTTGAAACATGTGTTCCGTCAGCAATCAGATTATGCCATTCGTTCGGCTTGTGAAATATAATATCTCCTGATTTAAGCAGTATTTCCTGATCGTCATAGTACGCATTTATGCTTCCGCGGTCAACATAAACAAGCTCCCAAAAATCGTGACTTTCACCGGGAAATTTATAATACTTGGAAAATTCAAAGTAGTGAACCGAAACAAGGTCCTTTACAATAACATCATCCTTAATTTTCAAAGGGGTAAATTCCACATACATCACCTCAACCACATTATATCACCTTCTTTCAACAATGTAAATGCTATTGTGCAAATTTCCTGCACAATTGTGCAAATATTTTAAACAGGTTTACAGATATAATTAACTTAACATTTACTTCAAGGAAAGGAATATAACTATGAACATTATAGTATGCGATAACTACGAAGAGCTTTCAAAAAAGGCGGCGGACATTGTTGCTGCACAGGTCAAGCTAAAGCCGGACTGTATCTTAGGTCTTGCAACAGGCTCAACACCTTTGGGGCTTTATGAAAATCTTGTTAAAATGAACAATAGCGGAGAAATCAGCTTTAAAAAGGTGACCTCCTTTAACCTTGATGAATACTATCCGATTTCTGCTGATAATGACCAAAGCTATCGTTATTTTATGAACAAGAACCTCTTTTCAAAGATTGATATAATTCCTGAAAACACCTTTGTCCCTAACGGCGAAGCAAATGACCCTGCTACGGAATGTATGGAATATGACAAGAAAATTCTTGAATATGGCGGTATTGACCTTCAGATTTTAGGAATTGGTCAAAACGGACATATCGGCTTTAATGAACCGGACGTAAATCTTAATTCCCACACGCATCTGACGGAGCTTACCGAAAGCACAATTGCTGCAAATTCACGTTTTTTTGCAAGTCCTGAGGATGTTCCCACACATGCACTTACAATGGGAATTGCTTCAATATTAAAATCCAGGAAAATAATCCTTCTTGCAAACGGCAAGGCAAAACGCAAGGTCGTATCCGCACTATTAGACAGTGGAATTAATACCAGTATTCCGGCAACAATGCTGAAGGTTCACAACGACGTCACTTTAATTTGCGACCGCGAGGCATATCCTGGAATGTACTTAGGCGTTGACATTGGCGGAACAGATATTAAGTTCGGGGTAATCGACCTTGATAATAAGCTTGTTTTCAGCGATAAAATACATACCCCCAAGGACGCCGACGACAAAGGCATTATGAGCGTAATTGCACAAAAATGCAAGGAAATTATAAAGCAATACCCGATTGCCGGAATAGGTGTTGGTACACCGGGAGAAATCAACAAGAAAAAAGGCACCGTAAATGCTGCAAATCTGCCATTTAAAAATTCACCTATCATTGAATATCTGCGTAAGGATATTGACCTGCCTATTTATCTTGAAAATGACGCCTGCTGTGCCGCAATCGGCGAAGCATATGAAGGTGTGCGTGCAAAAAATATGTTTATGGTTACACTCGGTACAGGCATTGGCGGCGGAATCGTAATTGACAGCAAAATCTACAGCGGCTCTATGGGTAATGCGGGAGAAATCGGTCACATCTGCATAGACCCTGACGGAATACAGTGCGCGTGCGGTCATATCGGCTGCTGGGAAACATACGGCTCTGTTTCGGCGTTAATAAAGCAAACAAAGGCTGCAGCTGAAGAAAATCCTGACAGTATTTTAAGCTCACTGATTAAGGAAAAAGGCAAAATTACCGGAAAAACAGTATTTACCGCAATGGATATGGGATGTCCCGTTGCAAAAAAGGTTTTTGACAAATATATCCTATACCTTTCAATTGGTATTCGTAATATTATTGTTACCTTTGACCCAGATACCGTTGTAATCGGCGGAGGAATTTCAAAGGAAGGCGAAAGACTTATTAATCCTATTAAGGAATGGGTTAAGTCCGAGGTTCCGATTAAAATCTCTGTTCTTCAAGGTCATGCCGGTGCAATCGGTGCTGCTCTCCTTCCAAAGCTGAAGGATAAAAGTAAATAAACATCCATAAAAAATCTATGCTACAGCATAGGTTTTTTATATTACTTAAAGCCCTTCCATATATAAGATGAGCAATAAAAATCATAACATTTCTGTTGCTTTTTATATTATTTTGTGATATAATTTTAGTACATTGCAAAGAGTCTTTTAATATGGATATAACGTATGCCTTGAAGACTTTGGCGGTACACCTATAATGACAAGGAGCATTTTTAAAAACAGAAAAGCAGTGCATCAAGCACGCAGAAAAGCAGTTCAGGCTTGCCGTCTGTGAAAATGTGTTCTTATATCATCATATAATCATAACAGAATTGCAAAAATTCTTGAATATTTAAAGGAGAACGGCGACGTTCTTCCCCATGAAAATGAACGAAAGGAATAAAATTATGGATTTTAACAACGATACACTAAAAATTAATTTTGAGCTTGACAAGGAAAGCGAAGTACACGAAATAATCGCTCTTGTATATGATGCACTTCGCATCAAGGGCTATGATCCGATAAGCCAGATTGTGGGATACATACTTTCCGACGACCCGACTTATATAACCAGCTATAACGGTGCGAGAAGCCTGATCGTTAAGGTTGAACGTGATGAGCTTTTAGAAGAGCTTGTGAAAAATTATATTAAAACAATCTAAACTTAGGAGAAGAAAATGATAGACTTTCATTCTCACGTACTTCCTGCGATTGATGATGGTGCAGCAAACATCGAAACAGCACTTGAAATGCTGCGTATTTCAGCAGCCTCCGGTGTCGAAACGGTTATTGCAACACCTCATTGTTATCCTTTGAGTAATGATGCTGTAAATCAATTTATGGAAAGGCGTGATCTTGCATATAATAAGCTTCAATCCGCCATATGTACTGAAAACGAAAAGCTTCCGCATATTATTCGTGCAGCCGAGGTTCATTTATCAAAAAACATAAGCAAAACGGAAGGTATTCAAAGCCTGTGTATTGAAGATACTAACTACCTGTTAATTGAAATGCCATACGAAAAATGGACAGATGAGGTTTATGAGGAAATATATCAGCTTACACGTCAGGGACTTCGGCCTATACTTGCACACCTTGACCGTTATATAAGTCAGGAAAAGCGTTTTCCGGAACTTCTTTCCTTAAATGTTCTGTGCCAGGTTAATGCAAGTGCCTTTAGCAGCAAAAAACTACGTAAGAAAATGCTTAATCTGTTTTCCTCCGATGCACTTCACGTTATTGGAAGTGATATGCATAATCTCACATCACGTCCACCGAACCTTGCAGAGGCATATGAAATAATTAATACAAAATACGGCTGGGAATATGTTGACTTTCTAAAACACAATTCTATGCGAATAACTAAAAATCAGATTGCTCTTCCCACCCGTCTTCCAAAACTCAATCTAATAAAAAAAATCAAATTATAAAAGTCCCGAAATTTTCGGGACTTTTATTAGTTTTCTTCATTTTCAGGTTCGTCGCATACTTCTTCCGTATCTTTTTGTACTTCAGGATTACGGATTTCATTTAAAATTGTCATAAACTGTTCTCCCGTAATAGTTTCCTTTTCAATAAGAAATGCGGAAATCTTATGAAGTGCCTCCATATTTTCGCCAAGCAGCCGCTCAGCCTTATCGTGTGCATCTTTTAAAACCCTTATAATCTCATTATCAAGCTGTGTTCTTGTTTCTTCTGAGCAGTTCGGTACATTTCTGCCGTCAAGATACTTGCTCTGAACCTTTTCCAATGCCGCCATACCAAATCTGTCGCTCATACCATACTGTGCAATCATTGCACGTGCAAGGTCATTTGCCCTCTCAATATCATTGGCAGCACCGGTAGTTTTAGTGTTAAACACTAACTCCTCAGCAACACGTCCGGCGAGCAAAACAGTAAGCTCATCAAGGATTTCGTCCTTGCTCATAAGATAATGCTCTTCCTCTGGCATCTGCATAGTGTAGCCCAAAGCACCCATAGTTCTCGGCACAATGGTAATCTTCTGAACAGGGTCTGTGTTTTTTTGAAGTGCTGTAGCAAGTGCATGCCCCACCTCGTGGTATGCCACAATCTTCTTTTCCTTATCTGAAAGAATTCTGTCTTTTTTCTCTTTACCTGCGATAATTATTTCAACTGCATCCATAAGGTCTTCCTGAATGACTACATTACGCTTCATCCTTACCGCTCTTAGTGCCGCCTCATTAACCATATTCGCAAGGTCTGCACCAACAGCACCGCTTGTGGCGAGTGCAATTTCGTGCAGGTCAATATCTGCAGCCGTTCTTACGTTTTTTATATGAACCTTTAATATATCCTCTCTGCCCTTTAAGTCCGGCTTTTCAACAATAATACGTCTGTCAAAACGTCCCGGTCTTAAAAGTGCCTTATCTAAAATTTCCGGCCTGTTCGTTGCCGCAAGAATGACCACACCCTTTGAGGAATCAAATCCGTCCATCTCGGAAAGGAGCTGATTTAGAGTTTGTTCACGTTCGTCATTCCCGCCGCCGAACTGATTGTCACGGCTTTTTCCTATAGCATCTATTTCGTCAATAAAAATAATGCACGGTGCCTTTGCCGCCGCCTGTTTAAATAAGTCACGCACACGCGATGCACCTACACCCACGAACATTTCCACGAAATCCGAGCCGGAAATCGAGAAAAACGGTACGTTTGCCTCTCCTGCAACAGCCTTTGCAAGCAGTGTTTTACCTGTTCCTGGAGGTCCAACCAAAAGTGCACCCTTTGGCTGCTTTGCACCAATTGCAATATATTTTGCGGGATTATGCAGGAAATCCACAATCTCGTCAAGCGATTCCTTTGCCTCGCTCTGCCCTGCAACATCGGCAAAGGTAACACCCGTTTTGTTTTCCATATACATCTTGGCATTGGACTGACCAATTCCCATGATTCCGCCGCCGCCCATTTTTTTGCCCATAGACCGCATAACAAGTCCAAAGAACAGGTACATAAGACCTATCGGCAAAATCCAGGTAAGTAAAAAGTCAACAAAGAAGTTGTTTTCAACGGTATTCCGCTTAAACTTAATTCCCTTTTCAGTGAGCTTTTCAATAAGCTGTGCATCGTTTACTGCACCGGTGTAATACTCCATTTGCATAGGTTCTGATAAAGTCCCTAAATAAAGCGACAGAAAATCGTCATCTTCCGATTCCTTCTTTTCCTTCTTTTCAAAAATAATGATACGGTCTGATTGAATTTCAACACTTTCAACTTTATTTTCCTCAATCATCTGCAGAAAATCATTATAGTATATTTCTCTTTTCGGCGGACTTGTAAGAAAGCTAAGCAAAAAGTTTAGTCCAAAGGTTGCTACAAGCGATAATATTATAAAATAAATTATCGGCGACTTATTCATATTGTTAGAATTTTTATTTTTTTCGTTCATTACTATTCCCTTTCACAATGGTAATCCTTCCCATTAAAATATAGAATAACACAAACATTGCAGAGTGTCAACCAAAATCACCCTTTAAAGGAAGAATATTGTATATAATGTAGGATTTAATGTCCTGCAAATTTTATTCGCTTATCAATATTTCAGGGTTGGTTTCGGTTTCTTCTGCGGCACTTTTTATAAAAATCGCAGAAATATTACCGCCAAGCTCTATTTCGCCCGGCATTTCGCTAACCTCACCCGAAATTACTGCAGTATTTACAGAATCCTCCCATACAGCATTAAGTCCACAGTTTTCGCTTATAAATCTAAGCGGTACAAAGGTTCTTCCGTCAATTATTTCCACCGGTGCGTCCAGAGAAATTGGTATACCATTTACAAACGCAATATCACTGCCAAGTATAAACTCCATCATTACATTTTTACCTACAGCAATTATTCTGCCCTTTTCGCCATCAAACATAACACGCATACCGAGTTTTTCAAATATAAAACGCACAGGAACAAGAACTCTTTCTTCCTTAATTAAAGGTATCGTATCAAAGGACAGATATTCATTATTTATTCGCACCTTTGGTGTATTTTTATCATAGCTTGTAAGCCGGTCACCATTTACCGTGATGTACCCGTCACCGACAGTTATTTCTTTTACCTCCCTTTTAACACCCCTCCAGTAAATTCCGTCAGCAGAAACTGCCGCTTTATCCTTTGTTGCCCAGTAAAATACATTTCCTGAAAGTGCGGCATATGGCGGTGTCTCTTTTTGGAATGCTATATTATAATACTCTTCACCGTCTAAGGACACAATAAGCTTATTATCCTTTACGTTAACTGTTGCAGCCCCGTTTGACTTTGGCAGAATATAGCTGTCATACGGCTGCATTTCCAAGGCTTCGTCAATATAAAAGCTGCCGTTTGCGATAGTCTTTACATAAATTATATTATCAGAATAACTCATTTCAATAGGCTGACTTCCGGCATACAGCTCTTTCACCACATTGAAGCTACTGTCCAGAATAAAAATCCGTCCGGTAATCTCCCAAAAATAACCATAGTACCACGGATTTCCCGCAGTTACCTTTGAATATGCTGCAAAGCCTGTATCGGTTTTTATTATTTCAAAATCCTTCAGGTTGCCTTCAAATATAAATTTTGTTCGCTCATCAGCATTTTCAAGTAAGCCCTCTTTTACTTCATCCTTCTCTGCTAAAACAGGCTTAATCTGCTTATTTTCTTTAAATACCGGTTCTGTTTTTTCATCTCTTATTCTGAAATGCTGTCTTTGTCCGCCGTAGTTCTGAACCGGCAAGGTTATTCCAACGGAAAATTCCGTAGTGGTGCCTGCCGGAAGCTGAACGCTTGCCATAACATCCTCTGTTATTTCATTTGTTTGCCCTTTTGAAACCACCGGCTGCAGCAGCTCACCGTTTTTGTCCTTAACCTCAACAATAACATTTGCTGCAGTTAAGACGGTATAGTCAAAATATCTGTCTTTTGTTCCGTTGTTGGTTATTTTTAAATTATATCTTGTTGTAACTCCGTAGTTACCCAGACTGCACGCGTACCCGATATTATCCTTTTCAACCCCCAGAATGTAATTGGGAGAGTAGCTTTCTTCTATGACACCGCTTGCTTCGCCCGGATATTCCATAGTATCGCTGTGCTTTGTATCAAATACCCATATATCATCTTTTTCATTTTCAGGCACAGCGGCTCCGTAATAGCCAAGCTTGCTTTCGTCCTTATATTTAAGAGTCAGTATATCTGTCTCGGCAACAGCATTTTTTGCATAGATATCGTCCTGCGGATTTAGGTTTGTCGTCCACTCGGTAACAGCAATTCCTTTCGGATAATATTGGTTATATATTGTCACAGGCAGATACGCTCCGTCCTTAGTGTAGTCACCTATTTCGTATTCAAGCGATACTTCCACCTCCGGCAAGCTGTCAGCCACACCCTTATGCGTTCTGCCTCTTTTGTAAATCCCATAACCGCAGTTTTCAAAATCAACATCGGGATAGCTTATTTCGCCGTTTTCACCGACTCTACGATTTTTAGCAGCAAAAACATCAAGGTCAGTCTTTCCTGATATTATCTCAAAATCAGCTGCCATTAATACGTGCTTAGGATACGGAACAGAAGCATAATTATCAATAAAACCTGACAAAAATGCCCTTTCTCCTTTTTGTAGCTTTATCGTATAAGCCTTCTGCTTTTTAGGCGAAAAAACCTTGTCGGTATGCATTGTATGAATAGGTGTGCCTGATAAATCCGCACAGGCATACAAGGCTGACCACGAGTTTTCTGTTTGAATGGTTTCATAATTTAGATATGTAGTTAAATTCTCCGGAATTTCAAACGCAGTACGGGTTATATTAATTATGCAGTCTGTTTTAGCAGTAAAAACTGCATCAAGCCATATATTCTCACCGGGATATGTATTGCCGTTTTCATCAATCTTTGTAACACGATTAAAATGGGTAAGATAAATTCTGTATTTATCCTCTGTAAGACCTTCGTTATTCATAAGATATTCAGGGGTTTCACCATCGTCCGCCAAATCCTCACGAATAAGTTCTTCGGGGTTATTACAGTAAATAAATTTACCTCCGCCCACAGTCTTAAATACCAAAGGATTTTTCACTTCGGTATCGGCAAATACTAATGTCTGTAATATAATAAGTATACTTAAAAACACAGCGGATATTTTTTTCATAAAATATTTCCTCTCTAACAGCTTGTTTATTTATAATGCTAAATTATTTATATAAGTACCATATTTTTAAGTATACCAAAAAAATATTATACATTCAAGTTATAAAACCAAATATGAATCCTAAATACAAGATAAATTAATATTTTTCAATTTTTTTCAAAAAAAGTATTGACAATTTAGTCTAAATGTGCTATTATATAGAAGTTGTCGATAAGATGCAAAAATGTGCCTTTAGCTCAGCTGGTAGAGCACCTGACTCTTAATCAGGGTGTCCAGGGTTCGAGCCCCTGAAGGCGCACCAGAAGCAGAAATCCGAACCTTGTCCTAATCTGTGAGGGGTTCGGATTTTTATTATATACTGACTATTTTAATAACATAATCTAATATGTAAAAAAGTGCCGTCTTGAGGCACTTTTTCAAATTTCTTTTATTTTCTTTAAACAGCAGTCACATATCATTTTCCCATTAAATTCTAATAACTTAGAATTCCCACCGCACAAAGCACAGGAATTTTCAATTTTCTTAAAGATAATTGCATTATCCTCAACGTATATTTTAAGAACCTCTCCGCTTTGAAGGTTTAAAGCCTGCCTTATTTCCTTGGGGACAACAATTCTTCCAAGCTCATCTATATGACGAGTCATACCCGTAAATTTCATTCAATATCAACCCCTTCCGGCACAATACCCATACTATTCACAGTTTATCACGTTTTGCGACAAAAGTCAACAAAATACAACCTTTTGAGATATAATTGTTTATAAAAGCCAATACTACTATTACGAATGAGGCTTCATAGCCGGGTTTTCAGGCAAAAAAAAGCGCCCCAAGGGACGCTTTGATAACACAGAAAATTATGCAGAATAAACGCTGCACTGCTTTTTATCTCTGCCTTTTCTCTCGAACTTAACCTTTCCGTCAATCAATGCAAAAAGTGTATCATCGCTTCCGATACCTACATTGTTACCCGGATGGATTTTAGTTCCTCTCTGTCTAACAAGAATGTTACCAGCCAGAACGAACTGACCGTCTGCTCTCTTCACACCAAGACGTTTACTTTCGCTATCACGACCGTTCTTGGTAGAACCCATACCTTTTTTATGAGCCATTAAAAAACACCTCAGCTTTCCAATTTGAATTTAATAGCTTGAATTAAGCATTGATAGATTCGATAGTAATCTTTGTATAAGGCTGTCTATGACCTTTTTTAGAACGTTCGTTCTTTTTTCTCTTCATTTTGAAGACATAGATCTTTTTAGCCTTGCCCTGCTTTGTAACTGTAGCTGTAACCTTAGCACCGCTAACTACAGGTGTTCCAACTGTTACATTGTCACCGTCAGCTACTGCAAGAACCTTTTCAAAAGTAACTGTTTCGCCTTCCTGAGCCTCAAGCTTTTCAACGAAGATAACGTTACCTTCTTCAACCTTGTACTGCTTTCCGCCTGTTTCAAAAATTGCGTACATTCAAACACACCTCCTTATAAATATGAAGTCACGCTGATGCCGGTACCCGAAAGGGATTTAAGACCATGCACTCATGCGGATGCTTAAACATTATAACACATATATCCTTTTTTGTCAACATTTTTTCCAAAAAAATGTTGACATCTCCGCTTTTAATTTTGTCTACCGAAAATCCACAGCTTACTTGCCACATAATTTAAAACTATTACGATTACGTTCGATACCAATTTCATAATTCCTGC
>JAZNIV010000004.1:0-3052 GCA_045577675.1 Clostridia bacterium
GACCCCGATAATATGAAAATTCAGCACCACGTTAATCAGGCACTTCACGCAAACGGTGTTATGCACCGTGACCAGCAGTATGTTGTGCAGAACGGCGAGGTTATGATTGTTGATGAATTTACCGGAAGAATTATGCCGGGCAGACGTTATTCTGACGGATTGCATCAGGCTATTGAGGCAAAGGAAGGCGTTAAGGTAGAAAACGAGTCAAAAACTCTTGCGACTATCACCTTCCAAAACTACTTCCGTCTTTATAAAAAGCTGTCGGGTATGACAGGTACTGCACTTACTGAGGAAGAGGAATTCCAACAGACCTACCGCCTTGACTGTGTTGAGGTGCCGACAAATAAGCCGGTTGCAAGAATTGACGAGCATGACAGTGTTTACCGCAGTGAAAAGGGTAAATATATGGCGGTTATCCGCAAAATCAAGGAATGTAACGAAAAAGGTCAGCCGGTCCTTGTAGGTACTGTGAACGTTGATAAGTCGGAAATCTTGTCCGCACTTTTAAAAAGAGAGGGTATTAAGCATGAGGTGCTTAATGCTAAGTATCATGCAAAGGAAGCTGAAATTGTTGCACAGGCAGGTAAAAAGGGTGCGGTTACAATCGCAACCAATATGGCAGGCCGTGGTACCGACATTATCCTCGGCGGTAATGCTGAGTATATGGCAAAGCATGAGCTTAAAAAGCGGTTGATTGCAAAAAAAGCCGATAATGAGGATATGACCGACGAAAAGATTGATATGCTTATGACCGAGGCGACAGGCTTTGCAGATACCGATGATGAAGAAATTATCGAGGCAAGAAATATGTTCAGGGAACTGAACGAAAAATATAAGGCTGAGCTTCATGATGAACAAGAAGAAGTCAAGAAGGCTGGCGGACTGTTTATTATCGGTACGGAAAGACACGAATCACGCCGTATTGACAATCAGCTTCGTGGTCGTGCAGGTCGTCAGGGTGACCCTGGTGCGTCAAAGTTCTATCTCTCTTTGGAGGATGACCTTATGCGTATCTTCGGCTCGGACAGAGTGAAGAATATGGTACAGACCTTAGGCATTGAAGAGGATGAGCCGATTGAGGCAGGAATCCTTAGCAAATCAATCGAAAATGCTCAGAAAAATCTCGAAAGCCGTCACTTTGATTCACGTCGCCACGTGTTGCAATACGACGAGGTTATGAACGAGCAGAGAAAGATTATCTATGCACAGCGTCAGATGGTTTTGGACGGTGAGGATATTTCGGGAACGATTCAGAGTATGATTGAGTCTGTGATTGATACTGCCATTGATGATTTTATCGGTATTACCGATATTCCTGAAAACTGGAACTTAAAGGCTCTTACCGAGTTTGCCAACCAGAATCTTATGGCAATGGGCGAATTTGAGGTTACAAAGGACGAGCTTGATACAATTACCAAGGAAGATATAAGGGAAAGACTTTTAAAAATCGGCGAAAAACGTTACAAGGAGCAGTGCGAGCTGTTTGGCGAAAATATGCGTGAGGTTGAGCGTGTAATGATGCTTCGTGTGGTTGATACCCTGTGGATGGATCATCTTGACGAAATGGAGCATGTTAAACGTGAAATCGGACTTCGTGCATATGGTCAGCATGATCCGGTAATTGAGTACCGTAATGTAGGAAGTGACCTCTATGACGGTATGCTTGAGGCTATTAAGAGAGACACTGTAAGATATGTGCTTGCAGTTAAGCCTCGTCCGCAGGTGGAAATTAAACGTGTTCAGGTTGCAAAGCCTCTTGATACAGGCGGAGACGGCAGCCTTGCGAAAAAATCGGTTTCTGCTAAAAAAGTGCCGGGCAGAAATGATCCGTGTCCGTGCGGTTCGGGCAAAAAGTATAAGCACTGCTGCGGCAGATAAGTTTTTCGCATTTTGAACTACTACCTTCAGGAAAGGGATTGAAATAATGTTAGAGTATGAACAGTATAAGCTGGAGCTTCAGGGGCTTGAAAATAATATTCAAGACCTTGAATCTTCGCTTGATATTGCAGGAACAAAAGAAAAGATAAAGGAGCTTGAAGAAGCTGCAACGGCACAGGATTTTTGGGACGATATGGAAAATTCCCAAAAGGTTCTGCAGAAAACCAAGCAGCTGAAGGACAAGGTCTTAGCATACGAAAATTTAAAAACCTCATGGGAGGACGCAATTGTTTTAATCGACCTCGCAAATGAGGAAAATGACGAATCAATGCTGGGTGAAATAAAAAGTACAGTTGACGGGATTAAGGAGTCGGTTGAGAAAATGACTCTTGAAACCTTGCTTGCAGGAAATTATGATAAGTGTAACGCAATTATGACCTTCCACGCAGGTGCCGGCGGTACTGAGGCTCAGGACTGGGCAGAAATGCTTCTCAGAATGTACCAGATGTACGCACAGAAAAACGGATATACAACTGAAACCATCGACCTTTTGCCGGGTGATGACGCAGGAGTTAAGAGTGCTACAATATCCATAAGCGGCATTAATGCCAACGGATATTTAAAGTCGGAAAAGGGCGTACACCGCCTGGTCAGAATTTCTCCGTTTGATGCGTCGGGAAGGCGTCATACCTCCTTTGCATCTATTGAGGTTACACCTGAAATTGAGGACGAAATTGAAATTAATATCAGACCTGAGGATATAAAAATTGATACATACCGTGCGTCGGGTGCGGGCGGTCAGCATATCAATAAAACCGACTCGGCTGTAAGAATTACACATATCCCGACCGGTATCGTAACAGCTTGTCAGACTCAGCGTTCACAGCATCAGAATAAGGATTATGCTATGAAGATGCTTAAATCCAAGCTTGCAGAAATTGCCGAGCAGCAGCAAAAGGAAAAGATTGAGGATATTAAGGGTGTTCAAAAAGAGATTGCATGGGGAAGCCAGATTCGCTCGTATGTATTCCACCCCTATAACCTCGTAAAGGACCATAGAACAGGCTTTGAAATGGGTAATATCGGAGCGGTTATGGACGGCGATATCGGCGGATTTATAAATGCATACTTAAAAGCGGCAAGTCTTGGTCAGCTTGAAAATAACTAAAAA
>JAZNIV010000005.1:0-4816 GCA_045577675.1 Clostridia bacterium
GCAGTTGCGATTTTTTTATTTCAAATGCGGAGCATTTGTTCCTAATTTCTTTATTATTCATTTTTCACTATTCATAAAATTCATTTTAATGAACTGATTATATCATAATATTCTTATTAATTCAATATAATAATCCAATTCGACAAAAAATCATTGACTTTTTTTCAATTTATGTTATACTAATATAATAAGTAGATATTTAAAAGTGATGACCGAATTTGAAGTAGCTGTATCCGGAGCCTTTAGAGAGTTGGCGGTTGCTGCAAGCCAATGGAAGGGATATATGTGAATTACGTTTTCGTGAGCTGTGCAAAACGCACCGGCCGCACCCCGTCAAAAGTGCAGGGTATTTTCCTACCCGATAAGGTCTGTTTGCTGTGAGGCACAGATAAAATGAGGTGGTACCGCGGTTAATCCGCCCTCTGTTTTTGCAGAGGATTTTTTTGTTTAAAAAGGTATTTATACTTAGAATAATTTAATAAAGGAGATACACATTATGCCGATTACCGAAATCCTGAAAAAGAATTCGGACTTCTATCCAAATGATGTTGCATTGGTAGAAATCAATCCCAAGCTTGAAAATCAGACACGTACAACGTGGCGTGAATATTCCCTGATTGAAGCTAAGCCGCACGAGGAATACAAAAAGGAAATTACATGGAGCGACTTTAATAAAAAGGCAAACCGATTTGCAAACCTTCTCCTGTCAAGAGGAATAAAAAAAGGTGACAAGGTTGCAATTTTATTAATGAACTGTATTGAGTGGCTGCCGATTTATTTCGGTATCTTAAAAACAGGTGCTTTGGCAGTACCTTTAAACTACCGCTATACGGCAGATGAAATAAAGTATTGCTTAAAGCTGTCCGATTCAGACGCGATTATATTCGGCCCTGAATTTACCGGACGTGTTGAGGAAATTTACGACAGAATACCAAAGGTTAAAATGTGGCTGTATGCCGGCGAGGACTGCCCGACCTTTGCAGAAAGCTATGACAGGCTTGTAACCTATTGTTCGTCGAAGGCACCCGACATAAAGCTTGCCGACAGAGATGAGGCAGCAATTTATTTTTCATCAGGCACAACGGGCTTTCCTAAAGCGATTATACATAACCACGAAAGCCTTATGCATGCTGCAATGACCGAGCAGAACCATCACAGTCAGACAAAGGACGACGTTTTCCTTTGTATTCCGCCGCTTTATCATACCGGTGCAAAAATGCACTGGTTCGGAAGCTTTTTAGTAGGCGGAAAGGCAGTTCTTCTAAAGGGCGTTCAACCGGAATGGATTTTAAAGGCTGTTTCAGAAGAAAAATGTACTATAGTTTGGCTTTTAGTTCCATGGGCACAGGAAATTTTAGATGCAATTGACAGCGGAAAAATCAATCTTGACGATTATGAGCTATCGCAATGGCGACTTATGCACATCGGTGCACAGCCTGTTCCGCCAAGCCTTATTAATCGTTGGAAGAACGTATTCCCAAACCATGCTTATGATACAAACTACGGACTTTCTGAATCAATCGGACCGGGCTGCGTGCATCTTGGAGTTGAAAATATTCACAAGGTCGGCGCTATTGGAAAAGCAGGCTATGGCTGGGAAGTTAAGATTGTCGATGAGCACAAAAATACCGTTAAAAAGGGCGAAGTCGGCGAACTTGCTGTTAAAGGACCGGGTGTTATGACCTGCTACTATAAGGACGAAAAGGCAACTGACGAGGTTTTAAAGGACGGTTGGCTGTTTACAGGCGATATGGCACAGGAGGACGAGGATGGATTTATCTTCCTTGTTGACAGAAAGAAGGATGTCATTATCTCAGGAGGAGAAAACCTCTACCCTGTCCAGATTGAAGACTTCCTCCGCAAAAATAATAAAATTAAAGACGTTGCAGTTATCGGTATTCCTGATGCAAGACTTGGAGAAATTGCTGCAGCTATTGTTGAGATCAAACCTAATGAAACAATGACCGAAGAAGAGCTTGAGGACTTCTGCTATGACCTTCCAAGATACAAACGCCCGAGAAAGGTTATATTTGCAGATGTACCGAGAAACCCAACAGGAAAAATAGAAAAACCGAAGCTTCGTGAAATGTACGGCGTAAAATCGGTTGTTGCTCACGAAAATGAAATCAAGCAGTAAAATATAACTAAGGGGCTAAGCCCCTTAAACCCCTTAGAAGCCTTTTGAAAAAGGCTTCAGCGAAAACTTTTACTGCATCGGCACTGCCGATGCAAGGTATATTTGTAACAATATTTATTCTGCTGCAAAAGTATCGCTTTTGCTATAAAGTTTTTGGTAAAGCTTTTTTCAAAAAGCTTTCGGGTGTGGGCAGAGCCCACATACAAAAAGAACAGAAAGGAACTAATTATGAAAAAATTATTATTAGGTAATGCAGCGGTTGCACAGGGTGCGTATGAAGCAGGCGTTAAGGTTGTAGCCTCCTACCCCGGCACACCAAGCACCGAAATTACAGAAAACATTGTAAAATACGATGAGATATATGCAGAATGGTCACCAAACGAAAAGGTTGCGGCAGAGGTCGCAATCGGTGCATCAATCGGCGGAGCAAGAAGTATGTCCTGTATGAAGCACGTAGGGCTTAACGTTATGGCAGACCCTATTTTCACAGTCAGCTACACAGGAGTAAACGGCGGCTTGGTATTCTGCGTTGCAGACGACCCGGGAATGCACTCCTCCCAAAACGAGCAAGATTCCCGTCACTATGCAAAAGCATCAAAAATTGCAATGCTTGAGCCTTCCGACTCACAGGAATGTAAGGAATTTACCCGCCGTGCATTTGAGCTTTCAGAGGAATTTGACACACCTGTATTTATACGTCTTTCAACACGTGTTTCCCATTCACAAAGCCTTGTTGAGATAGGCGAGCGTGCCGAAATTGAATTGAAGCCATACGAGAAAAACATTGGCAAATACGTAATGATGCCGGCAAATGCGGTTAAGCGTCATGTAGTGGTTGAGGACAGAATTAATGCACTTAAAGATTTTGCTGAAACCAGTGACTTTAACAAGGTTGAAATGAACAGCACAAAAATCGGTGTAATAACATCAGGTATTTCATATATGTACGCAAAAGAGGCACTCGGCGAAAATGCAAGCTACTTAAAGCTTGGTATGGTTTACCCTATGCCGGAAAAGCTAATCCGCGACTTTGCCGAAAAGGTTGATAAGCTTTACGTTATCGAAGAGCTTGACCCTGTAATTGAAGAACACTTAAAAGCTCTTGGAGTAGAAGTTGTCGGAAAAGACATATTTACACTTTTAGGCGAATATACTCCAACAATGATAAAAAAGGCAATTTTAGGAGAAGATGCTCCACAGCAGGCTGAATTAACAGAAGCAATCCCTGCCCGTCCGCCGGTACTTTGTCCGGGCTGTCCGCACAGAGGTGTATTCTATGTTCTTAAAAAGCTTGGCTTAGTCGTTTCCGGAGACATCGGCTGCTACACCTTAGGTGCAATTCCTCCGCTTGCAAGTGTTGACACAACAATCTGTATGGGTGCATCAGTTTCAGCAGCTCTCGGTATGGCAAAGGCACGAGGCAGCGAATTTAATAAAAAGCTTGTTTCCGTTATCGGAGATTCCACCTTTATGCATTCGGGAATTACCGGACTTATTGACATAGTTTACAACAAGGGCAACAATACAGTTATTATTCTTGACAACTCAATTACCGGTATGACAGGCCATCAGGACAACCCGACAACAGGCTACACAATCCGCGGTGAGGAAACAAAACAGGTTAACCTCCTGACACTTTGCAAGGCTGTCGGAGTTGAACACGTTACAGTTGCCGACCCGTTTGATATTAAGACCTTTGAAAAGGTTGTAAAGGAAGAAACAGAACGCGAAGAGCCTTCTGTAATTATAGCACAACGACCATGTGCACTTCTAAAAACCGTAAAATATACAGGTCATTGCAAAATTACGGAAAACTGTAAGAAGTGTAAAATGTGTATGAAGCTGGGCTGCCCTGCCATCTCTGAGGACGGAAACGGCGGAGTTAAAATTGACCTTACACAGTGTAACGGCTGCGGCTTATGTATAAATGTATGTCCGTTTGATGCAATAGTAAAGGAGGACTAAGACAATGACAAAGAAAATTATGATAGTCGGTGTCGGCGGTCAGGGAACCCTCCTTGCAAGCCGTATTCTCGGCAACACAGTTATAAACGAAGGCTATGACGTTAAGGTTTCTGAGGTTCACGGAATGAGCCAGAGAGGCGGAAGCGTTGTTACATATGTAAAATACGGTGAAGAGGTTTTCTCTCCTATTATCGACCGCGGCGAAGCAGATATAATTCTCGCATTTGAAATGTTGGAAGCATACCGGGCTCTTCCCTACTTAAAAAAAGGCGGTAAGCTGATTGTAAACACTCAGGAAATTGACCCGATGCCGGTTATTACAGGCGCTATGGAGTATCCTGAAAATATCAGCGATAAGCTCAAGGCTCAGGCAGATGTTACATTAGTTGATGCCCTTTCACTTGCCAGAGAGGCAGGTAACTTTAAAGCAGTAAACGTTGTTCTTATTGGTGTAATGGCAAAAAGCACAGATATTCCATACGAAAAATGGATTGAAACTATTAAGACAACAGTACCCGAAAAATTCCTTGATGTAAACTTAAAGGCATTCGAGTCAGGCTATAATCTTTAAGGAGGTCATTTAACATGGCAATGTGGCAAAAAGAAATTGAGACAATGCCTCGTGAGGAACTCAAAAAACTTCAGAGTGAGAGACTTATCTGGCAGGTAAACAGAATGTACGAAAACGTGGAGCTGTTTAGAAAGCGTATGGAC
>JAZNIV010000006.1:0-9821 GCA_045577675.1 Clostridia bacterium
TTATGAACCGAACAGCTGGTATGATACTGTGATGCTTAATAAAGGTACCGGTTCGGGTATTGAGGTAGATGATATTGTAATAACCGGACTTGGTGTAGTCGGGAGAGTAACTGCTGTCGGGAAAAACTGGGCAGAGGTATCGACGGTTATAAACACTTCAAATTCCGTCGGTGTTAAGCTTCCACGTACCGGTGACGTAGGAGTTGTCAGCGGTGATGCGAACCTTGCAGAGGACAAGCGGTGCCGGCTTGAGTATCTTTCAAACGATAAAAACCTTATCAAGGGAGATATACTTGTAACGTCGGGCCTCGGAGGTATTTATCCGGCTGACCTGACATTAGGAAAGGTTACAGAAATAAAATCCGACAGTGCCGGAAATCTTGACTTCGGCATAGTTGAACCGAGTGTTGATTTTTCTGCACTTTACGAGGTGCTTGTAATAACAGAGGCTAATGAAAATTATATTCCGGATACTGCGGATAATGACGTTTTTCCAGAGGGTGAATTACCGGAGCAAGGGGCTGAAGCGGAATGAAAGTGATTAAGGGTATACATTATGCTACTATATGCATTTTAATACTTTTATGTGAAATGACCTTTGGAAGCTATATTAAAATAAGCGGTGCTGTTCCGATGCTGTCCTTTTGTTTTTGTGTAGTCGCTGCACTTTTTGAAGATGATATTAATTTTGTAACAGGAATTGCAGCTGCTTTAGGCTGTGTTATTGACGTACTTACAGGTTATGGTTTTGGTACATATACTTTTACATTTACACTTTCTGCACTTATAACCTTGTACATTCGTGACAGACTGTTTTCTTCAAAGGTTTTATTAATGATAATCGATGTTTTTGTGTTGTCGGTGTTTACAAATATAATATACTATTTGTTTCATATCAGGGATATCGGAAACAGCTTTGGCAGCTTGTTTGTCTCAATCATTTTGCCGACAGCAGTATATAATGTTTTTGTATCTCTGATTTTTTACCCAATCTTGAAGCTTACTATGTTTAAAAGGAGGTAGAGGGCTGTGTCAAAGGGCAGGTTGCTTTTTATAAAAATCATTCTTGTACTTATGATTGGTGCGATTGTCTGGCGTCTATATGATATGCAAATTATAAACGGTCAAGGGTATAAAAATCTGTCTGACCAGCGTGTTTCGGCAAGCATAACACAAAATGCACCCCGCGGAGAAATTACCGACCGCAACGGAAAGGTGCTTGTCACTAACAGAAAGGGATACTCTATAAAGCTTCAAAAAACAAGCATTACTGATGAGGAATTTAATGCAATGCTTTTGAAGCTTTTTAAAATTCTTGATGAGGATGGAGTTATTCTTGTAGACACTTTGCCGATTTCGACAGATGAACCATATACTTTTACTGACGAAAAGGAATGGCAGAGTATCGCAGAAAATTCAAAAAAATTGAAAGCTGATATGACTGCAGACGAGGCACTTGAATATTATAAAGCAGCTTATAAGATTTCACCCCGACTTGAGAGCTTTAACTCGAGGCGGCTAGCTGGTATGCGGTACGAGATAAATAAAGCAGGATTTTCTATTAATACACCGTATATTGTAGCAGATGATGTATCGGCAACCGTTGTATCTAAGATTAAAGAAAGACAAAATGAATTTCAGGGTGTTGAGGTGACGCAGGATTATTACAGGCAGTATACTCAAGGAAAGCTTGCGGCTCATGTTCTTGGCAGAATTGGAAAAATATATAAGGATGAATATGTTGAACTTAAAAAGAAGGGCTACGGGCTTAATGACCTTGTGGGAAAAGAAGGCATTGAAAAAATTTGCGAGGAATATTTAAGAGGTACAGACGGCAGTAAAAATGTTTATTATGGCGAAGATTCTGAGCTTATAGGTGATGATACCGATGTACCGGCTGTTCCTGGTAATTATGTGGTGCTTACAATTGACGCAAATCTGCAGCGGGCTGCAGAGGAATCACTCGAACGGAACATCAGGCAAATAGCCGAAGCCGGAAAAGATAAAGATAAAAAAGGTGGAGACGCAGACTCGGGTGCAGCGGTTGTGCTTGATGTAAAAACGGGGGATGTGCTTGCTCTTGCTACTTATCCTACATTTGACCCTGTAACATATAATCAGGATTATAATATCTTGCGTGAGGATCCGGCAAAACCATTGTGGAACAGGGCAATCAGCGGTGCTTACACACCCGGCTCGACCTTTAAGCCGCTAACTGCAATTGCTGCACTTTCAACAGGTGCAATAACTGTAAATGAGCAGCTTCCGTGTGATGGAATTTATACCTTTTTTGAGGATTATCAGCCGAAATGCTGGATATGGACAGAGCAGAAGAAAACCCATGAAATGCAGGATGTTACCAAGGCAATTGAGAATTCATGCAACTGTTTCTTTTACGAAACAGGCAGACGTGTAGGTATTAATGCCATTGATGAGTATGCACAAAAGATGGGACTTGGCGAAAAAACCGGCATTGAGCTTACCGAGGAGGTTAGCGGTAATGTATCAAGTCCAAGCTATAAGAAAACCTTATATAGTGATGCAAAGGACCAGAACTGGGTGGGAGGAGATACTATCCAGACAGCAATCGGGCAGTCATATTCTTCATTTACTCCTATAGGTCTTGCAAACTATGCAGCGACTATAGCAAACGGAGGAACACGTTATCGCACACATATAATTAAAAGTGTGCATTCTTCAACCGATGGCAAGCTTGTTTATGAAAATAAGCCTGTAGTTGCCAATAATGTTGAAATATCAGAGGACAACTTAAATGCAGTACGAAGGGGTATGCTGGGAGTGGCAGACGAAGGCTCGGCAAAACAGATTTTTAATGGCTATCCTATAAGCGTCGGAGGAAAAACAGGAACAGCACAGATTAGTAAAAAAGCATCAAATAATGCTTTGTTTATTTCCTTTGCTCCCTTTGATGAACCGGAAATAGCTGTGTGTGTTGTAATAGAACACGGATACCGCGGTGCAAATGCTGCTTATGTGGCAAGAGATATTTATGATGAATATTTTAATTTAAAAAACAACGAAAACAGCACAGTATCGGGGAATGTTTCGCCACCTGATACAATAATTAGTGGATTGTTGCCATAAAATTTAAAAAAAATATTTACAAATTTGTATTTTTTTGATATAATGAATGTATATTTTGGTATTGGAGGTATAAGAATTTGAACATAGCATGTATAGCACACGATAAGAAAAAAGAACTGATGATTCAGTTTTGCATCGCCTATAAGGGTATTCTTGATAAGCATTCTCTTTTCGCAACTGATAATACAGGCAAAATGATAACCGAAAATACCGGAATGAGTGTATACAGATTTTTGTCAGGCTCTCAGGGTGGTGATCAGCAGATTGGTGCAAGAGTTGCATATAATGAAATTGACCTTGTTCTTTTCTTTCGTGATCCTATTACTCCGGAAAGCTATGAACCTGATATATCAAATTTGCTGAAGCTTTGCGATATGCACAATATTCCTGTGGCAACTAATCTTGCTACTGCTGAAGTTCTTATTCATGGTCTTGAACGTGGAGATATGGACTGGCGTGATATTGTTAATCCGAAAAATTAATAAGCTTTAAAGGGTGTGCAGCGGTCTGTAAAGGCTACTTTCTTAGGGCACACCTTTTTGTTGCAAAAAAATTATAAACTTTTTTGTATGAAACTATTGACAAAGCATTTTTTGTGGAGTATAATATGATATAAATTTGAATATCACAAAGAACGACTATGACGAGGACGGTCGGATTGTGAAACCTGGAGAGAGTTGCCGGTTGGTGCGAGGCAATGGTGGAGCTTTCCAATGACTTATCACCTCTGAGTCGAAGGACCGAAAAGCGATGCTTAGTAGACTCCTTCCGTAATGCTGCGTAAAGGCAAAGGACTTGTTAGAGTCCGGTAAGTGACGGAAATTAAATTTTTCGTAATTTGAGTGGTACCGCGGGTTATTATAACTCGTCTCAAGGCTATCTTTGAGGCGAGTTTTTTGTTTTATTCAGATTTGTAACCAAGTATCAAATTTGTCAAAACCAGAAAGGAGACAAAAACAATGGATTACAGTTTGAAAGAAGTAGCAGGCAGAATCCGTGACCTGCGAGAAGCAAAAGGATATACACCCGAAGAGCTTGCTAAGCTTTGCGGTGTATCAGTAGAGGATTACAAGCTTTTGGAAGAAGGCGAAACAGACTTCAGCTTTACTTTTATTTATAAGTGTGCAAAGGCTTGTGATGTTGAGGTTGTTGATTTGCTTGAGGGAACAAGTACAACTCTTACCTCCTTCGCTATCACAAGAAAGGGTGAAGGTCTTAAAATTGTAAAGAAGCATGGTGTGGAATACAATAACCTTGCACCTAAGTTTAAGGAAAAATTAGCAGAACCATTTCTTGTTAAATTTCCGTACATTGAAGAGGAACAAAATAGCCCGATTCAGTTAAATTCGCATAATGGTCAGGAATTTGACGTTATCGTTAAAGGCTCACTAAAGGTTCAGGTTGGAAACCATATAGATGTCCTTCATGAAGGCGATTCTATTTTCTATAACAGTATCATTTCGCACGGAATGGTTGCTGTTTCAGAAGGAGGATGTGAATTCCATGCAGTTGTATTAAATCCACAGGATGGCAAGGTTACTGAAGAATATCCCGAAGCACCGATGATTGCTGCTAAGGTCGCTGCTAAAAAAGCTAAGTCAGAAACCGTCGCAGATAAATTTATCGAATCAACCTATGATGAAAATGGTGTATTTAGCGGCATCACCTTCAAAAATGATGATAAATTTAACTTTGCATTTGACTGTGTTGATGCTATTGCTGAAAAGAATCCGGATAAGCTTGCAATGATGTGGGTTGCAAATGACAAGACAGACAGGCGCTTTACATTCAGTGATATGAAAAAGTATTCTGCAAAAACTGCTAACTATTTTGAGTCACTCGGCATCAAAAAAGGCGATACCGTAATGCTTGTACTTAAAAGACATTATCAGTTCTGGTTCTGTATGCTTGCACTTCATAAAATCGGTGCAATCGCAATCCCTGCAACAAACCAGCTTGTAGAGCATGACTTTGAATACAGATATAAAGCTGCAAAGGTTAAAGCAATTGTATGTACCGCAGACGGAGATGTTTCAGATGAAGCTGAAAAAGCTGCTGCCGGCTTCCCGAAAATGGTTAAGGTTTTAGTTGGCGGAAGTAAAAAAGGGTGGAAGGATTTCAATGTTGAAATGGAACGCTTCAGCACACACTATTTCCGCACGGAAAACACCCCTTGCGGAAATGACCCGATGCTTATGCTCTTCACATCAGGAACAACCGGATATCCACGTATCGCAACTCATTCATATAAATATGCTTTAGGTCATTATCCGACTGCTAAACACTGGCATAATGTAAATCCTGACGGACTCCACTTTACGATTTCCGATACAGGCTGGGGAAAAGCACTCTGGGGTAAGCTCTACGGACAGTGGCTCTGCGAAGCGGCACAATTCACCTATGACTTTGACCGTTTCCATTCCGAGGACATTCTTCCGATGTTTGCAAAATATCATATTACAACCTTCTGTGCACCGCCTACAATGTATCGCTTCTTCATAAAGGAAGATTTGTCAAAGTACGACCTTTCTTCTATTGAGTATGCGACAACAGCAGGTGAAGCATTAAATCCTGAAGTTTTCAATCAGTTTAAAAAAGCAACAGGACTTACAATTATGGAAGGCTTCGGACAGACTGAAACGACACTTTCTATTGCGAATTTTGTGGGCTCAAAACCAAAAATCGGTTCAATGGGCAGACCAAGTCCTCTGTATGATGTTGTCATCCTTGATCCTGACGGAAATGAGTGTAAGACAGGTGATGCAGGTGAAATCTGTATCCGCGTAAAGGATAAGGTTCCGTGCGGTCTCTTTATCGGATATTATCTGGATGAAGAAAAAACAAATGAGGTTTGGCATGACGGATATTATCACACAGGCGATCAGGCAACAATGGACGAGGACGGATACCTTTGGTATGTGGGCAGAATTGATGATGTTATCAAATCTTCCGGCTACCGTATCGGACCTTTCGAGATTGAAAGCGTTATCATGGAGCTTCCTTATGTTTTGGAATGTGCAATCACGCCTGTTCCTGATGAGGTTCGTGGTCAGATTGTAAAGGCAACTATCGTTCTTGTTAAAGGAAATGAAGGTACAGACGAGCTCAAAAAAGAAATTCAGGAATATGTTAAGACACATACCGCTCCTTACAAATATCCGAGAATTGTCGAGTTTGTTGATGAGCTTCCAAAAACCATCAGCGGTAAGGTAAGACGAGTTGAAATCCGTAAAAATGACTTAGAGAAAATGAAAAAATAATCTTAAATTAACTAACAATTTATGTTATGATACTTTACACTTGACGTTATACGTGATATAATAAATAAAAAAAATACAGGAGGGAACAGCTGTGATAAATGCTAAAGTAAGAGATTTGCTAAATCAACAAATTAATAAGGAGCTATATTCTGCATATTTATATCTTGATTTCTCAAACTATTTTGAGGAGAGAGGTCTTGATGGTTTTGCGAATTGGTACTATATTCAGGCTCAAGAGGAAAGAGATCATGCAATGCTTTTCTATCGTTATCTGCAGAACAACAATGAAAAAGTAACATTAGAGGCTATTGCGAAGCCTGATAAGGTTCTTGACAGCGATATGGGAGTTTTAAAAGCAGGGCTTGAGCATGAAATATATGTAACATCGCTTATCAATGATATTTATGCAGCAGCTTATGAGGTTAAGGATTTCCGTACAATGCAGTTTCTTGATTGGTTTGTAAAGGAACAGGGAGAAGAAGAAACAAATGCTAATGATTTGATTTCTAAAATGGAGCTGTTCGGTTCTGACCCAAAGAGTCTTTATATGTTAAACAGTGAGCTTGCTGCTCGTGTTTACTCAGCACCATCACTCGTTTTATAATATGATATTAAACATCCCAAAAGCGATTTTGCCTTTGGGATGTTGTCTTATGCAAAATATTTGGAATTTAATTCATGTTTTTTGGATTAAAAATTGAAAAAAGTGTTGACAAACAGGGTATTTTGTGGTATCATATTCAGGTAGTTAAATTTAGGGGTGTAGCTCAGTTGGTAGAGCAACGGTCTCCAAAACCGTGTGCCCAAGGTTCGAGTCCTTGTACCCCTGCCACGTCAGAGCAAGCTATATATCGCTTGCTCTGATTTTTTATACAAAAATCAGAGTTCGCTCATTTCGCTGCTCTTCCTTTTTCGTAAAAAGGCTCGCTCGGCTTTCCTGTTCGAATGCATCCGCACTCTCAGGCGGCTCGCTGTCGCTACCACCTTTTTACGAGAGTGCCTTCGGCATGATTGTATCTATATCGTTCTGCCTTGACACGTGAAAAACGGCTTAAATCTTGTGTTTAAGCCGTTTTTGTATAAGAAATGAGTCCGGTACAATACCGAACTCATTCACAAGCAAGTTAATATTTGATTTGTATATACTTTGAGGTTAGCTTCATAGCTGCCGTCATTGTTTTTAATTTAAAAACCCCACACAGACCGTAAAAAAGACCTGATTTCTTACCTGCTGACGCAGGTGGGTTATCTCCTTCTTGCTTTATATGTCCACTGGCAGTTCCCAAAAGGGAAAAGGAGGCGTATACGCTGCAAGAAGAGCCGAAATCCCGTATAAGAAGTGTTGGTAAAAAATGTAGGCTCTATACGTGAATTGCAGGGTGATTTTCTTATGTAATCATATTACCACAAAACTTTTAATATGGCAATAGATTTTTATAAATTTTTAAAATTATTCTTCTGCCTGTTCCTGATCGCGGCGTACAAATTCTTCAAAGGCCGCTTCAAGCTCAGCCTCGTCCTCTATCATAACAAGCTCAGCGTCGTCTCCGTCAATATCGCCGGAAACCTTCATAATAACAACCTCGTCTGATTCATCTGCACTGCCTTCAATGACCTCTACCATTGCAAAGTAGGTTGAATTATTAAATTCATATACGTCAATTACCATAAATTCACAAGGATTACCCTTGTCATCCTCTAAAATCAAAATATTGTCTTCCATAACGTACTCCTTATCGCTTTAATATTATACTTTAAAATGTAAATTAATATTCCTTGTTTCATATTTTAATATAAAAGCACAACATTGTCAACTATTTTTTAAACTGTTAAGGTATCCTTCAAGAATAAGGGAGGCTGAAACGGTGTCAATAACATTTTTTCGTGATTTTCCTCTTGTGTTCGTTTCGTTTAGAAAACGTGATGCCCCTACTGTGGTCAACCGCTCATCCCAGAAAACTATTTCTCCGGTATAGATCGTCTTTAAATTTTCTGCAAATTCATAGGTTGCTTCTGCACGAAAGCCGAGGGAACCGTCCATGTTTTTTGGAAGCCCAAGAATTATCTTTTCCGGCTTGTATTCCTCCAATATTTTTAAAAGCTCTTCGGATAGCTTCTTAAAACCACGGTTTTTTAGTGTACCGACGCCTTGTGCGGTCCAGCCCATTATGTCGCTTACAGCGATGCCTACTCTTGCATCGCCAAAATCTATTCCTAAAATTCTCATTCCATATATCTCCTTTGCTTTTAAAAGATTAACATACTGAAGGCTAAATGTCAAATATATTTTTGTGTAAAATAAAACGAAAAATATATATTGAAATGTTATTAAAAATATGATATAATTACTCTAATTGTATAAACTTCTTGCACCTATCGGTAAGTAAATATACAGGATTGGGAGGGGATTATGAATTTTTTGCTATAAAAACTGATTCCTGAAAATTATATGTATAGCTTACATGATACTGCAAAAAAAGTCAGGACTTTATTGTGAAATAGGCGGCTAACTTAATTGAAAGAGGTTAATGATATGAGAATTAAAGATGGATTTATTTTAAGACAGGTTGCAGGGAACTACATCGTTATAGGCGTAGGTGACGAAGCTGTTGACTTTAACGGGATGATCACCGTTAATGAAACCGGTGCTTTTTTATGGAGCGTACTTGAAAAGGGTGCTACAAAAGAGGATATGCTCACTGCCTTGATGGCTGAATACGATGTTGATGAGGAAACTGCAAAAAAGGATATAACCGAATTTCTTATTAAATTGAATGACGGAAAGCTGTTGATTATCAATGAATAATGTAAATAACGTAAAGCTCAAAGATATGTGGCCTTTTATGAAGGAACAGCTTGATTCGGGAAAAACCGTCAGGTTTGCACCGAGAGGCACAAGTATGCTGCCGATGCTTAGACAGGGAGTAGATTCTGTTGTTTTAAAGTCTGCACCTGATAAGCTGAAAAAATATGACTTACCGCTGTACTTGCGGGAGGACGGGCAGTTTGTTCTTCACCGTGTGGTAAAAGTGTTAAAAGACGGCTATGTGATGTGCGGCGATAATCAGTATATGCGGGAATATGGAATAAAGCAGGAAAATATTCTTGCTGTCGCAGATGGATTTTATAGGGAAGATACATATGTAGGCTGCAATGAAAAAAAATATCGTAACTATTGTATAAAACAGGTAAAAAAGCAAAGAATAAGATATTATATTATCAGATTTAAGCAACTTGTCAAAAAGCTTTTGAAAAAGTTTATAAAAACTGTTTAATAATAACAAAGGTTAAAAAAAATGTTGAAATTTCTTGACAAAGCCGAATAAATATGGTAATATAAACAAGCTGTCCGCAAGATGGGGCAGGGCCTTAAAAAAGATTTAAAAACTTTGAAAAAAGGTCTTGACAAAAGCGGAGAGCTGTGATAGAATAAACAAGCTGTCCTTTATGGCAGCG
>JAZNIV010000007.1:0-5090 GCA_045577675.1 Clostridia bacterium
AGAAACGGGATACCCCATTTGTGGCTGAAAGACATTGCGCCTTTTTCTATTCCGCCTTTGAAACGGTCTCCCATAACGAGCTTTGCTCCGCGTCTTAATTCCTGCACAAACAAATCGGGATGTGCAAAATCATAGCTTCCGTCACAATCGCCCATTATGATATATTTTCCTTTGGCAGCTTTAATACCGCCAATCAGTGCCGAGCCGTAACCTTTTATTTTCACATTTGCTACTCTAGCGCCGTTTTTTATTGCAATTTCTGCCGAGTTATCAATTGAGCCGTTGTCGGCAATTAAAATCTCCGCATTGAGCTTTAATCTTTCTATGGCACTATTGGCTTCGTTTATTGCAAATTCCAATGTTTCCGATTCATTAAGGCACGGCATTAAGAATGTAAATTCCATCATTTCCGCCTCCGTTTCTTGTGAGGCAGTTCAATGTTCAGCCACATTGCCGCAAGCAGAGCAAATATAGGCGTTACAAGTGCCCTGTATGTAAAGAAGCAATGTAGGTATGAGTGATTGTTAAGTGCAAGACATCTTATCAGAACAACTGCACCGAGTACAATCAAAATTATTGTTGCCTCCGATTTTTTATCCTTGCCCCTGAACAGATACCATACAGACAGTAAAATCAGAACCAAAAATATAATTCCGAGTGCCGTCCGTCCTGCATCAACTCTAATTTCACTCCCAAATAGCATTGACAGATTTGCCGCAACGGCTGAAAGAATTGATTTTGGCTTATCGGCGTACATTTCCACTTTATTTCCCATACGCTCTGCGACAGAGGAAAGAGCCGTTTCAAATGCGTTGGTATTTGTTACCATACTTGCGATAAGCCATTTAACTATAAAGGCTCCGCCGTATGAAAGCACCCAACATATTCCGCATTTCAGGAGCAGAAGCAAATTTTCCTTTAAGCTGCCGAGCCTGTTTTCTTTTGTTCTGACTGCAATCACAAGAGCGAGAGGAATAAGTATCGTTACCGTTTCGGTTGTGAGAAAGTCGAAAAAGGCAACTGCCGTTCCGCTTACAACACTTAATATTGTCAGCCATTTATCATCTCTGCGTTCCAAAATGAGAAACAACGGAACAAGCACAAAAGCAAGGATAAATGCAGGCTGATATTCCATGCTCAGCCGGATATTCCAAATCTGCACCGCCGCAAGGGACAAAGCAAGTACTACAGCCAAATCCCAATGCCTTTTTCGGGCAAGTATAAAAAGCGAAAGCCCAACAAGAAGCAGAAAGGCAATAAATCCGATTAGCTTCACGCCTTCAACATCGGTAATAAGATGTCCGAGCCGTATAAACATTACCGTTCCGTGCCAGTAACGTGTGTAGTCTTTGTTTGGCTCTGTGCCTTGTGTTACCGAAAGATACAGTCCTGCATTTACGCCAAGTTCTCCGCCATCATAATAATTTGTACGGATTGAAGATATAAGCGGACTGTCTTCACCCATATTCCACGAAACATTCAGCCATATAGAATCAGCATAGTGATCCGCTACGGAATTTAGCTTTTTACCATCTGCAAATTCAAAAGCAGTTCGCTTTTTATAGGAAAGCGCACTTTGTTCCATATTGTCCCGAATCATATCATTGGGGATCAGTGCAGAAAGAAACAGGAGCAGCCACAACAGAAACAACACGACAGCAAAAACTGCGGTATGCTTTGCAGCACTGCAAAAAATTTTTCTTATCAAACAACCACCCCTTTAAGCGAAAATAAAACACATAATTATTTATCTTATTTTACCATATTTATATTATACTTTTGTTGCCCTGCACTAATTTTGACAGTTTTTGCACTAAATTTATTTAGTGGTGTAAAATTCTTTGCTTTTTTTATTTCAAAAGTAACGAAATTAATTAAAATTCTCCCGAAATATCGACAAAAGATGATTTTTATGTTACAATACTAAAAATGGCTGTGAGGTGATGAATTTGAAAATTGCAGTATGTGATGACGATATGATATGTCGATCACAAATTATTTCTCTCTTGAATGAGTACATAAAACAAAATTCCAGCAGAAATATTACTGTTTCAGAATTTGCCAATGCTGAAAATTTGCTTGACGCAATCAACAAAAACTGTGAGTTTGATGCTTTTATACTTGATGTAGTTATGCCCGGTATGAATGGCATTGAGCTTGGTGTTGAATTACGCAGGCAAGGTGTCAAAGGAAAAATAATATATCTTACATCAAATGATGAATTTGCGATAGATTCCTACAAAGCAAAAGCTACGAACTATATCCTAAAACCCGTTGCAGAAAGCGAGCTTTTTAACACACTTGATGATATAGCCGAACACATTTCATCCAAAGAAAAAAGTTTTATAGTAAAAACTTCCGAAGGTATTACAAGACTTTCGTATGAAAAAATCGTCTATGCAGAGCTTGTCAGAAAAGCAATCGTATATCATCTTGCAGACGGAAGCACGTTAGAGAGCACAACTATCCGCACAGGATTTTCAAAAGCAGTAGAAGAACTGTTATGCGATAATTCTTTTTTCCTTTGCGGAAGCAGTATGTTGGTAAACTTGTATCATGTCAGTTCCGTAAAAAAAGATTCTTTGGTTTTTCGGAATGAAAACATTTTATTCCTGCCAAAGTCCGCCTGCCTTGATGTTCGCTCAGCGTGGATAGATTTTTGGTTTAAGGAGGAAAGCAGAATATGACAATATTTCGAGAATTATCTGTTATATGGTCTTTGGTTCATGTACTCATCCTGTTTATGTTTCTTTATGAGTCCAGATACCCGAAGAAAAAGGCTATGACGCTTACCATAATTGTAATGGTTCCGCTTGCTATATTTAATTTGGCTTGTTTTTTTATTCTCGGTGCAGAGAAAACCGGAGAGATAGTGCTGCTTACCTGTACGCTGCCGAGCCTTATATTCTTTTGGTTTCTTGCAAAATACCGTGACGGAAGGTTTTTGTTTACTTTCTGCGTAGTAGATACCATTTCGCTTGAAATCATATATATTACCTACATCTTAGATTATTATTTGCCCGGCGACAACTTTATTTTTATGTTTATATCAAGACTTATTGCGTTTCCTTTGCTTGAATGGTTTGTTGCAAAAAAATTCAGAGCTGCATTTTTGGAAATACAAAAGCATACGAAAAAAGGCTGGTACGCATTTGCTGCCATCGGAGGAGTATTTTATGTTGTACTGGTGCTTGTAATGAGCTTTCCGACTATTATTACAGACAGACCTGAATACTTACCGCTTGCAATTTTATTGTTTGTGTTAATGCCTGTTTTGTATATCAATATTTTCATAACGCTGAAGCATCAAGCAGAATTACATTTTGCTAATGAGCAGGAAAACATATTAAAACTCCAGATTTCAAATATGAGAGAACGTATTGCCGAAATAAATTTATCCGAAGAAGCTTTCCGCATAGAAAGACATAATTTCAGGCATAAAATAGACTCCATTGCAACAATGGCAGAAAACAAGCAATATGATGAACTGATTGAATACCTGCAAAAATATCATAAGAAGCTGGATGAAACAAAGGTTAAGCGATATACCTCAAATGCCGTTATAGATTCCATTCTTGCATCATATCTTCAAAAAGCAGAGAGTAATCAAATAAAAATTACAACCTCTATCAAGTTGCCGGACACATTGCCGGTAGATGAAGTCGGGCTTTCGGTAGTGTTTGCTAATGCTATTGAAAATGCTATCAACGCCTGTATGAAGCTCAAACCCGAAGACAGATATATCGAAATACAGGCAATAACTTATCCTTGCTTTATGATACAGATAAGCAATAGTTTTGACGGAAACATAAGCCTCGATAAAAACGGTGTTCCCGTAAGCACGAAATCAGAACACGGTCTCGGAACACGCTCAATAGTAGCCTTCTGCGAAAAAGCCGGTGCCGCTTATGAATTTAAGACTAATGACCGCAAGTTTTCACTCAGAATTGTAATTGAATAAACAATAAAACCATCTGTAAGACCGACTTGGTAATGCAGATGGTTTTATATTTGTTGCCTTTTGTCTTATGATTTACTTTACTAAATCCTTGAAGGCTTTACCTGCCTTAAATGCAGGAACCTTACAAGCTGCAATTTTGATTTTTGCACCCGTTTGAGGATTCTTGCCCTCGCGTGCTGCTCTCTCACGAGCTTCAAATGTACCAAAGCCGATTAAAGAAACCTTATCTCCGGCTTTAACTGCGTTCTGTACGCCGCCGATAAATGCATTTAATGTCTTTTCAGCATCCTTTTTTGTGATGCCTGCTTCTTCAGCCATAAGTGCAACAAGTTCTGTTTTATTCATAGTAAAATACACCTCCTTAAAGTTAATGAATGTATTTTATCACAATTTCTGCCATAATACAAGATGTTTTGTGAAACATACAGTATTATGGAGATTTTTTTGTTAAAACCGTGTAAAAAAACGGTTTTGATTGTTACTTGCATAAAGGGATAAAAAGTAACTCTATGGGGTAATAGCAAGCATAGCCAATGAGTACCCATTTACGATTCTTGCGTTCATTCCTGTGAGAAAATTCAATACTTTGATGATGAGTTTTTTGAAAAGCAAAATGCACCGCTTTGACAAAATTTCAAGTCAAAAGCGGTGCATTTATTTTCGAAGATAAGTTTCATTGTGAATTAAGAAAATGTATAAGATGTCTAATTTTAACTCAAATAAACGCACATAAAATCACAACGGAACTTTTCTTTTTTTGAGAAATCCCTCTATTTAAGGCTTTTTGAGCATAGAAAAAGAACCGTAACTTTGTATCAAAATTACGGTTCTTCTTTGGTTGCGGAGGCAGGATTTGAACCTACAACCTTCGGGTTATGAGCCCGAGGAAATTCGTTGGTCAAGGCTATGCGAGAGGACAAAAGCGGCAATTCGTCTTGATTTTTCGCCGGCGATTTGCCGACGGATTTTCGCAGAGATGTCCTCACAAAGCTTACCACTCACACTCCCTCACAGGAAAAATTACAAAGGTTTCGGGAAAATGCCCGGCCAAAGGGAAAAACAAATGTTGCAAATACCAAGACAAGCGACAACAGAGCAACCCACAACTCGCAAAATTCCCCGATTCCCC
>JAZNIV010000008.1:0-12408 GCA_045577675.1 Clostridia bacterium
CAGCTTCGAAAATATATTAGACTTTTTAGCCATGACTTGTGTTTTCATTTCATTCCTCACCTTTAAATCGTATTACAAATTAAGAATAAGCGAGAGATACATAATATATCTCTATAAGCTATGTATCTCTCCGCCTTTAAGCATTGTAAGACTTTCTTACATTAGTCTATTTTATCCAAGAAGTTTGTCTGGAAATTCTTTACGCTTTCATCAAGTATTGCCTGAATATCAACGGTTTCATCCAAAAGTATCTTTTGAACGATTTCACTAAGCATTATGTAAAGATCCTGACAGCAATGTGGCGGCTCAGGACAAAGAATTGTGTTCTCGAGGTCAGGGTACTGAGCAAACTTTCTCTGGTCTACGTTTATGTACTCTTTTCTTGCATCCTCAAATGCATTCACATATTCCTCGCTGTTCCATACATATGCATTTGATGCACCTACAACATAGTTATTCTCACTGTCTGTAGCAAAATTCTCTTTTAGCTTCTTTATTCTTTCTTCGCTCATTTCAGGTGTATATCCGCAGATTTCAAGCCAGTCAAAGCAAGCATCAAGCTGTTCCTGTGTTGCTGTCTGTGAGAAAGCATAAAGTGATCCGCCCATCAAAGCCTTTCTTTTTCCGTCAACGCCCTTAGGCATAGCACACATTGAAAAAACTTCAAGCGGCAAATCGTTCTGTGTTAAAACGTCTGCAAAGTTATTTCTCTCGTTTGACGGTGCATATATAGTCATTGCAAGCTGGTTACCTGCAAAAAGCTTACGGGAATCAAGTGCAGCTACAAGAGCATTATCACCGAGGACATCATATTTCCATCTCAGGTCGTGCAGATACTGACATGCCTTGACCATTTCCGGTGAATTGTAAACAGCTGTCCACTTGCCGTCGATATATTCCTCGAACTCAGCACCGAATGCCCAGGCAACATTCATAAAGAACCATCCGCCATCACCATTCATTGATGGCATAAAGAAGCCCTGTGCACCTGTTTTATCCTGAATTATCTTTGCCTTTTCAGCAAGGTCCTCCCAGCTTGTCGGGAAGAGCGGAATACCATTTTCATCTACAAGGCCTGCCTGTTCAAAGAGCTGTGCATTACACAAAATTCCCATCACATATACATTCCACGGAATAAAGTAGTACTTTCCGTCTCTTATAACGTCAATCATATAACTGTGATTAAGTGCCTTATCATAGCCTCTTTCCTTTACCTGCTTTGTAATGTCGCCGGCAAAATTTCCGTCTATAATCTTCTTTGGTTCTGTAAACGCAATATCATACAGCATCGGCAAATCTCCGCTTGATGCCATAGGAAGGAAGGTATCAACACCATATCCGTACCTGCGTTCAACTACGTTAACGTCAGGACGCTTTTCGTTCATTTCTGCTACTCTTTCCTTAAACAAAGCATACTCTGCTTCATTTGTTTCCTTAGGAACATTACCTATGGTAATCTCCACTTTTCCGTCAGAGGAAGCCTGCTTATTTCCGCAGCCTGACATTACGCCGCCTAAAATAACCATTGCAGTTATAAGGCTAATGACTTTTTTTGTTTTGTTTTTCATAGTTTTTTCACTTTCCTTTCTCAGCTTTAGCTGAAATTTCTCACACCCGGTAAACCGGATATGAATACCTAAACCTTTTTCTACGATTTTATTATGTCACTTTTCACCCCCTATGCAATACCATTATCCTATGAAAAGGTTCGTTATTTACTTTTTGTTTTTTTATTCGGCTAATTTCAACGACGAAATCCGTCATCAGAGCATCATTGGTAGCTTATTGACAAATACCTGGAAATGGCAGCAAATCTTGGCATAAATATAATTTTAACACCCGTTATAACCCCTCCACTTGATACCGATATAGGGATTCGCCGACTCTGCACACAGCTTGTGCAAATTGAAAAGTGTGGCGAAAAATATGCCTTTGACTTTATAAATATAACCTGCAAGGCATTTTACATTAGGGATATAACCACTACTTTAGTGAGCAAATCAAAATGAGCGAACTCTGTTTTTTTGCATAAAAAATCAGAGCAAGCGATATATAGCTTACTCTGACGTGGTCGGGAATACAGGATTTGAACCTGCGGCCTCTTCGTCCCGAACGAAGCGCGCTACCAAACTGCGCTAATTCCCGCTAAATAACTCAACGAAAGATATTATACCACACCTATAAAATAATTTCAAGTATTTTCTACAAAAAAATATTAAAAAATGTAATTTTAATCCAGTGCAATATTAAAAAATGTATTCGTGTATACTTCAGGATACATCATAGCAAAGGGCACTGCATTTTTATCAGGATAAACAATGCTTAACTTCTCTGTATTACAAATGTTTTGTATTGCTGCAATAGCTTTTTTAAAATTTTCTGACAGAACTTCTTTTACAAAAACTTCATTACCGCCTTTTGCCATAAATGCTATTCCAATTTCTCTTCCGTATTCTTCTATCATGATAAAATCACCATCATACATCTTTTTCGCAAAACCCAGCATATAGACATCCCATTCAATCAAGCTATCACCTGTAAGATATTCTTTTCTTTTCTCAAAATACTCGTCCGGCGATATTACTTTACAAGAAAAAATCTCATTTTCCTCCACATGACATCCTGTTATCTTATTTACACATGAAAAAGCCTTAAACCCTCTATTTTCATAAAAATCAAACAAGCTCTTGCTTTGAGGAACAAGAACAAGAAAAGACTCATTGTTTTCATCTATAAACTTTTTTGCAAAATCCAAAAGTTCTGTGCTTATTCCTCTTCCCCTATATGCCTTAAACGTTGCAACGGCGTACACATATCGCCCTTTTCGAACTCCGCAATTTACAGGCAAAAGGAACAACATTCCCATCACCTTTCCATCCTCCTCAAAAACGATGCAGTATTTTAAAAGTGTATCAAGGTAGACCAAAACCTCTGCCTCCCTATCACCGAATGCTTCAAACCATAGCCTTGCAATATCCCGAATATGCCTTTCCTCTGCAAAAACAATCATTTTCTTTTCGCCCCGTACTTTTCAACCAACCTTACCGGCTTATATGAAAGCTTTGCTTTTCTTAAACCCTCGTCACCGGTATCCTCTTCTCTATTAACAAATTCAAAACCATCACAGTTATGAATAACAAACTCTCTATTTATAATCTGATATGAGCCGTTTACATTTCCCATAGCCTTTTCTATATGCACAAGATATGTGTTTTCATTAAGCTTATCGCCCATAGAAAAAGCAATTACCTTGCCATTAGCACGTATAAGTCCACCCTGCATCCTGAGCTTTTCAAAATTGTCAAAAGCCTTGCGTACAACAACAGTTTCATCAGCCAGTCCCTCGCGGCCCGCTACATCTGCATTAATAACCCACTTTGTATGCATTCTTCTTACTTCATCAATATTTTCTTTAGAAATCTCTTCATATGACCAATCCGGATTTTCCGCAATAAACCTATTTATGTGATTACGTTTTGAGCTTAATTTTTTACCTGATAACGTCCTGAGGCTTTCTGCAGAATAAACATAATCCTCCATATCACGATATTCCTTAAATGTAAAAATTCCCGGAAACCTTTTTTCAAGATATTCTGTCTGCAAAAGACTAAGACTGCTAAACTCGCCTCCTGATGCCACGATTTTATCGACAGCCTTATCGACATCACCAAAGCCGCACGGGAAAAGATGTGTTTTTTTATTCTTTCCAAAACGCAAGTATAGAATTTCATCCTCTATTGCAAATTCCGTATTATAAATATCCTGCCATAAGAAAATTGTAGTAAAATTATATTCAAGCGAAGGGCAATCCCCTGCAAATAAAAGCCTGTCTATTTCATCCTTATCCTCGATTGTTGCTTTTCTGAAACTCAGCATATGCTTACCTCTTTTTCACAATTTTTTCTTTTATATTTAAATATAGCGTACATATCAGTATGGAACAGAAATATGTAACCAAGCCTCTTATCAAAAATGTACTCTCTGTTGAAATTATTCCGTATGTTTTCATTAATTTATCAATAATAAAAATGAATATAGGATGCACAAGATAAATATAATAGCTTGATGCATTAATCCATTTGAATAAAGTATTTTGTGAAACATAATCCGCAAATTTACTTCCCATTTTAAAGCAGAAAAGTATTGCAAAAATACAATAGAAAAAGTGCATATTTTCTGCAAAGGCTACAGTATTTCCGGTAAAGCTTTTATAGGCAAGATAGACCTCCAAAAAAGCTGCTGCCGGATATAACAGATAAATTATGTCCAGCTTTTTCACAAAGCACTTAAATGCATCATAGCCTGCACCTGCAAAAACACCGCCAATCCAGTATACAAGATAGGTTGATAATATGCGGTCATTATATGCAAAACTTATATTCAGCACTTTTTTAAGGAAGTCAGGAAGATATTTTGCACACCAGACTGAAATAACTAAGGATATCAAAAATATTACAATTTGTGTTTTATTTTTGGCTTGAGTTTTTCGCAGAATGATCTCCCACAAGGGACGCAGCAAATAGAATTGTGCAATAATTATCACAAAATAAAAATGCGACACTAAATCTCCCTTTAAAATATATCCTGCTAAATCCTGTACTTTAAACGGAAAATATCCTCTGTTTACAAAATACAGATAAAATGCAAAAACCGCAAAAATATACGGAAGTATTATCTTTTTAAAGCGTGATAAATAATATTTTTTATAATCGGTTTTCCCTGTAGGCTTTAAAAACATTTTCATACCGCTCAAAAAAATAAACCCTTGTACTACAAACGCTGATAACCGCCAGGGTATAAAAAACAGAATATACTGCACGCTTTCTTTGTCAAGCTCGGATATGGGTGCTGATGTAATATGAATAAAAATAACTAAAAGGCAGAACAGCACATTTAGAAAGGAAATCTCATTTTTTCTCATTTAATTCACCGCTTAATACAAAATTTTCCACATATAATATACCACAATCTTAGCTTAAAGTCAATTTTTTGCGGCTAAAATTAAAGGCGATACCACAGCTTTCTGCAGCATCGCCCTCTTTTATCTGAGCATATCCATAGCAGTGTCAATGATGTTACCGATATTGCGGAACATTCCTTCAGTCTTACGCCTCATTTTATGACGTTGTCTGTCTGAAACAGGGTCAACTATCATTGTAGCACAAGCTCCTAATATCACTCCTGCTGCCATTCCTTTTATAAATCCCTGAGAATGCATCATAATTATCACTCCTCTCCTTTACATTTGGTAGTATGCTCAGAACAAAAAAATTAATAACATCAATCTGCATAAAAAAACTAATAAATTTTGTATTCATTATTATCTTGACGTTAACTTTAATATAGTATACAATACATTTATATAATATTGAGGTGATGAAAATGGCAGACATAAAGGCATTTAAAGGATATATGTTCAACACGGAAAAAATTGACGACTTAGGCAGGGTAATGTCACCTCCCTATGACTCAATTTCGACGGAGGAACAAAACGAACAGTACGAAAAGCATGAGTACAATGCAATCCGTCTGACGAAGGGTAAAAAATTTGATACTGATACAGAAAATGACAATCCTGCTACACGTGCAAGTGAGTTTTTGACTGATTGGATTAAAAATGATATATTGGTGCAGGACGAAAAGCCAGCTATCTATTTATATGAACAGGAAACAGTGTTTAACCGCACGACATTTTCAAACAAGGGCTTTGTTGCACTTTTAGAGCTTGAAGCTTTCGGAAACCATGTGATTCCCTGCGAAGATACTACCCCTGTCAATAAAAAACACAGATATGAGCTTTTGTCACGGACAAAGGCAAATTTCAATATGATAAGCTGTATGTATATTGAGAGCGAAAAGTACCTTTCAAAGCTGATGACCGAGATCAGCGATACTACAGCTGATATTTCTTTTGAGGTTGATGGCGGAGCAAAGGAACGCTTATGGAGAATTACCGATGAGGAAAAAATCAACTTTATCATAAATGCACTAAAGCCGCATACCCTGTATATCGCAGACGGGCAAAACCGATACGAAACCTCGCTTAAATATCAGGCAGAGTGCAGGAAAAATAACCCAAATCATACCGGTAAAGAATCGTACAACTATATAATGACACTTCTTACCAATGCCTTCGATGATGGTATTGTGCATCTTCCGTATCACAGGCTTGTTAAATTCAAAAAAGAATTTAATGAATCCTTTTTCATTGCGGCTGCACAGGATAATTTTAAGGTTGAAAAAATCATTGTTGATACCGACACATCTGACTTTACCGATACTATAAAGAAGCAGATTGTTACGACACGTCACGAAAACAAGATTGCACTTTATTGCGGCGGAGAATATTTTTACAGGCTTACCTTAAAAGAGTCAGCTGCAGTTAAGGAACGACTTCCTGAAAAAAGCGATGCATACTGTTCACTTGATACAACCGTTTTAAATAAGCTGATTTTAGAGGATATTTTTAATATTTTTGAAGAAAATTACAGCGATAGAATAAGCTATACAAAAAGCGTCACAGAGGGAGTTAAAATGGTGAAAAATAATGAGTTTGGCTGTCTGCTTGCAATAAACCCCGTTAAAACCGAACAGGTTCGCCAGGTTGCAATTGCAGGAGACAAAATGCCGCCTCACTCAATATGCGTATTTCCAAAGCCTGTTACAGGAGTTATATTTAATATTCTTTAAAAAAGTGCAACATTTTGTTGCACTTTTAACATGAAAAAAAGCTTGTCGGTTTATCTCCGACAAGCTTTTTTTATTATTTCTTATGCATTTTGCTTTCAATTTCTGATGTTTTCCAAGCTGCCCAGAATGGACTTGCTACAAATACCGATGTATATGCACCGATAACCACACCTACGATAAGCGGGAATGCAAAGCTCTTAATTGATTCAACACCAAAGATGTATAAAAGTACAATTGTGATAAGAGTTGTAATAGTTGTATTTAATGTTCTTCCGATAGACTCTTTAATACTTCTGTCAACAACATCTGAAACAATTTGTCCCTTTTTCGCATTAAATCCTCTCATATTTTCACGGATTCTGTCAAATACTACGATTGTGTTGTTGATCGAATAACCAACAACCGTCAGCATAGCTGCAATAAAGGTTGTATTAAGAGGAACATAGCTGATAAGGTAAACTGCCATCATTACAACAACGTTAATTGCAAGAGCAACAACTGCCATAACAGCACTCTTAACCTCAAATCTTACTGCAATATATGCAAGGATACAAAGAAGTGCAATAAGTGTATAGATTAAAGCCTTTCTCTGAACCTGTGTTCCGAAGCTTGCCGAAGCACTGTTCATTGACATAATAGCTTCCTCGCCGTACTTTTCAGTAATTGCAGCAGTAAGCTTTGCCTTTGTTTCGTCATCAAGCTCAGACATCTTAACAGTTGCCTGTGTTCCGTCGCCTACCTTCTGCACTACAGGGGCAGCAACCTCACCTGCTGTCTGAATAACTAAATCAGCAATTTCCTGATTTTCAAATTCTGCACCTACATTAATCTGCATTCTGATACCGCCAACGAACTCTGTATCGAAGTTAAAGCCACGTACAAAGAACATAACGGCACCGATAGCAATAATAAGGATAGGAAGCAGTAAGAACTTAACTCTGTTTTCTGTAAACTTAAAATTTTTCATCTTGCTCACCCTCCTTAGTTAGCACAGAACAGCTTGCGGTTTTTGATATTAAGATTAACAAGCTGCCTTAGCAGGAACTTTGTAACAACAATTGCTGTAAACATACTTACTATAACACCGAGACCAAGTGTAATTGCAAAGCCTCTGATTGTACCGATACCTGAAAGGTAAAGAACAACACAGGTAATAACTGTTGTAACGTTTGAGTCAAGAATTGCTGAGAATGCCTTATTAAAGCCGGCATCGACAGAAGCCTTTATTGTTTTTCCGAGTTTTAACTCTTCCTTCATTCTTTCAAATATAATTACGTTTGCGTCAACCGCCATACCAAGTGATGTAATGATACCTGCAATACCTGAAAGGCTTAGGTTAACTCTCATAACACCAAGAACAAGTGCGATTAAACCAACATAAATTGCCATTGCAATTGATGCTAAAAGTCCGGACATTCTGTAAACAATAATCATAAACAGCATAATTAAGAGAATACCGATACCTGCAGCCATCATAGATGTAGGAAGTGCATCTGATCCAAGCTCAGCACCTATTGTTTCCTTTGAGATAGCTGTAAGCTCAAACGGTAGCTGACCTGACTTAATCTGGTTTGCAAGAATCTGTGCAGTCTCCGGTGTAAATGAACCGCTGATTACACACGTTTCAGAATTAATTTCTTCATGAACTAACGGACTTGAAATAACCTGCTCGTCCATTACAATTGAAATATAGTTTCTGCCTTCTGCTTCGCTAGCTGCCTTTCTTGTTGCGTCTGCAAACTTTGAGACAGCATCCGGAGTCAGTGTAAGCTGAACATAAGCTTCGCTTGCTGCAGCTGTTTCTGACAACGCACCATACTGATACTCTGCATTCTTGATGTCTGTTGCACCATCTAAAACGATATTGCCGTCAGCATCACGGAATGTCAGCTTAGCAGTTGAGCCTAAAAGTGCTGCTGCTTCGTCTGTATTGGTTACTGCAGGAATTTCAACAGTAATCTGACCGTTGTTTCCTCTTGAAATGCGGGCCTCTGTATAGCCTGAGTTTGTAAGTCTTGCATTGAAGATTGCCTCAACAATGTCCATTTCAGCCTCTGTAGGATTTTCCTTACTTGCCTGGAATGTGATTACAGAACCTCCTGCTAAGTCGATTCCCTTTCTGATACCCTTCTCCTCATCAAATACGCCACCGTACTTAAAGCCGGAAACATCAAAACCGATGAATGCCACACAGTTAAGCACTACTGCAATGATGACCATAAGGATAAGAAGTAAAATACTCTTCTTTTTCATACGTTTTTCATCCTTTCGTTTTGTAAGTAAATACCCATATATTATACCGCTTTTTTATCAAATAGTCAATACAATTTTAATTTTAATTAATAATATTTTACTTTTTCAGACATTTTACTTGATGATTTTACATAAATAATGTAAAATATATTTGTATTGCAGGAGGAAAATTATGGAACGCAAGGAAAAAATCTATTTATATATAACATCGGGCGAGTATACGCCTCTTACCTTTGATGAGCTTCGCACATCGCTTGATGTGCCGGAGGATGACCTGCCTATGCTCTACTCTCTTTTAGAGGAGCTTATTCACGAGGGCAAAATCTTTCTTTCAAAGAAAAAGCGGTATACTCCCTGCCAAAAGAATCTTATGTATCCGGGCATACTTCGCTGTAATGCACGAGGAAAATTTGGTTTTGTAGCTGCAGAGGGGCTAAGTGAGGATATATATGTTTCTTCTGACAATTTAGGCACAGCAATTGACGGTGATAAGGTACTTGTCAAAATAACCTGTAAATCACGAGGCAAAAGCGAAGGAATTATAGACACAGTTTTAGAACGTGGCAACTCTGCCGTTAGTGCAGTTATGACCGATAACTTCACTGCAATCCCTGATAACCCCAGAATATTTAAACCGATTAAGCTTACTGAACTTCAGGATGCCAAAACCGGAGACAGAGTATTGGTTGAGCTTACCGACTACTCAAAAAAAGGTGACATTTTCGGTATGGTTATAGCGGTACTCGGTAACAGCAGGGACTTAAAAACGAACACTGAAGCGATAATATTTGAGCATGGTATAAAAACAGAGTTTGATGAAGATACTCTTACCGAAGCAAGGTCATTTACCGAGGAAATATCTGCAAAGGATTGCGAAGACAGATGTGATTTCACAAAAGATATTGTTTTCACAATTGACGGAGATGACGCACGTGATTTTGACGATGCCGTTTCTCTTAAAACCAACGGAAACGGTAATTATGAGCTTGGTGTCCACATTGCAGACGTCACCCACTATGTAAAGCAAAATTCGTCACTCGACCGCGAGGCATATTCCCGTGGAACAAGTGTTTATCTTGCCGACAGGGTTATTCCGATGCTCCCTGTAGAGCTGTCTAACGGGCTTTGCAGTCTGAATCCAAATGTTAAAAGACTTACCCTGTCTGTTATTATGGAAATAACTCCTCAGGGAGAAGTTGTAAACCACAAGCTTACAAAAGGTGTAATATGCTCCTGTGAGCGACTTACCTATAACAATGTCGCAAAAATTCTGGATGGTGATATAGAGCTCAGGGACAGATATGCACAGATTGTGCCTGTCCTTGATAATATGCTGATTTTGTCCCGTATACTAAACAAAAAACGTGAAAAAAGAGGAAGTATAAACTTTGATTTTCCTGAATCAAAAATAATAATAGGCGAAGATAACCGTCCGGAAAATATAGTTAAGGTTATACGAAACGACGCACACAGGCTGATTGAAGAATTTATGCTGATTGCAAATGAAACAGTTGCCGAATTTGCATTCTGGGCTGACCTTCCGTTTGTTTACCGCGTGCATGATGAGCCGGATAACGATAAAATGGAAAGCTTCAGAAGATTTATAGGAAATTTCGGGCTTTATATGAAGGGCAAGGAGGTTCACCCAAAAGACCTGCAGCAAATACTCGACCAGATCAGCGGCACAGATGACGAAACTATTATTGCAGCATATATGCTCCGTTCGCTGATGAAAGCAGAATACAGGCCGGACTGTGACGGACATTTCGGGCTTGCGGCAAAGTATTATTGTCACTTCACCTCCCCTATTCGTCGTTATCCCGACCTTATAATCCACAGGATTTTAAAAGATTTTCTTGACGGTCATGATATTATGAAGTACAAAAATCCGGTGTATGATGCAGCAGCTCATTCAAGCGACACCGAACGTACTGCGGAGCTATGCGAACGTGATGTGGCAGATTTATTCAAAACTGCATATATTCAGGATTTTGTCGGTGCTGAGTTTACGGCAAAGGTTTCCGGAGTTACAAGCTTTGGAATGTTTGCAGAGCTTGAAAACACAGTTGAGGGCTTGATCCGGCTTGAAACAATGGACGGCGATTACTATGAATACGTCGAGGGACAACGTGCGTTAGTCGGAAAGCGGCACGGACGGATATATCAAATCGGCGATACCGTTAAAATCGAGGTTGTAGGTGCTGACCTTGTTTCACGACGTATAGACTTCGTGTTAAAGGGTTCAAAAAGAACTCCGTCAAAACCGGTTAAAACCCATCATAATGGGCACAGAAGATACAAAAGAAACAAAAGAGGAAGAAAAAATGGAAAAATTTGAAATAATTATACCTTGCATATTCGGGCTTGAGGCTATGGTTGCAAGGGAGCTTAAATGGCTTGGCTACGAAACAAGCAGCGTTGAGGATGGAAGAGTCACCTTTATTGGCGATTTAGAGGCTGTTTGCCGTGCAAACCTATGGATTCGTTGCGGCGAACGTGTCCTTATTAAGGTAGGCGAATTTACCGCCCTTTCTTTTGAAGAGCTTTTTGAAAGGACAAAAGCACTCGACTGGTCAAAATGGATTGGTAAAAATGCTGCCTTTCCGGTCAAGGGCTTTTGCCTAAAATCCACTCTTGCAAGTATGCGTGACTGTCAGGCTATTATAAAAAAGGCAGTAGCTTCATCGCTTTCTAAAGATTACGGCATAGAATGGTTTGAAGAAAGCGGTCCTGTATATCAGATTCAGTTCTCGGTTATGAAGGATAAGGTTACACTTATGATTGATACCTCCGGCGACGGGCTTCATAAACGCGGTTACCGCCGTATCTCAAATGCCGCACCCCTTAAAGAAACTATTGCGGCAGCTATGATTATACTAAGCTTTTGGAAATTTGAATATCCGCTTTGTGATCCATTCTGCGGCAGCGGAACAATCCCCATTGAGGCTGCAATGTTTAAGCGAAATATAGCTCCTGGGCTTACCCGCACTTTTTTGGCGGAAAATTTTGACCAGTTTGACTCCTCTCTTTGGTCACGTATGCGTGAAGAAGCAGAAAGCAAGCAAAGAAATACTGAGCTTATTATTTACGCGTCGGATATTGATGCAAATACAGTGGAAATTGCAAAGGAAAATGCCCGTATTGCAGGTGTTAGTGATGCAGTTAAGCCTATAGTGTGCGATGCCACAAAAATCTCATATGACACACAGTATGGCAGTATTATCTGTAACCCTCCGTATGGCGAGCGACTAAGCGATGCCAAGGAATGTGCCGAGCTTTACAGTAAGATGGGCAAAACATTTTCAAAGCTTCCCGACTGGTCATATTACATTCTTGCATCTGACGAACAATTCGAGCAGCACTTCGGAAGAAAGGCAGATAAAAAACGCAAAATTTATAATGGTATGATCAAATGCAATATTTTTCAATATTACGGAAAACGTCCGCCAAAAATCAACTGATATA
>JAZNIV010000009.1:0-23059 GCA_045577675.1 Clostridia bacterium
GCGTCTCCGTTTGTGTTTTATTCATAGGATTTATTCTGCAAGAGATACAAGCAGATCTTCAACTACGGATTCATCTACGCCGTAGGTTGTAACTGTATATCCGATTTCATCAGAAACCATATACGCCCTGTAGTTTTCGTCGTCTTTAATCACAACCGCATCTATACCGCAAACCGTACTCTTTGAATAATCTTCCCGATCAATATATTTTTGCACTGTTTCTGTATTTTTAGTTGTTTCTATATCAACGACTTTTTCTTCATTCTGATATACAATGCTCCATTCGTCGCTTGTATAATTACCGTTTTCGTCAGTCTTTAAAAACACAGCGTCCTGCGTTATACATTCAAAGCCTTCGGGAAGTCTTACTTTTTCTTTAACATTCTTCCCGAGAAAACTATAATACTCAGAAAGGGTTAACTGCTGCACCGGTTGAGCATCTCTTGTATAAAGAGCCGCCGCAGCCGAACCTCCTCCGCTTGCAGGGACTATATCATTTACAACAATTTCTGTTTCTATCTCCTTGCGGGCAATTTCTGTGGCTACATTTTCTATAGCCTCAACAGCATCCGTATTTACTTCGTCAGCCTGCTTTGGCAAAGCCTCTGCCACTACTGCCTTGCTGTTTTGCGGAGCAGCTTTTTGAACCGGCTTTTCTGCCTTTACCGGCATATCTATTTCTGCTTTTTCGGGTTCAGGTGTTAAAACAACCGTTTCCTGTGTGTCATTTTCCGATACCTGAGCATCTATACCTGTTTCTAAAAGCGGTACAGGAACCAAATCCTCTGCTCCTTTGCTTTTCTCAAAGCTTCGATAAACGCTTACTGCTGCAAAAGTGAAAACTAAGCAGGCAGCAAGTGCGGCATATTTTACCACTCTTTCATACGGCCTGGCATGCGGCGGATTTTCTATCCTTGCCATAACACGAAGTCTGGCACTATCTGCTAAAATACTGTCATTCGCCTTTTTATACATATCCTTAAACAATGTCATCTTCTCCCTCCAGACTTATTTTGAGTAAGCCTCTGCCTCTCGTCAGCTGCGACCGCACAGTTGATTCATTTATTTTAAGGTACTTCGCAATTTGTGCGACCGATAAATCTTCATAATAGAAAAGATGTATCACGGCTCTGTACTTCTGCGGCAGCTTTAAAACCGCAAGATATACATCGCTTTCCTCCTCCGGCATTTCTGCCACGAGAGTCTCCTCTAAAGGTACTGTCTTTTTAAACCACGAGCTTGAAAAAATGTTCTTACTGCAGTTTATGGTAACACGGATAAGCCATGCTTTTATATGCTCTTCGCTTTCAAATTCCTTTGTGCTTTGAATATATTTAAGAAATACATCACTTGTGACGTCTTCTGCATGGCAGGTGTCCTTGGTCTGCGACAGGGCAAGCTTATAAATCATATTAAAATATTTCTCACATATCTGATTTTTATATTCCCTTGTCTTAGGTAAAGCCTTTTCCAAGCTGCGTTCCTCCATTTCCTGTATTAATCTATCCTATACATTATACCAAACCTAAAGCAGGTTTTCAACACTATTTAATACAAGGAAAATTTTTTAAATTAGTCTAAATTAACAGTTAGTGTAATGTGGAATGCTCCGTCCTTATTTTCTACCTCTGCACCAAGAACATCTGTGAAAAAGTCAACCGGCACATATGTTCTGTCATTAATAATTGCAGGTGCCTGTGATAATGTCATCGGCATCATTCTTGCCTTTGTGTAAGAATTTTCGCCGATATTGAAGGTAACTCCCATTGCAACTGTTCCTACTGTTACAGCCTTTAATGTGTCGTCCCACGCTACCATAAGTCCTGCTGTTTCGCTGATTTTTCTTACAGGAAGCATATATGCTCCGTCTACATTCTGGATTTCTGCGTCGAGCTTTTCTCCGTTTAAGACGATTTCCGTCGGCTCAACTGTTTGTTCTGCTACTTCTGCAAGCTCCGGCAAAATTACAAGCTTCTGTGCCGGCATAACTGCAGGAATACTCATTGTCATAAGGTTTGAGTAAACAAAAAGACGTGTTCCTTCCTTAATGTCTGCTACATTTACAATATTTCTTGTTGCAAAAGGTAAAAGCTCTGTTTCCTCTGCATAAACGACCTTATACTGACCGTCCTTTGAATAGAAAACTGTGTTTTCATCTTCGTCCTTTTCAACTCTTTCAACCTCTACATAAACCGGCATCTGGACATCTTCTACTGCCTTTATTACAACGTGTCCGTAAACCTGCGGCGGAAGACTCATTGTCATTGCGTGGTTTGCAATAACCGTTAATGTGTCGCCGTCTGATAATTCTTCAATGCCTATTTTGTTTCCGTCTGCTGTTGCAAAAACTGTGTTTTCGTCTGTATTTATTACAGTTTCATTTTCTTCTGCATCAATTATGTAAAGCTCCTTTTCCTCGGTCAGCTTTGCTGTTCCTTCAAGAGTTACCTTGTCATATAAAGCTACCGGAACATCTCCTTGAGCTTCTGCTTGCTCAGTATTTTCGGAAATAAGCATAATATCCTCTGTTTCCTCTGCAAATACTGCTCCGTTTGCTGCCATCATTGCTGCAGCTAAAATTACTGATAAAAATTTTCTGTTCATTGTTTACATCTCCTTTTAATTTTGTGATTTTTTAAAGCAATTTTTCGTGCTTTCATTATTAATACAATCCAAATGCCCAAAAAGCTGCAAAAATAATAAAATTTTTTTAAAAATATTTTTGGGCATTAAAAAACCTGTGAAAAAATTACAGTTCCTTTTAGGGATAGGAAAAATTGTTTGGAATGGATAAAACGAGCCAAGGCTTTGCCTTGGGTTACCCGACGGCGTACGCGTGTACGCCGAGTGGCTCGTTTTATTCATAGCAAAAAGGCATAAAAATAGAGAAATCTCTGTTTCTTGAGATTTCTCTACCTTATTTAATCAAAAGTCAGGCCCGTAAAGGTTCTGTGTTGTCGCCTTTTTGCGCTCCAGACTATTTTTACATCCCTTTTATCAGTTATTTTTTTGAGGAATATCCTCCTGCAGCTCAACCTTTACATCGGTAAGCTCACCGTTTCTTATAATGGTAAGGGTTATAAATTCACCAGGTGACTTTGTTTCCTTAATTTCGTTAAGTGCGTCAACTGTATTTACGACCTTTCCTTCAGCCTTAACAATTAAATCGCCTTCTTTAATTCCTGCCTTTTCGGCACCGCTTCCTGCAGATACAGAATAAACAGTAAGTCCGTTTCTTGACTCTGTTGCAGTAATGCCGATTAGGCTTCTGCCTGAAACATATCCCTCATTCATAAGGTCGTCAATTATTGGCTTTGCCTCGGAAATTGCAATTGCAAAACCAATTCCCTCAACTCCGCTTTGTGACATCTTGATTGAGTTTATACCTATTACTTCGCCGTATTTGTTAACCAATGCACCGCCTGAATTTCCGGGGTTAATAGCTGCATCGGTCTGAATAAGGTTGTAGGTTCTGTTATCAACCGTCATTTTTCTGTTAACCGCACTTACAACACCTGCTGTAACCGTTCCGGCAAGTTCCTGCCCAAGCGGATTTCCGATTGCAACGGCAAGGTCGCCCACCTCAACCAAGGTCGAATCACCAAGCTCTGCCGCTGTCAGGTTATTTTCATCTATCTTCAAAACCGCAAGGTCTGACCTTTCATCTGCACCTACCAAGGTTGCTTTATATTCACTTCCGGTATTTAAAATAACCGTAATTTCGGTTGCATCGGCGATAACGTGCTGATTTGTTACAATATATCCGTCGCTGCTGATAATAATTCCCGAGCCGGAGCCTTGCTCTACCATATCTCCGTCTCCCGGATTCTGATAATAATAGTATCTTCCGCTAAACGGGTCATAGTATTTTTGCGGCTGTATCTTCGCTTTATTTATAATTCCCACACAGGAAGGACCTAATTTTTTCGCAATTTCATTAACCGACAGCTCTTTTTTCCCAAACGAGGTTAACAAGGTTGTTGCACCTGCTTCCACGTTTCCACTACTATCGGTTGCTACGGTTTGTGTTGTTTGAGCCGCAGGCTTTAGATAGAAGTAACCGCCTGCACAAAATGCTCCGGCTGTCATTACGCTTGCTAATAATGCCGACATAAGGCAGGGTGCAAACTTTTTAAAATTTCTTTCTTTTTTTATTTTTGGTTCATATTTAATTATCTCTGTTGACTCTGTATAAGGATATCTTCTCATATTCTTTTGCCTCCTTGAAATATTTTCTGCTTTTGCCTTATTTTTATACTGTGATTATATCATATCACACGCTTTTTACAACAGTATGAATAAAAAATTAATTATATTTATAAAATTTGTTAACAAATTATGAACATCAATGCTTTGTTGCACAATCGCATTACATATAAAAAATACATTTGTATATACAATAGTATTACAAGAGGTGATACAATGAGAAACAGAAAATTTAAAATTCCGGCTATTCCTCCGACAACTAATAAGAGCATAAGATTTCCCAATGATATAATTGACAGAGTTGAAGAAGCTATTTGCGGAAAGGAATGTACCTTTTCAGCTTTTGTTGTTGCTGCCGTTCGGGAAGCTCTTGACAGTCTTGATGATGACGAAGAAAACTAAGCTATGCTTTTTGTGCATGGCTTTTTATCATTATAGGAGGGATTAATATGTATCATAAATTGAAGGAACTTAGAGTAAACAGCAATATGTCGCAACAGCAGCTTGCGGATAGAATGGGCGTTTCCCGCTCGTGTATATCAAGCTGGGAATGTGGGCAAAGAAAGCCTAATACAATTCAGATTATGAAATACTTTAAGATTTTTAAGCTTAAAAATAATTATTTTGACCCTGCTCACGATTCTTTTTCCTTTGAGGTTGGAAAGTGCTTTGATATATCTATGCTTAACCACGAAGGCGTAAAAAAGCTTTACTCATATTTTCAGGAGCTTATAAAAGATAAAAAATATTTAAAAAAATATTGACAAGCCCTTAAAATTATTGTATAATGTTATGGCTTGTGATAAGCAAAATCCTTGCCCAAGGGATACAACTTGGGACATAAGTCCATAAGGAGGTGCGAAAAATGGCTGAAAAATTAATCTACAGCTATGAAACAATTTTTATCATCGATGCAAGTCTGGAAGAAGACGCAGTTAAGGCATTGACAGAAAAGTTCACAAACCTCATTGCTAAAAACGGCACTGTTGAAACAGTTGACGAATGGGGTAAAAGACGCTTTGCTTACGAAATTGATGATAAGACCGAAGGTTACTATGTACTTGTAGACTTCACATCTGACGGAGATTTCCCGAAGGAGCTTGACAGACAGTACAGAATTACTGACGGTATCTTAAGAACAATCATCATTCGTAAAGACAACTAATTAACTAAAAGAGGTGTCAAATTATGAACAAGGTTATTTTAATGGGCAGATTAACTCGTGACCCGGAAATGCGTCAGACACCAAACGGAGTATCAGTTTGCAGCTTCTCTATCGCAGTTAACAGACGTTTTGCTAAAGAAGGTCAGCAATCAGCTGATTTCATAAACTGTACGGCATGGCGTCAGCAGGCTGAATTTATCTGCAAGTACTTTAATAAGGGTGCTATGATTGCCGTTGTCGGCAACCTGCAGTCACGTTCCTGGGAAAATCAGGAAGGAAAGAGACAGTATGCAACTGATGTAATAGTAGACGAGGTTTACTTTACAGGCTCTAAGAATGAATCCTCAACTCCGGCAGGAGACGGCGGTTTCTCAGCTCCTCAGCCGAGAAACGATAATCCTTTCGGTGATATTGACAGTATGGGATTCCAGACAATAGACGGCTCTGAAGATGATTTGCCGTTCTAAAAAAACCGATAAAAATTGATAGGAGGAAAAATCATGGCTGAAAAGACAGAAAGACCTTTAAGAGCAAGACGTGCTAAAAAGAAAGTTTGCGTTTTCTGCGTTGATAAGGTAGATAGTATTGATTATAAAGATACCGCAAAGCTTAGAAGATATATCACAGAACGTGGTAAAATCGTTCCGAGAAGAATCAGCGGTAACTGTGCTAAGCATCAGAGACAGCTTACAACAGCTATTAAAAGAGCAAGACAAATTGCACTTTTACCTTTTGTTGCTGAATAATGAAATTAAATCCGCAGGATTTTATCTTGCGGATTTTTTGTATAATAAAAATAACGCCTAAAAGACGTTATTTTTATTCAGTTATATGAATCATTACCTGCTCAATAATTCTTTTAACGTGTTCATCGGAAACAGAATAAAAAGTGTTTTTACCGTCACGGCGAGCCTTTATAAGCCTTGCCTGTTTCAGACTTTTAAGCTGATGGCTTATTGCCGACTGGCTCATTTCAGTTTTTTCCGCAATTTCTGCAACACAAATCTCATTATCAAATAAATTCCACAGAATTTTCATTCGTGTGTTATCTCCAAACACCTTAAAAACCTCAGTCAAGCTGTTTAACAGCTCCTGCGAAGGTGCTTCATTTTTAAGCCTGTCTACAATTTTGGTATTAAACCGGCAATGCTCACATCTCATTTTAATCTCCATTCCGCCGCATTTTTCTCTTTCTTTATATTAAAATATATTATACAACATCAAGGAGAAATTGTCAATTATTTAATATCGCCGTATTCCGCTGAAAAGCTAAGACAGTCCTCAATTCTTAAAAGCCTGTTATATTTAGCTACTCTTTCACTTCTTGCAGGTGCACCCGTCTTAATCTGCCCCGCATTTGTAGCAACAGAAATATCTGCAATAATTGAATCCTCCGTCTCACCGCTTCGGTGCGAAATAATTGCCGTATATCCTGCTTTATGAGCCATTTCAACAGCATCAAGTGCTTCGGAAAGAGTTCCAATCTGATTAACCTTTACTAAAATTGAATTGGCAACACCCATCTCAATTCCCTTTTTAAGACGCTTGGTATTTGTAACAAACAGGTCATCACCAACAAGCTGAATTTTTTCTCCCAGCCTCTCGGTCAGCTTTTTCCAGCCCTCCCAGTCTTCTTCACCCATTCCGTCCTCAATAGAAATAATTGGATATTTTTGTGTTAATTCCTCCCAGTAATGAACCATTTCGTCTTTAGTTCTGACAATTCCCGACTTTGGCATTTTATAGTTACCGTCCGGCTGAACCCATTCCGAGCTTGCTGCGTCAATTGCAATCTTAAAATCCACACCCGCACGGTAGCCTGCCCTTTCAATCGCCTCCATTATAAGGTCAAGAGCCTTTTCGTCACTTGATAAATTCGGTGCAAATCCGCCTTCATCACCAACACCTGTAGAATTTCCGCTTAATTTTAAGACCTCTTTTAATGAATGATAAACCTCGCTGCACTGACGAAGTCCTGTTTTAAATGCCTTTGCAGAATCGGGTATAATCATAAATTCCTGAATATCAACATTATTATCCGCGTGTGCACCGCCGTTTAGTATATTCATCATCGGCTTTGGAAATCTGTGTGCATTAACTCCGCCGATATACTGATAAAGGCTTAGTCCCAATGATTTTGCAGCCGCATCGCAACAAGCTAAAGACACTCCCAAAATTGCATTTGCACCCAAATTTCCTTTATTTTCACTTCCGTCAAGCTTTAAAAGCTCCAAATCAATTGCACGCTGATTTAAAACATTCATTCCGACAAGGCAGTCGGCAATTTTTGTATTTACATTTTCAACCGCCTTTAAAACGCCTTTGCCTGAATATCTTTCCTTATCTCCGTCACGAAGCTCAACCGCCTCAAAAACTCCCGTCGATGCACCCGACGGAACTATTGCTTTTCCGACCACCTCATCCGACGTATACACCTCCACCTCAACTGTCGGATTTGAACGTGAATCCAAAACCTCTCTTGCATAAACATCTACAATCTCAATGTACCTTTTCATAGCTTTACTCCTCTCATTTTTCTTTTAGTTTTCCTTCAAATTGGAAAATTATATACAAATTTTAATAATTTAATAAAAAATAATGCAATTTTTCTTGTAAATTATATTATTTTCTGTTATTATTAGAGTAGCACCCACAAAAAGGGTTGATTTGTCGTGCATAATTTTATTATCTATTTACTTTTTCAAGGTGCTTGATATGTATAATTTTAACAGGGAGGATAAAAATGGACATAAATCAAATCTGGTCTGCTTCCCTATCATATATTCAGAATGAAATCAACTCGGTTGTAGGATATAATACCTATATAAAAGATATTACTCCTATTTCCTATGAAGATGAAAGCTTTGTGATAGGAGTTTCCAATTCAATCTACAAAACTATGATTGAACTCAGGTACACAGACATTATAGAGAAATCTATATCAAGAATTACCGCACAGCCGGTAAGACTTACAATAGTTTTAAAAAATGAATACAAGGAAAATAAGCCTTCAAAGGAAATTAAAAAGCCTGATTCTAAAAACGTGAAAAATAACTTAAATCCAAGATACACATTTGACAATTTCGTTGTAGGCTCATCAAACGAATACGCAACTGCTATTGCAATGAGTACCGCAAAATATCCGGGACAGGAGAAAAATAACCCTCTTTTCCTTTACGGTAATTCAGGGCTTGGAAAAACACACTTAATGCAGGCAATCGGGAATGAAATACTTAAAAATTCTCCCGATATGAAGGTGGTTTACGTTACGAGTGAACGTTTTACCAATGATATGATTGAGTCACTGCATCAAAAGGATATGGGCTCCTTCCGTCAGCTTTACAGAAATGTAGACGTTCTTTTAATTGACGATATTCAGTTTATAGAAAATAAACAGGGTATTCAGGAGGAATTTTTCCATACATTTAACGACCTTTATCTTAATAACAAGCAGATTGTACTGACAAGCGACCGTATGCCAAAGGACCTTGTTACAATCGAAGAAAGACTGAAAACCCGCTTTGAATGGGGTCTTAACATTGATATTATAAGCCCTGATTACGAAACAAGAGTTGCTATTTTAAAGAAAAAGGCTGAAAGTCAGAATATTTATATAAGTGAAGAGGTTCTTTCATATATTGCCGAGCGAATTGACTCAAACGTCCGTGAGCTTGAGGGTGCACTTTTAAAAATTATCTCCTTTGCAGGTATAAAGCACAGCGAGGTTAATATGGAAATTGCAGAAATTGCAATTAAATCTATTCTTCCCGATGATGGTATTATTAAAATTACACCTCAGAAGATAATTGAAAGTGTTTCTTCGTATTATAATATATCAGAGGACGAGCTTTTAGGAAAATCCAAGCAAAAAAATATTGCTTTTCCAAGACAGGTTGCTATGTATCTATGCAAAACTCTTACAAATATGAATTTTGTAATGATAGCAAAAGCACTCGGTAATCGTGACAGAACTACCGTTATGTACGGTGTGGATAAAATTATGGAAACAATCAAGATTGACAGTGAGCTAAAGGCAGACGTTGATGCCATTACAAAGGATATTAACTCTCTTTAATCTATCAACGCAAATTTGTGGAATTTTTGAGGATAAAAAATAACCGTTTTCAGGTGGTTGATAACTTTTTATAATCCACATTTTATAAACATACTATATTTTATAAATTTACTTATGTTTTATGCTGTTTCAAGAGTTTATCCATCAAACTCACACCACTACTAATATATAATACTATATTATATATTTATATATACGTACGTACCTATGCAGCAAACCTTTAAAAAAAATTATCCCCTAAAGGAGGAAGTTATTATGAAATTAATTTGTCACAAGCAGCAGCTTTTAAAAATTATAAATACAGTGCAAAAGGCAGTTTCAGCAAAATCAATTATGCCTATTTTGGAATGTATCAAAATTGATGCAGCTGCAGACGGACAGCTTACTGTTACAGGAAATAACCTTGACCTTTGCATTGAATACAATGATGAATGTCAGATTACTGAAGGGGGCTGTATTGCCATTTCTTCTAAAATGTTCGGCGAAATCGTAAGACGCTTGCCGGACGAGCAGGTAACTGTAACTGTTAACGAGGAAAATAATGTAACTACAATTAAATGCAATAAATCGGAATTTAATATTCAGGGACTTTCAGGAAATGAGTATCCGGCAGTACCTGAGGTAAAGGAAACCTACCGCTTTAAGATGGGGCAGTCAAAACTTAAAAAGATGATTAGAAAAACTATCTTTGCGGTTTCGCAAAATGAGGCAAGAAAGCCTATTTTAACAGGCTCATTATTTGAAATTGATACCGACGTTCTTTCCATCGTTTCTACAGACGGTTATCGTCTTGCAATATGCAAGGAAACTGTCGATGCATCACTTCAAAATAACAAATTTGTTATTCCGGGACTTACTCTTCGCGAGGTCTTTAAGGTTTTGGAGGATGACGAAGAAAAAACTGTTGATATTATAGTATCAGAGCGTCATGTTATGTTTGAATTTGAAAATTATAAGGTTGTTACAAGACTTTTAGAGGGTGAATATATCAACTATAAGCCTGTTTTAATGACACCTAACAGTATTTTTGTTATTGCAAATACATCAATGCTTTCAGAAAGTCTTGAAAGAGCTTCACTTTTAATTAATGACGATATTTCTGCAAAAGCTGAAAAGGTTCCTGTAAGACTTAATATTGTTATGGATAAAATCGAAATTACCTGTATGACAGGAAAAGGTAAGGTTCATGATGTTGTTGATGTTTCAGTAAACGGAGAAGATATTGAAATAGGCTTTAATCACAAATACCTTTTAGAGGCTCTTCGTGCTTGTGAAGAGGAAGAGGTAAAAATGGAATTTTCAAATCCGAGAAGCTCTTGCTTTATCCGCTCTACTACCGATGATGATTCCTACACATTTATGATTCTGCCGGTAAGACTGTATAACTAAGGGAACTAAAAATGGAAATAAAAACAATCGTAACACAAGAAATGGATCAAAATTGTTACCTGATTACAGAGGGTGTCAAAGGGATTTTAATAGACCCGGGTATTGACACCCTTAAAATTTTAAAAGAATCAGAAGATTTTGAAATTAATTATATTCTTTTAACTCATTGTCATTTTGACCACACACATTCCCTTAACAAAATAAGAAAGGGCAAAATTTGCGTGTGTTCAAAAAACTGCAGCAAGAATATAATGAGTCAAAAAGTTTCTATTTCATCACCTGAGGCCGTTTTAAAGACTCCCTGTGAAATAATTTTAGAAGATGGTGAGGAAAGAGATTTTGATGGAATAAAAGTTAAATGTATATATACCCCCGGCCATACAAACGGGAGTGTATGCTATCTTGTAGAAAACTATCTTTTTACCGGAGATACACTCTTTTACAGAAGTATAGGAAGAACCGACCTTCCTACCGGTAATTTTAATGAGATAGAAAGCTCAATTAAAGAAAAAATTTATACACTTGGTGATGCTACTTTAGTATACCCAGGTCACGGCCCTGCGACAACTGTGGGCTTTGAAAGGAAAAATAACGGATATATAACGGAGTAAATTATGATTTTAATTCAGAATGGTTTTAAATGTGAGTATGAAATGAATATTTTTATTAATATTTTCTTTAAAAGTGAGGAAAATGGCACAATTAAAACCGATTTTTCTCATAAAAATGACCTTATAACCGTTCATACAAGTATAGATTTTGAAGGAAATATTTATGAAGCAGATTATGCTTACAGCTTTAAAAATTCTGAAAAAGATGCTAAAATAATTAAGAAAATATATAGCTGTGCCTGCACGAAATCCTTTATAAGAGCTGCTAAAAAAATAAGGAATATAGAGCTTCCGTGGGGTGTTATGAGCGGAATCAGACCTGCAAAGTCGGTACGGCAGTTTCACGAACAGGGCAAAAGCTTTGATGAAATAAAGGAAATATTAAGTGATATTTATGAGGTTTCTCCGGAAAAATGCGACCTTGCAATTGAGGTTGCAAAAAATGAGAAAAAAATTCTGGAAAGAATTAAGGAAAATTCGGTAAGCCTCTATATTGGAATACCTTTTTGTCCGTCAAGATGTATGTATTGTTCATTTGTTTCCACAGATATAAAAAACAGCGGAAAATATATGGACGAATTTTCAGAGCTTCTATGCAGGGAAATTGAAAAAACAGGACAAATTTTAAAGGAAATAGGCTTTTATGTGCAGAATATCTATATAGGAGGAGGTACTCCTACCACTTTATCCTGTCACAATCTTGAGAAAATTTTTAAAAGTCTTTACAAATATATAGACTTATCAAATTTAGAGGAATTCACACTTGAAGCAGGCAGACCTGATACTATAACGTCGGAAAATATGAGGCTTTCAAAAGGCTACGGTGTAAACAGAATAAGTATAAATCCTCAGACTATGAATGAAGAAACCTTAAAAATAATAGGAAGAAAGCATACCGTAAAACAATTTGAAGATGCCTTTTTAGTTGCAAGGGAAGCGGGCTTTGATAATATAAATACCGACCTTATCGCAGGACTTCCGGGAGAAAGCTTTGAGAAATTTAAGCACAGTATTGAGGAAATTATAAAATTATCACCGGAGGATATAACAGTTCATTCAATGTGTATAAAACGTGCTGCAGCCCTAAGGTTTTCAGAGATTGAGCTTACCGGATATGAAGAAATGAATAAAATGCTAAATTATGCGGCAAAGCGTATGAAGGAAACAGGAAGAAATCCTTATTATATGTACCGGCAGAAAAATATTTCGGGAAATCTTGAAAATGTAGGATATTCCGATGAGAACCATATGTCCTCCTATAACATAAACATTATGGAGGAGGCTCAGACTATTGTGGCACTCGGAGGCGGAGGTTCTTCTAAAATAGTGCTTGGAGACAGAATTGAAAGAGTTGTTAATTTTAAAGAGCCTTATGAATATATAAGACGGTTTGATGAAATTCTTTTGAAAAAAGATGAAATAGCCAGCTATTTCAGGAATTAGAAGGGACTGATATTAATGGAATATATTGATGCTGCTTTAAGAAAAATTATGAATCAGTATGATGAGGACCGTACTGTTGCACGGGTTATGCGTGAAGAACGTGTAAGGAAGGTGCATAGTCAATTTCCTGAAATTAAAGAAATAGAGCTTGAAATAAACCGTCTTGGTGTAGAAAATTTTGGGAAAATTATAAAAAATCCTGAAAAAAGTAATGAGTTTAATGATGCTTTTGAAAAAAAGCTTGCCCTATTAAATGAAAAAAAGAAAAAAATCCTGACTGAAAATAATATTCCTCTTAATTATGATGAGGTACAGTATAAATGTGAAAAATGTCTTGATACAGGCTATGAGGATACAAAAAAATGCAGTTGTTTTGTCCAGAAGCTGATTGATTTAAGATATGATTTATCGAATATGAAGGAAATTCTGCACGATTTTTCAGAGTTTTCATTTGATTATTACGAGAATAAGCTTGATGAGTCTATCGGGATGACAGAAAAAGATAATATAAAGCTTATTTATAAGAAAGCTTTGGATTTTTGTGAAAATGAAGATGCTAAAAATATGCTTTATTACGGTGGCTGCGGTCTTGGAAAGACATTTTTGTGCTCCTGTATTGCAAAAAAAATGATGGACAGCGGAAAAAGTGTGGTTTACACATCTGCAACAAGTCTGTTTTCTGAATATGAGGATTATAAATTCGGTAAAAAGGACGCAGATATTTTTGCAGAAAGAATGGAAATGATAAAAGATGCCGATATGCTTATAATAGATGATCTGGGAACGGAAGTACAAAGTCAGTTTTCAGTACAGCTTTTAAATGAAATTATAAATGACAGGCTCGCACGCGGAAAGAAAATAATAATCAGTACAAATCTCAATATGAAGGGTATTGTTTCAAAGTATACCGAAAGAGTTGCGTCAAGAATTTATGAAAGCTTTGAAATACTGCATTTTGTGGGTACTGATATAAGAGTTCAGAAGCTGGTGAATAAAGGAGAAAAATAAAATGAGCTGCGGAAAAAAGAGAGATATTATTGATTCTATGTGGTCAGTGTTTACTTCCTTCGGATTTTATGAGGTGGAAAAGGAAGAAGGCACAAAATATTGTATTTTTGATAAGGACACCTGCACCTGTGTAAATAAGCTTTCGACAGTAAAGGCACAGGCAGAAGCTGCAGCTGTTTGTATTGAGGCTGCAATTGCAAACGGTCTTGATAACTTTGAGGTTATAGTAGGAGATAAAAAAGTTTTTGATTTGTTAACCTTGTTCGGTTTTGAAAAGCTGATTAAACTAAACAGTGAAATAACAGGGTTTTCTGTAGCTTGTAAGGATATTGAATTTGCAAAGGGAGTTTTTGAGGAAAATCATTCAGAATGTAGGTTTGACATTAAAAAATTCATTATTTCTCTTGAGGGTGAGGGCGTGGATATGTCGGACAGCGATGTTTCAGAAAGCCTCATTTTTGCGGAAAAAAATGCAGAGGGAATTGCTTATGATATTGCGTACAGCCTGCGTGTAAATGGCTGTATAGTTGAGTTTTTTAACGAAGATACCGATATTTCTGCGGCGGAAAAGTATGCCGATGAAAAGAAAATGTCCTGTATTTTAAGAGCATACCCTGACGGCAGACTTTTAATGAAGGACCTTATTAAAAACGAAATTACAGAAACCACCGCACAGGATTTTCTCGGATTTTACGATGAAGAGGAGGAATGTGATTGCGGTCATGAGCATCACCATCATCACGGTGAGGATTGCGATTGCGGATGTCACTAAAATATAAAAAACATTCATTATGCGGGGCATTTTGAATGTTTTTATTTACAACAAAAAGGAGGAAAAGGATATGACAGGTATTATAGACATTGGCTCAAATACAATCAGATTGGTTATCTATGATAAAATGAAGGTAATATCAAACTACGGACTTACTTCGGATATACTAAATGATACTGTTGATGGAATTTTAACCTCCGGCGGAATAATAAAATTATGCTGTGTAATTGATTTTTTAAAAGAAAAAGCAAATGAGTGTGAAATTTTTGCTTTTGCTACATTCGCTTTCAGAGTGTTAAAAAATCGCGAGGAAGTGAAAAAAGAAGTTTTTAAAAGAACGGGAATTGAAATTGATATTTTATCCGGTGAAGAAGAGGCAAAATATGATTTTTACGGACTTATGTCAGGACTTCCCAAGGGTGAGAGCGGTATTGGTATTGATTTAGGTGGCGGGAGTGCACAAATTTTTAAGTTTTCAAAAGGAGAGCTTGAGTTTTATTACTCATATCCTATCGGATGCAGAAAACTAAAAAATAAGTTTGTGAAAGAAAAGGTACCGACTATTAAAGAACGTGAAAGCTTAGAAAAATATATAAAGGATAAGCTTGTAGATTTTAAAGAAAAAAGCAATAAAATTTATATGATGGGCGGAACTGCAAAAACTGCAGCAAAATTATATACTTTTTTAAACGGAACAGAGAATATTGATATACTAAAAACTAATAATCTTGAGGGTATTATAAGATTTATAGAGGAAACACCTGAAGCTGTAATGAAAAATGTACTTAAAAAAAGGTATGATAATATAGCGGTTGGTATTTTTATTATGAAGGTTATTGCAGAAGCATTAGATGCAGAAAAAATACATATTAAAAAATGCGGTGTAAGAGACGGATATTTACTAAAAAGAGGACAGGAAAAAAGTTTATCAAAATAAGATTATGTGTCCCTTTTTAATAAAAATAAAAAGAGCCTATCAATAGTGTAGGCTCTTATTTTCAATTTTGAGCAAGTCTGTAAGCCGGGTTCAGTATCGGACGGTTATCTATCTGTGGCCAGGGGTTACCCCCTACGCTCATGCCATCAGTCGTGCAGTGCCGAGCAGGCTTAATTGCACAGTCGATGTTGCTCCGGATGGGGTTTACACGGGAAAGCAGTTACCATCTTCCCTGTGAGCTCTTACCTCACATTTCCACACTTACCGAAAAATCGGCGTTTATTTTCTGTTGCACTATCCTTGGAGTCGCCTCCACCGGTCGTTAGCCGGCATCCTCGCTCTATGGAGCCCGGACTTTCCTCACGCACAAAATTGTGCCCGCAACCGTCTGACTTACTCATCTATCATTATAATATTATTAATACAGCTTGTCAAGTGCCACCGCGAAACATTAAATATGCAGCGTATCCTGCTGTTACCGAGGATAATAATATTACAAAAATGCCACCGGCTATATTTTTTCCTTTTAATGTCCAGAATCCGTAAAGCAGTGTTCTTACTACTATTATAAGAATTAATATAAAAACAAAAATATTCATTAATCCTCTTCACTCCTTACTACAAGACCGGTTCGGCGTATAACAAATTCAACGTCAACATCGAATTGTGAGTTTTTGTATTTTTCTTCCCAATTATAATCGGAAAATGCTTTTACGTCGGGAAAGTTTCTCTTTGCATAGCTTCCGAAACCGACAATATCTGTCTCCATCTGAACTGTTTTGTCTAAAAATATATAAATTTGATTTTTAATTTCTTCTATTACTTCATTTGAAAATTCATCAAGATAATCCTCTACCGCAACCTCAGGTGTTGAGGAATTAAAATCTGCTTCTAAGAAAAGCTTTATTTTGATTTTTGGTGAATCACTTTTAGTATCAACCTCTATTTTAGGCTTTTTATTCTGCTGCTGCAAAACTGTAATGGGATCATCGGGCGTTTTGCTATAAAAATACGAAACATAGCTGCTTTTATATTCGCCTGAGAGAATATTAAAAATTTCAGTTTCTATGTCCCCCATTTCACCTATCATTTTATCGTGGTCAAAGATTGCCATTCCCATTACTTCGGTTTCCTTTTTGTCGGTCGGTACATCTCCGGCTGAATAATCCTCAAGCTTATATTGATAGCCTGTATCAGTAAAATTATCTGTCCCTTTTTGTTTTGAAACGGCACACATCGGCAGAACAGAGCTTTTTTCATTACTTCCTGCATAAAAGTAAAAGTCCTGACTTAGATTTTGCGGAATAAACCCTGAATAATCATTTTCAAATATCATTGTATAATATCTTACGGGATTTACTTCGGTTTCAGGATTAACTGCCTCTAAAAATTCCTTCGCCTTTCCTTTACTTACAGCAAAATAGGTATTAGGACGAATATCGCTGCTTCGTCCGATGGTTTCAAGAAGATCCTCTAAGCCTTGCCTGCTCACATCCTCGGAAAAAACAATAAGCTTGGTGTGTGATAATGTAAATGTCTTACTTATAATATGATTGGCAATATTTACGGCAGTATAGATACCAGGTGCAGTTACGGTAATATTTTCAATACTCTCCTTTCCGCCCTTTCCCCCCTCCTGACTTGCACCACCGCTTATTTTTGAGGGATTTGCAAACTGAAGTGTAATATCAAATTTAGCATCTTCTTTTTCTGCTTTATCAACGCCGATTGCCACAACATATCCCAATGTATCAGGCTCCGTCGCATCATTGCAGCCTGTTAGTACTATTGCAAGCACTATTATAAAAAATATTTTTATCAGTTTATTTTTCATACTTATGCCTCCTTGCAATTATATAAATAAGAGGTATTAATATAGGCAGAAGATATGAAAATGGTATTAGCTTTTCCTTGACAGTATAGGCTGTATCAAGAAGGTCAACAACAGAGGATGGCTCAAAGGATAACAGAGCAATTATAACTACAGTGCAGGGAATCAAAGGCTTTGAGTATTTTAGCTTAAATGTGTTTTGAAACAGTGATACAAGGATATACACATAGATTGAAGTATATAAAAGTTGCGTTAAAGACCAGACAAACTCAAATAATGCCTCAAATCTTTGAAAATACTCCCCTGCCCTGACCATGCGTGAGAGCTGATATGGTACAAGCAGAAATTCAGATGAATATGGATATGGATACGTCAAACCATAGCATACGCAGATAAGTGTAAGAACGAGACCGGCAATTACAATTGATTTTTTGCCGCTGTTTTTTACCATTTCTATGTCCTTGCAGTGTGGAAGAAGTAAGTTAAGAGCTAAAAGGTCGGAAAAGCTCGACATATCTCTTAATCCCTTTATAAAAATATTTGAAGCACCTCTGCCAAGGATTGGAAAAAGGTTATTAAAATTGTAGCTTGGAAGTAACGCAATAAATAAAACCGCTAAAAAGAAAAGACAAAACGGAAAAAACAGTGCATTAATGGTTACAAGAGAACTAAATCCGCACAAAGCACCTAAAATAACAGTTATTGAGAAAAGAATCATTATATATTCCATTTTTGTTCTTGGAAGGAGAACAATTTTTACAGATTCAGCAAAGGTTCTCATTTCGGTTCCTACATTGGCAACTATAACAGCTACAACTATCAGGGACACTAAAATCTTAAAGGGTAGCTTTCCAATACTTTCTGCAAGCTGAATAATTGATTTGTTTCCTGTATATTGGTAGAATTTTATTGAAAGAGTAAAGAGTAAATACGCAATTAGGGACATATAAATTGCCTGCAGCCATGCCGCATTTCCACTTGTTTTAAATAAGAATCTCGGAAAGGCAAATATCATTTTAGTAATCAATAAATTTGACATTAAAAGCGTTAGCTGCCTTTCATTTATATTTAAACTGTCATTCATATAAAAACTCCTTCTTAATTATAGTGGCTGATACAATGAAAGAATTAATTTATTTACAACAAAATGTTTCACGTGAAACATTTATCTGCCTATAAACCATTTTTTGCTCACCTTGTCCTCCCTATTTCGCTTTTTGGGATTAAGATATTTTGGTCTTTTCTCCATATTCCATATACCGGGTACAAAAACTGCGTCTTTATATAGGTTATTGCCCGGTAATGGTGATAAAAACGGCACTCCAAAGCTTTTGGTGGAAGCAACTATAACGGCATAGACAAACATTCCTAAGGCAATTCCGAAAAAACCGAAGCAGCTGCCGATTATGGTAAATATAAATTTCAGTATCCTGAAGCTCCAGCCTAAGGAATAATCGGCATTTGCAAAGGAACCAATACCTGTGATTGCAACAATTATAATCATTATAGGGCTTACAATTTTAGCACTGACTGCGGCTTGTCCTAAAATAAGACCTCCCACAATTCCTAAAATTGAACCGAGAGGTCCGGGCATCCGTATACCTGCCTCTCTAATCATTTCAAATGCAAATTCCATTAACAATAATTCAACAATGCTCGGAAAAGGAACGTTTTGCCTCGATGCACTTATTGCATATAAAAGATATGTTGGGAGCATTTCCTCATGAAACATCGTTATAGCGAGAAAAAGCCCGGGTAAAAGCACAGAAATCATAATTGCAATAAGCCTGATTATCCTCGACATATTGGCAAAATCAGTACGCAAGTACGCATCTGCTGCTGCGTGAGTCATTTCATATGCGTTTGTAGGAAAAATTAAGGCTCTCGGACTTCCGTTTAAAAGCAGAGCAACCCTTCCTTCGGATAATGCACGTGCCACCCTGTCCGGACGTTCTGTGGCAAGAACGTGACCTGTTAAAAGCAAGGGATTATCTTCAATCATCATAGAGATTTCTTCTATTGATATTACATAATCCATTGAAATTCCGTCAAGACGTCTGCGTACCTCGCTGACAAGCTCCTCGTTTGCTATATCTGAGATATACATTATAACTCCGCGGGTTTTTGAAATGTTTCCGAGAGTTGTACCTTCACAAATAAGCTTTTCTGTTTTTAATATTTTTCTGATTTGTGCTGAATTTCCACGAAGCATCTCGGCAAATGCTTCCTGTGGACCGTAAATAGACTGTTCATTTTCAGGTTTTTCAACACTTCTGTGCGGCCACCCCTTTACATCTGCTGAAAAGGCGTAAGGAATACCATCAATAAAGATTCCGCAGCCTCCAAAGTTTATGTCATCAATTAAGCTGTCAAAATCTGATTTCTTTTGAACCTGATTATGAAAAAGAAGTGTTTTATAGATATAGTCTGCTGTATAATATTCTTCATTATCTTGCAAAACAGGCATTTCAAGCAGAGGCTTAATAATGCTTGTATTTATAGTGTCCCCGTTACACATACCATCGAAGAAAACGAGAATAGCTTTAGTGTCCCCATTTAAACATAGCTCGCGAATTACAACATCATTGTTATGAGGAAAATCAAATCTTTTTTCAATATATTGTCTGTTTTTGCTTAAATTTGAAGAGATTTCCGGAGATTTTTCGGGCATTACACTTTTTCGGACATCATAAACAGGTGATTCTGTCGGTTTTTCAAGAGTAAAGGTGTAATTATTTTGCGGTGGTGTATATAAAATAAATTTCTTTATCAGCTCTAATAGTCTCATTTTTGTGCCTTCCTTAATAAAAAGATACCCTATACAAGAATTTTTTGCCATATTTTAAAAAAATATACAAAAAATATTCAAAATGTTTCACGTGAAACATTTACATTTTAAAAATTTGTGTTATAATAGAAGATGAAGTATAGAAATTTAGTAGAGGACTCAGCTTATGGGAAAGATAATTGCCGTAACAAATCAAAAGGGCGGAGTAGGGAAAACTACTACTGCTGTTAATCTGGCTGCCTGCCTTGCTTATAAAGGGAAAAAAGTTCTTGTTATTGACAGTGACGCACAGGGAAATTCCACATCCGGTCTTGGGATAAATAAGGATGATATAGAGTATTCCTTATATGACTGTCTGGCAGACAGCAGTAAAACAAAAGATGCTGTAATTAAGACAAGATGTAGGGGATTATCAATAATTCCATCACTTCCTGAGCTTTCTGCAGCAGAAATCGAGCTTGCAAATGAGGAAAATCGCGAACATTTTCTTGAAAATGCAATAAAATCAATAAGAAGTGATTATGATTTTATTATAATTGATTCACCGCCGGCTCTCGGAATGCTTACAATTAATATAATGACAGCGGCAGACAGCCTGCTTATTCCTATTCAATGCGAATATTATGCACTTGAAGGGCTGTCGCAGCTTATAAATTCCATAAAAAATATCAAGAAATCCTTAAATAAGGACCTTGAAATTGAAGGGATTTTAGCAACAATGTTTGATATGCGTACAAATTTGTCTCAACAGGTACTTGATGAAGTAAAAAAACATTTTCCGGATAAGGTTTTTTCTACCCCGATTCCGCGGAATGTAAGACTTTCAGAGGCACCAAGCTATGGTCAGCCTATAATTAAATATGATATTACTTCAAAGGGTGCAGAGGCATATTTCTCGCTTGCTCGCGAAATAATTTCAAATAATAAGGAGTGGTCAGATGGCTAAAAAGGGCTTAGGAAAGGGACTTGACGCACTATTTGCCGAGGAAGAGGACAAGCAGGGCGTTAAAGAGGTTAAAATAACCGAGGTTGTTCCGAATAAAAATCAACCCCGTAAAACCTTTGATGAGGAAAAGCTGCTTGCACTTGCCGAATCAATTAAAGAGCATGGGCTTATTCAGCCAATAATTGTTACACAAAACGGGGACACATATACTATTGTTGCGGGTGAACGCCGCTGGCGAGCTGCAAAAAAAGCAGGAATTAAGAAAATTCCTGTTTTAATACGTGATTACAGCGACCTTGCAGTACGTGAAATTGCACTTATTGAAAACCTCCAGAGAGAGGATTTAAACCCTATTGAAGAAGCACTCGGCTACAGATCTTTAATGGAAGAGTATAATTTGACACAGGAGGAAATAAGTACAAAAATTGGCAAAAGCCGCAGTGCTACCGCAAATTCCGTGCGTCTTTTATCACTTGACGACGATGTTCAAAAAAAGCTTATTGCCGGAGAAATCACCGAAGGGCATGCAAGATGTGCATTGATGGTTCCGGAAGGTGTCGTACGTGAATTTTTTATAAACAGAATAATTCAAGACGGACTTAACGTACGTCAGGCGGAAATTCTGGCAAAGGATTTGTCAAAAACACCGTCTAAAAAGTCCAAAAAACAGGAAAATACAGCATATAAGATAGAATTAGAGAGAATATCCAAAAATCTTGAACAGTATCTTGGCACAAGGGTAAAGCTGTCAGGAACGTCAAAAAAAGGTAAAATTGAGATAGAATACTATGGAAATGAGGACCTTGAAAGACTTCTTGACCTTATCAGACGGAGGTGAAATTAATGTCACAGAAAAATAACGATAACCGCTCTTTGTTTATGTATACGGCATTGATATTCTTTGTTGCAATAGTTATGATTGTAATGTCTTTCTTTGCACAAACGCATCTTGAACAGCTGCGTGTAAGCGAAAAGGATGCAGAAAATGTGAGTTTATCGAACAAAGCGGCACAGGTAAGTGAAGAGAATATGCAGCTTGTGGAGCTGAATAAGACTCTCCGAATGAAAAACGAAGAGAAGGAGAACCAGATTGTTGTTCTTACGACCGAGAGGGATATGCTTGTCAGACAGAAAAATGCTTATAACTCGCTAATGGCGGTGTATGATAAGCTGTTTGAGGGTGATAAGACAGGTGCCAAGGAGCTTTTGCAGGGTATTTTTACTGAGGACTTATCCCCGGAACAAAAGGAAATTTACGATAAATTGGTTAAAGAAGCAAAGTAGCTTCCTATTATAATGAACACTACAGATTGGAGAAATTAAAATGTTAGACATTAAATTACTTAGAACCGAACCGGAAAAAATAAAAAATGCGTTAAAAAACCGTTGCAGCGACCTGGATATTGCTCCTGCTATTGAGCTTGACGAGAAACGCCGCGAAATTCTTGCACAGGTTGAACAGATGAAGGCAAAGCAGAATGAAATCACAAAACAGATACCTGCAATGAAAAAAGCAGGCGAGAATACTGATAAGATTTTTGCGGAAATGAAGGAGCTTTCAGGCGAAATTAAGGAGCTTGACGCAAAGGTTGCCGAAATTGACGAAAAATTAAGAGATTTTATGCTCAGAATCCCTAATATTCCGTCAGAAAAAAGTCCTGTTGGTGCAGATGATGCAGATAATGTTGAGATAAGAAAATGGTCTGAGCCAAGAAAATTTGATTTTGAGGCAAAGGCTCATTGGGACATCGGTACAAACCTCGATATACTTGATTTTGACCGAGGCGCGAAGATTGCAGGAACTCGCTTTACCGTTTATAAAGGTCTTGGAGCAAGACTTGAAAGAAGCGTTATTTCGTATTTCCTGAATACTCACACAGAGCATGGA
>JAZNIV010000010.1:0-2524 GCA_045577675.1 Clostridia bacterium
TCTACCATTCCATTATGCCTTTTTACAATATCTTTAACATTTTTAACACCATATCCGTGTATATCTTTTTGCTTTTTTGTTGTACTTAAATCAGGATTGTTTTCAAGCACAGGAGATTGAATTGTATTTTTCATAATTATAGGGCATCTCTAAAAACTCCTTTTGAGAAAAAACAGCTATGCACGACATCTGCTTCGTCAACCTCCCTTGGAGTGCGAAAGCACGCCTTCGGAAGCTTTTCTTGCAGCTGCCGCACCTATCTGGTTTTTCTTTAATCAAACGGGTTTTTAGAGATGCCCTATAGTTATGCAATAATCAATCATTCCAGCATTTTTATGATTGTTCGCTTACCCAGATTGAGGCTCTGTTCTGAATATGCTCAATAGTTTCATCAATTGTTTGTCCGCCTGCAAAATATGCAGATGCTTCTTCGACTACTATTTCATAAATCGGACGACTTGTTCCGTTTTCCCAACGATTAACGGAATTAATATATCTTCGAAGCTCTTTTACGTCTTCTTCATTAGGGAATGTTCTTTCATACTCTATGTCCTTGTCCTTGAAAGTAGCAGAATAGTACTCCTTATTAATAAGTCTTTCAGAAATTGTATCGAAAGCATTTTTGTTTACACAATATCCAATTTCAGTAGAATAATAGTCATCCATAACTCCCTGCCCCGAAATAAGTGGGATTGCATTTTCAATTTGCCATTCTTCTGTAACAAAAGTCCTTATAAACTCCCATGCTGCTTTTTGCTTTTCCGGAGAAGAACTTGCACATATAGAAAAAGAAAATCCATCTGATGATAAATATGCCCCGTTACCGTCAATTGACGGATAACCTACACATGTTTTTCCGTTATCTTTGTTAAATGTCGGAGCAGCCATAATAGCTGTTGCATAAAGCGGAGCAAGCATACTTGGTGCATCGTAGTTATATGTTGCTTTGTCAGCTAAGCTTAATTCAAATTGATTGCAGAATTCCAACATTCTTCTGAAATCAGGAGAATCAAAATTTACTTTTACATTTTCATAATCAACATAGCTTTCAAGATTACGTCTGAGAACAACATTAAACACACCATCTTTGTCAGTTGCACCCATTAATGTGGAGTCAGGCGGCATAGCGTTCCAATGCTCAACAAATTCATCAAATGTCCAGTTTTCTTTAGTCCCGACATATTGTGATTCGCCATAAAGACTATTGATACTATAAAATGTTGGCATTGCATAAAGTTTATTGTCTATTTCATTAAGATTAAGAATGTGCGTATCGAGGGTATCTGTATTCACCTCAGAATCATTTTCCATAAATGTGTACAAGTCAACAAATGCACCTTTATTTTGAAGAATACTATAGTAAGCCATATCACCAAAGCTGTAATTACACACTATATCTACATTTGTAGTATTCATAATGTCCTGTAATATTTCAATATCCTTATATTGTGATTGTTCAGGGGTCAAATCATTGATTGTACCGTCATCATTTAATTGACCACCATAGCGTTTAATCTGCACTTGATAACCGTTGTCAGATTCGTTAAACGCTTCCATAGCTTTTTCAAGGTGTTCGGGGTCGCCTGACATTGCCATTGTCAGGATAATATCTTCTTTTTTCTCCTGTGTGCTTTCACCCTGCGAATTATTTGATGAATTTACAGGGGAACTATCGGTTGAAATCTCCGCTTTCTTTACTGTATCGCTGCACGATGCCAAGGAAGAAAGCATTAAAATTGCTAATGACAAAGAAATATGTCTTTTGATTTTCATAAATTACGTCCTTTCAGTTTTACTTGTCAGATAATGTCTGTTGAAATTATAAATATACATTTTTAATGTGCATAATTATTAATGTAAAATACTATTGAATACTATGCAACTATATGTTTTTTATAATGCTAAACATCAACTCCATGAAATATTATAATCTTTCACGGAGCTGATGTTTGATTTGACAAAAAGTCTAATTGCATATCATCATACAAGTTTTGTGGTTTTTTTTAAGAAAACATAAATTTTGTATTTATAATACAAGTATTGTTTTGATATGTAAATATTAGTTTTAGTTCAAAGCAGGATACGAACCTGAGCAGTCAGGACTCCAATTACCACTTGCAACACCGGCAGTAGTATTGGCTTTTCTGAAAGTTATATGAGCAAAAGAATAGCCATATTCGTAAATACCCTGATATATTCCAGCGGTTCGATTGGCGGGTAAATATATGTTTGATGTAGCATGTCCGCCTATTGAAACTGGTTTACTTTCTCCACTTTGGGATGATCTTCCTTTAACATCAACATATGCCCCATATGACATACTTACATTTTGTACATAAATAGAACTATCATTAAATTTAGGTCTGCAATAATCATTTCCAGCAATGATATGTTATACTGAAAGAGCAGTCGACAAACACCCAAAAATCTGGTAGAATATAAATATGAAAACCAGAAAGGAAAAGAAAAATGAAGTACAGTAAAGAATTCAAAGAAGAGGCGATAAAACTCTCGGATGAGATTG
>JAZNIV010000011.1:0-12159 GCA_045577675.1 Clostridia bacterium
GCCGACCGATGCTTTGGGCGAAAACGGCGAGGTTAAGGCAGGCGGCACAGTCTGGACAGTTCGTACAGCGGACGGTCAAAAGGCCAGTGAGGGCGAATTTGTCACTGTGGAAAAAATTGAAGGCGTTAAGCTTATCGTTAAGAAGTAAGGGGGATTTTTTATGGAATTAGTATTGATTTTACTTGTTGTTTTGATTATCGGAATTATTGCAAATATAAAGATTGTTCCGCAGGCTCATGCGTATATTATCGAACGCTTCGGCGGTTACAGTCAGACCTGGGGCGTGGGACTCCACGTGAAAATTCCGTTTATAGAAAAGATTTCAAAAAGAGTGAGCTTAAAAGAGCACGTTGCGGATTTTCCTCCGCAGCCGGTTATTACAAAGGATAATGTTACAATGCAGATTGATACCATTGTTTATTATCAGATTACCGACCCGAAGCTTTTTACCTACGGAATTGAACGTCCGATGATGGCGATTGAAAATCTGACCGCAACAACGCTCAGAAACATTATCGGCGAAATGGAGCTTGATGAAACTCTTACATCACGTGATGTTGTAAATACGAAAATGCGTGCTATTCTGGACGAGGCGACAGACCCGTGGGGAATTAAAATCAACCGCGTTGAGCTTAAAAACATTCTTCCGCCGAGAGAAATTCAGGACGCAATGGAAAAGCAGATGAAGGCGGAACGTGAACGCAGAGAGGCGATTTTAAAGGCTGAGGGCGAAAAGAAAGCCGCAATTCTTCTTGCAGAGGGTGAAAAGGAATCTGCAATTTTAAGAGCAGAGGCTAAAAAGCAGGCTGCAATTAAGGAGGCAGAGGGTGAAGCCGAGGCTATTATCCAGCTACAGTCCGCTATTGCCGAGGGTATCAGGAAAATCAATGAGGCAAACCCAAGCGATGCATATATCGCAATGAAGTCGCTTGAAAGCTTTGAAAAGGCTGCCGACGGTCAGGCAACAAAAATTATTATTCCGTCACAAATTCAGGGCGTTGCAGGGCTTGCAACAACGATCAAGGAATTGATGAAGGATTAAAAAATTTGAATATTAAAACCGGCTGGAATTTTCCAACCGGTTTTAATTTTACAAAAAAATGAGTCCGATACGAAATCGAACTCAATCAACTTGATTATATAATTTAATCAGCTACACTAAACATATTTGTCATAGGTGCGTCACAGCCCGTTAATGTTACAACCTCAAATTTCAACACATAATCAGTATGCGGTTTTAAGCTAAAGCTTTCGGTGGTTGTGTATTTTTGAGGCTTTTCCTTTACAGGCTCTTTATCAAACTTCTTCATTATATACCTTCCGCCGTCATCACATACAATTTCTGCATCCTTATACAGCGAATATCTGTAAAGCTGACCTGAAACAGAATTAATTGAAAAGTTAAAGTTTTTTTCACTGCCTGAATGGTTTTTAAGGTTTATGGTATATAGGTATCTTACGCCGAAATTCCCAAGATTACATACATACCTGCTGTAAAATTTCGCCGGCGTCCGTTCATTCCCCTTTGGATAATCCACTTGCGACATAGGAATATTGGGAACAAAGGTATCATTTCCATTATCCGAATAAAGACTTGTGTAAAAGGGGTCAAAATGCCATATGTCCGTTTTTTCGGTAACGCTGCTACCATAAAGCGACAGCTTTTCCTCATCCCTATAGGTCAGCCTCATCATATCCGACTCCGCCGATTCCGCCTTAATAAACTTACTATCCTTCCACGTATTAACATTAGTAGCAAATACACCGTCTCTGGCTACGTACCCGTTCGGGTACTTCTGATTAAATATCCTGACCGGCAGCGGTCCTGCTTTTGCAGAGTTGTCAAAGGTATAGGAAAGCTCCGCTTTAACAACCGGTGCACTTTCTGCAATACCTTTAAATTGCGGTTCGTAAGCTACCTTACCCTTTTTCATTATCTCAAAGTTACTTTTTGCAATGTCCTTATTTTTGTATGCAATGGTGTCAACCGATAGTTCTCCGGCTAAAATTTCAAACTCCATCATAAGCCAAATGGGTTCATTATAGCTTCCATGGCGAATTTCGTTAATCCGTTCCGTCCCGATATTGGGTATAACCTCGCTTAATAGTTGATTGCCTTTAATTACCTTATTAAGTCCTGAAAATCTGTCGCTGTCAGCCTGCACAAGCTCATTTTTAACTATGCAGCCACACTTCTCGTTTTCGCACGTTCCGTCTGCTTTTGAGCAGCTGCAGTTTTTACATATGCAGGCAGAGGTTTTCAAATATTCCGGCAAAAAAACATCTGTTCCTGAAAAATCCGCCCACACCTTATTCCATTGCCAGTCGTGGTCAAGTCCGATTTTGGTAATCCTGTACTCTGCCTCACTACCACCGCGGAACAACACGTCAAAAAACAAATCCTGTTCACTCTCTGCTGCATCGCCTCTGTGATGATAGCTAAATACAGTATACACTCCCGTTTTAAGCTCATCAAAGTGTGCAATAGATGAGGGGGTTTCTCCGTCTGCCAAAAATTCAGGATTAAGATGCTCGGGATTATCGTCAAAAAGATAATAGCAGCTCTTCCCTGATTCGTCCTTTGTTACATGCGTGAATTCAAGATTCGGAATTTCTCCTGTATAGTTGCTTAAATTACCGCTGCATGAACACGTCAAAGCAAATATGCAGGCTAACACAGTAAGCCTTATCCCTTTCATAACCCTACCTCAAAAACTACAAAAGCTCTTTATCGCCTGCCAGCAGCTTATCACGATGGACACAGTAAAAGTCAACCAAAAATCCGTCTGTATATTTCTCCATTGCGGAAATAACTGTGTCCGGCTTTAAATTGTAGGTGTTACCCGCTGCAACACACATCCTGATTACCATTTTATCTTCCGACTTATTCTCCACAGAGAAGTCAAATATGTAAGGTCTTATATCCGCTTCCTTTTCACCGCTTTTGGTTTTCTTCATAACAAGCAGCTCCTTGTTTTTAAGAAATCCAGTTGCGTCAAAAACGTGTGCATTACATTCTATTTCCACAGTATAAACAGCTCTGTCAAGCTTAGAAAAATCATGCTGTTTACCCTCGGTTTTAGTAACCTTCAAAATTTCATATCCGAGCGGAAATGCTGCATTTATTCTGTCCTTTATTTCTTCCTCAGAATAATCGCCCTCAAAGCCGATTTTCATATACTCACAATCTGACGTAACTCCGACTGAAAGTGGCATTGCAACCGTCATAACAGGGTGCGGATTAAACCCTTGAGAGAACGTCATTAAAAGCCCTGCACGACGCACAGCCCTATGAAACATCCTTATAAAATCAAGATGCGAGATATATTTTACACGGTTATCCCTTGCATACTTTAAAACATAATTACTCAAAACAAACACCTGCCCCAAAAGAATTTACACCGCAGCCTGAACACTGCTGACGGCAGTTCGGCGTAGTCTGAGCCTTCATTGCCTTTTCATTTTCACGTATAAAATAGTCCTTTGAAATACCGATACTTATATGGTCCCACGGAAGGACTTCATCATATGAACGTTCTCTTAGATACCAGTCCGGATTTATGCCTAAGTCCTCAAAAGTTTTCATCCACTTGTCAAAGCGAAAATGCTCGTCCCAGCTATCAAACCTACAGCCACGTTTCACCGCCTCGATTATAGCCGGCAGAAGTCTTCTGTCACCTCTTGCAAAAACACCCTCTAAGTAGCTTGACCTGTTATCATGCCAATTGTATTTTATTTTTCTGTTGGTGATAGAGGCTTTTAGCATATCCTGTTTACGGATAATCTCCTCGCGTGAATTTTGCTTTGACCATTGGAACGGGGTAAACGGCTTTGGAATAAAGCTTGAGGTGCTTGTTGTGATATTGATATTTTTCGCACGTTCTTCTTTCGGAACAGAGAAATATTCCTCCAAAACCTTTTGCGAAAGGTCTGCAATTCCCAAAACATCCTCGTCAGTTTCGGTAGGCAAGCCAATCATAAAATACAGCTTGACATTCGTCCAGCCGCCTTCAAACAGCATTTTTGTAGATTTTAATATATTATCCTCTGTAATGTTCTTGTTAATAACATCACGCAGCCGCTGTGTTCCTGCCTCAGGTGCAAAGGTTATTCCGGATTTTCTTACCTTTTGAACCTTTTTCATAAGCTCCAAAGAAAAGTTGTCTATTCGGAGCGATGGCAGAGATAGTCCGATTTTCTTACGTTCTGTTAAGTCAAGCAGGTTGTCGGTCAGTTCTTTAAGCTGCGAGTAATCGCTCGTACTAAGCGATGAAAGCGAAATCTCATCATATCCGCTACAGCCTAAAAGTGAATCAGCAAGTTCTGTTAAGGTTTCTGCCTTTCTTTCCCGAACAGGCCGGTATGCATAGCCTGCCTCGCAGAACCGGCAGCCACGTATACAGCCCCTGAAAACTTCGAGCATAACCCTGTCATGAACCACTTCGCCAAAAGGAACTATGACCTTATCGGGCGTATAGGCTGATTCAAAGTCCTTCATAATACACTTTGTTATTGTGGTCTTTGCCTCTGGCTCGTTTGGTGTGATACTCTTAACCGTTCCATCATCATTATACTCGACATCATAAAAGGACGGCACATAAATTCCGTCAAGCCTTGCAATCGCCTTTAAATAGTCTTTTTTATTCTTCTTACCACTATTTTTCCATTTTATATACTCATCAACCACAAGGTTTATCATTTCCTCGCCCTCGCCCAGCATCAGGAAATCAAACACCTCACATATAGGCTCTGCATTATACGCACAAAGCCCGCCTCCGCAAACTATCGGATAGCTTTCATCACGGTCCTTTGCAAGAATGGGGATATCCGCAAGGTCCAGCATATTTATTACATTTGAATAAGCAAGCTCATAGGAAAGAGTAAAGCCCAGCATATCAAAGCTTGTCACCTCGTCACCGGTTTCCAATGCAAAAAGACGCATACTGCGGCTTCGCATTTCCTCCTCCATATCCACCCACGGTGCAAAAACACGTTCACAATATGTATCAGCTCTCTCGTTAAGGTCATGGTACAATATCTTCATTCCAAGATGCGACATTGCAATCTCGTACACATCAGGAAAACAAAAACCAAAGCGGCATGATACTTCCGATGGATTTTTTATAACGCTGTTAAGCTCACCGCCGGTGTATCTTGTAGGCTTTTGCACCTTCATTAAAATTTTATCCTTGTTAGTATATGACATTATGCTTCTCCTTAATTAAGGGCTGCAAAAGGCAGCCCTTAAGATTTGTTCATATTTAATTTATTCAGCCACATCAACAAACTGTGATTCAGGTTCGCACTCACATTTTTGTTCCTTTTTCTTATCCTTACGGTTACAGATTTTATCAACCGCACCCGAAAGTGCACCGTTCATCTTATCTACAACCTCCGGCACAAGGTCTATAATCTTGTCAACAGGTGTTGTTCTGTCGCTAATCGGCAGCAGCTTGACGTTTCCGCCGCCAACCACCAAGAATGCAATCGGCTTTACATTTGCTCCGCCGCCGCAGCCGCCTCCAAACATAGGGTTTTGCGGAGTTACTGTGTCCTGCTTTGCAGCAAACTGTGTACCTCCTGCACCAAACCCAAAGCTCACTGTAGAAATCGGAATAATCACCGTTCCGTCAGGTGTTGTAACCGGATTTCCCACAATCGTATTAACATCGACCATTGATTTGATATTGCTCATCGCAGTATCCATAAGTCCCTGAATAGGATGTTCTGCCATAATTAATTGCCCCTTTCTGATTTTTTCAATTTTCTCAGTAATCTAAGTACATTAACTGCAACAACTATAATATGCACATTTTTAAGATGCAATATGCACCGGATGTGTAAATCAAAGCATATTTTTCCAAAAACAGGCTGAATATTTACATTCATCTTTTTAAGATTTGACCTGTGATGGATAAAACCGAGTACGCTGTATACAAATCCGTTTAATATCCCCGTAAAAATGCCGGTATGCATAGCATCTTCAAAGCCAAACTCAGTTTCCACCTCAACATTATCAAAAACCGCAGCCTTTGATGCCGCATAATCAAGAATCCTTCCGGCATCGTCCTTAATGCTGTCAAAGGCTTTTATATACCCTTCAATCCGCTCCTTTTCTCTTGAAAAGGAAAACGGCTCCTTCGGCTTTTCAGATTGCTTTTTATTCTTACTCTTTGTTTTATTTTTATCCTTGTCCTTATACAGACAAAGCTTCCAGAATAGATATTTTAAATATACAGTAACTTTATTTGTAACTGCGTCTTTTTTATAGTCAATTTCAAGCCTTATCGGTATCAGCAGCAACGCAAGCAGTACTGCTGTCAGTACAGCAAAAATTAACAGAAAAATTTTCATTGCCGCCAATCCTTTCTGAAATTATTCGCAGGCTGAATCGTCGCTTTTTTGATTCTCTTCCGTTTCCTCTAAAGCTCCGTCCTGTGAAGTCTCTAAAAGCTCCTCCTGTCCTTCGATTTCAGGATTTTCGTCCATCTGAAGCGACAGCTGCTCATACTCAGGGCTGAGCTTTGACAAATCAAGCTCCGGTAAGTCACGCGGTGTGGAAAGCCCAAAGCAACGCAGGAAGTTCTGTGTTGTTCGGTACAAAATAGGTCGTCCCGGTGCGTCAAGACGTCCGCACTCTTCTATAAGACCGCGTTCTGCGAGTCTGTTTACAGCCCCGTCAGAATTAACGCCTCGTATGTATTCAACCTGTCCTCTTGTAATAGGCTGCTTGTATGCAATTATCGCCAAAGCCTCCATCGCGGCATTTGAAAGTGCCTGCCGTCTTTGTTCACCTAAAATTATCTGAATATAATTATAGTATTCGGGACGCGAGCAAATCTGATAGCCCTCATCAATATCTATAATCATAAAGCCTCGTTCATTAGTGTCATAGTCATATTTGAGCAGCTTAACGGCTTCCTCCACCGCCTCTGTTTCAATTTCCAGTACTGCTGCAAGCTTTGCGGTTTTAACCGGCTCACCTGCCGCAAACAGTATTCCCTCAATTGCATAAGGGATTTTATCTTTATTCATCGGTTACCTCTTTTTTACATTTTATTAAAATAAAATCCTTGGATTTTTCATCATATTCCGCCATAATGCGGCTGGAACGAATCATTTCAAGAATAGCAAGGAAGGTCGCCACAAGCTCCGGCTTTGATTTTCTTCCTGAAAAGGCTTTCTTAAACTCAAGCCGCCTTGTTTTTTTAAGCAGGGCATTAAGCTTGTCTGCCATAGCCTCAACCGACACCTTTTCCCTGCCGACAATTCCTGAAAATGCACGTTTTTCCGGCTTTGCAAACCTCAATTTTCGTTGCATTATCGAGTTAAAGGCATCCATAAGCTCATTCACAGTATGCTGACGATTATACTCAGGAAGCGGAAAATTGATTTTTTCCTCCTCCTTAAAGAACATATACCGTGATGAAAATTCACTCTTTCTAAGCTCCTGCGAAGCCTCCTTGTACCGCTGATATTCAGCGAGCCTTTGTGCAAGGTCGTCACGCGGGTCCTCTTCCTCGTCCTCTTCATTTTTCGGCAGCAGCATCTTTGATTTAATATACAAAAGCTGTGCCGCCATTACTAAAAATTCACTTGTATTTTCAAGCTGCGACTCCTCAATCCCCTCGATTGCCTCAAGGTACTGCGACGTTATTTCCACAATTGGAATATCGTAAATACTAACCTTGTTTTTTGCAATAAGATGTAAAAGCAAATCAAGAGGCCCTTCAAAGGAATCCAGCTTATATAGCATTGTATCCATTTTTTACCTGCCTTATACTTTTTTAAAGCAGTCCTGCAACAGGCAGAAGCAGCAAATTAATAATTTTCATAATCAGCGAAATCATCACACTGACTCCGCCGCCGATAATCGACGAAAACACTCCCGTCAGAGACAAAAGCATAATCAGAATGATAGCATACTGCTCATATCGCAAAACATTATAATAGGTTCTGTTCGGCAGGAGAATTCCCAACACCTTTGAACCGTCAAGCGGCGGAATTGGAATTAGGTTAAATACCATCAGGCTAAGGTTGGTAAAGGCAAAGCTTACAAACACCCTGCTGACCTCCAGCGGCAAATTAGGATAGCTCCCGACAGCATCTGCAATAATTGAAATTAAAACTGCAATAAGGATTGCTAAAAATGCCATTATAAAGTTTGCTAAAGGTCCTGCTATTGCCGTAATTGCCATACCCTTTTTTCTGTCCTTATAATACATCGGATTAACGCCTACAGGCTTTGCCCAACCGAATCCGGTAATAAGCATCAAAAGAGTTCCCACAGGGTCTAAATGAGCAAGAGGGTTAAAGGTAAGCCTTCCTTCATACTTTGGAGTAGGATCTCCCTGCTTGTATGAAACCCAGCCGTGTGCAACCTCATGTCCCGTAATGGCAATCAGCCGGATAGCGACGCTTATAAGTATATTAATTATATAACCAAACATTTATTCACCGCCGTTTATTTTTCTTTCCTATTATTATACCCTTAATTCAAGCTAAAGTAAATACTTTTAAACAAAAAATATAATTTTATATTGCAAAAATATACTAAATATGATATGATAGATATGGTTGATTTTAATAAACAGGAGGTGCGATTATGAGTGATTTATACGCAAAGCGTGTTTTTTTCCTTACTCTGATGCTTGTATCTGCAATCTCGGGTGGATTATTTTTTGTGACTAATACTCTTGATTTTATCATTGCCGCCGTTGATCAGGGCAAGTTTCATCTTCCCAACATATCATATGCCGTTTCACGTGTAATAGGCGGAATTCTGTTACCTGTTTTATGCATTGTTCCGCTAAACATTCCCTTCGCAAAGGTCAAGGGTACAAAAATACTGTTTATCGCCTATGGTGTATTTCAGTTACTTACAGTAGCATGGATTTTCTATTTTTTGCGTTATAATCCGGCAACTGACCTTTTGGATTCAAGCAAAATAGTTGCTTTTCAATCAAACGGCAGAAATGCTTTTGTATCTTCTTATGTATTCTGGGATACATACAGCTGGATAGGAACAATTTATACAATTATTTACTCAGCACTGTGTATTTATACAGGAATATCCTTTGATGACAACAGAAAAAAAGTAAGGCTTTCTATGCTTTTAGTTTTGTTACTAAGATGGTTTCTGCCGCTTGTTTCAAATATTATTGTCGGAAAAGGCTTATGGTCATCCTTCTGGCTTATCAATAATTATCTTGACCTTATTTCCTGTATAGCATATGTGGCGGCAATCTGTATTGTGGCAGTAAATGATGATACATGGGTAAATATTATATGGGAACAGCATGTTTTCGAGCATGATATACAGGACAAGATTTCTTCCGACTTACCGGAAGTCAAAAATAACAGAGCATAATTTAACCGGAGGTCTTTAAATGTTATTTCACCAAATGATAAAGCGTCTTTTAATTGATGTTTTTGAATTTTTTGCATTATTATTCTGCTTACTTTTTATATATACGCAAATGATTCCGTTTGTAAAAGCAGCATTTTCTCTTAACTATGTAAACGGTCAGGCAATTTCCTACATAATATTTTCGTTGCTGCTTTTGATTTTTCCCTTGGTGCTTTTATGGCATCCTATACATTTTGATAAAGCAACAATTCTTCGCAGGTTTTTTTACTGCTTTGGAATTATTATTCTTACAGGAACTGTTTTTGATTTGATTTTATACAATGCTTTTATCGGCTATACATATGCTGAAGGAGATATGATATTTGTAAATATCCTGTGGAATATTCCAAATATTTATGGTGCTGTTTTCAGCTGTATTATTGCCGTTTTGTACCTTTTCCTCGGGAAATGGATTAAACGTCGCAGAAGAATTTCTTATATTTTATACCTTGTTATATTCATTTTATCTGCAGCAGTACCGTTTGTGTATACATACTATGCAACAGGCTTCCTGCCACGAGAAACATGGCTCCAGAAAGCGGTATTTATTATTTCTGAGCAGTTGCTTGTACTGACAGCATTTACAATTTGTGCTTCATCCAGGACACTTTGGAAGCAACATATATGGAACTGACAAACAAAGACTACGCAAACGCAATAGTTTTAACATCGCTAAAAGACATATAAAACAAAAAACCGGCAGGGCTTCCTGTCGATTTTTTTAGTTGATATTCTGTTGTGTACGTTTTTTACATTCAAATAAAATCATTTAATTTGAAGGCGGATTCGGTCTGCTACCATTGCGATAAATTCGGAATTTGTAGGTTTCCCTTTGCCCGTATCAATGGTATAACCAAAGATTCTGTTCATGGTTTCAGGTCTGCCCCTACTCCATGCAACTTCTATGGAATGTCTGATTGCACGCTCCACTCGTGAAGACGTGGTACTGTACTTTTTTGCGATTTCAGGATAGAGTTCTTTTGTTATATAATTTAAAAGCTCCATATTTTTAACAACCATCATAATAGCTGTACGAACATACTGGTAACCCTTTATATGTGCCGGAACACCCAGCTCATGAATAAATTCAGTTACCAATGCCTCTAAATCATACGACTTCTTATCCTCCTCTTCGATAACCTCAAAGCTAACTCGCCTGGAAGCATTGCCGAAGTTTTTCAATGTGTCGTAAATAGATTCCTCCGACTGCGGTTTTAAAAGAAAATATTCCGCTCCGGCGTCATGCGCCGCCGCCATAATTCTTTCACTGCCCGTAACCGAAAGAGCGATACACATCGGCTTTTTGGCAAGATTCGATTTAGCAAGCTTTTTCATAACACTAAGCCCGTCACGCTTTGGCATAATAATATCCATAAGCACAATGTCCGGCTTAGCCTCCATTATAAGCTCATATGCCTCCTCTCCGTCATAAGCCACATTTACTGCTCCAATGTCTTGCTTGGTCCGCAGAAACTCCTTCAGCTCATCCGCGAACTGCTTGTTATCGTCCGCAATAAGTACAGAATTCTTTAATTCCATCCCTTACCCTCCTTTGTAAAAAACATATAAGGAGATAATTCTACACTTATTTTCAGTCAAAATTCAATATTAAATTGTCTTAAGTATTAAAATAATTTTAGAATTCCTCCTTAACAACATTATTTTACCATAATTTACCAATAAATGCAAGTCTTTTTTTACATTTTACAAAATTTTTTTATTCAGATAGCTATAACTGTCATATTTTTTTACAAAATTACACAATTAAGATATGTGATTTATATACCCACCGGTTTTTCCTCACGACTAATGGGGCTTCCTGAAGCAAGTTATAACAATTTTATTTTATCTTCATTTGTGCAACGGCAGCAGCTCCAATGAGCGCAGCGTAATAGCCCAAGCCTGTTTTTTGAATACTATAAGATGGATTTGCAGTTTTGAATACGTATTTTTCAAGAGATGAATATATTGGCTTTTCCAACAAATCAAAGCTTTGAGCTACACCTCCGCCAATAATTATTTTTTTCAGATTCAAAAGGTTGATGCTGTATGACAGTGCCTTGCCAATGTAGTTACCTGCCTGCGTATATCCCTTCAGGGCAATTTCATCACCATTCCGTGCCAGATCAGCGACTTTGTCTGCACCGAGCTTCTGTCCGGTCAGGCGTTGATAAGCATATTCGATTCCTTTTCCGGAGCACAATGCCTCAAGACATCCCCTTTTCCCGCAACCACAAACAGCATCTGTATCTTCCTCCACAATAATATGACCGATTTCACCGGCATTACCCATGTGTCCTTGATATAAATCGCCATTTAAATATATGGCACCGCCAATCCCATTGCTTATTGTCATCCACAGAAAATCATTCTCTTTTTTGCAGTTTCCGTACATCTTTTCCCCAACAGCACAAGCATTGACATCATTTTCGATAAATACATCAAGCGAAAGCTTAGATTATTTAACCAGACTTATCTTAATTGAGCTTTATTCCAACAGTAAAAAGTCAAAAATAAGTCATATTGCAGAAAAAGCTGCTGCCTGGATAGACGCAAACAGCTATACTGCCATTACAGAAAAGCAGCTTGCAAGCCTGTTTGGGTATAACGCTGATTACTTGAATCGTGTATTCAGAAACAGTTTTTCCAAAAGTATTAAGCAGTATATTGATGATAAACGAATGGAATATATAAAAGGGCTTATGCTTTGTCAGGACCTTTCGCTTAAAGAAGTGGCTTATAAGGCAGGC
>JAZNIV010000012.1:0-11843 GCA_045577675.1 Clostridia bacterium
AGCTGCAGTGCTGCACCCTCACGTCCTGCCGAGCCTCCGAAAAGATGCGTTAAAACCGTACTTATAAAAATCAGAGGTATCATAACGAGCGGAACCTTTTCATCTGTCCGCACAGCCTCTAATACACGGTTGGTATCTATATGACCTTTAGAGCGGAAAAGCCTGTATATAGCGGCGATTATAATTCCGCCCAACGGCAGAAAGAATATAACCCAGCCATTATGCATACGAAGCTCGGTTACGTAATCCACACTCATATGGAACAGGCTTCCCAAAGCTCCGCCTGCACCTCCAAGAGCTGCAGCAATCAAAAGCCATTTAATCAGAACTTTAAGACACTCGCATAAAATCTTTAAGTTTTCTTTTATCAGTTTCAAAGCCTTATCTCCTACCTATGACAGCTTTTGTCTCTTTTTGCTGTTCATCCTTTTTAGTAATTTTATTTTTAACGTCTGCAATTCTTTCAGGCAGACTGCACATACCGCTTGCTGCACAAATGAAGATAAACGGGATAAAGGTCATAATATATCTGCTTTTTATCTCCCAGAACATTAAGAACAGCATTATACCAAACACACACAGCTGTGGCACAAGGATTTTTAAATCTCTTTTCCGGAAGCTGACCGAAAGAAGCATCATTATCATAATTGCAGCAAAGATTCCGGTTGCCAGTGTGCGGTAAAAGCCATAATATTTCATATTGTATATTATATAATCATGCAAAAAGCTTTTCTTATAAGGTCGGTCATCAAGATATTCAGACAAAGCATATGTTCCGTCACCGAATGCAAGGGTCAACTTGTTTTGGAAAAGCTTTGCAAGCCCGACAGGTCCCATATCCTCTATGCTGTCCTTAATATCATTTTTCAGGCGTTCTTCCCTTATTTCAGGCTCTTCAAGTGTATAGCCCATTTGAAAAATATTGTTGTTATATTCGCCTCTTCCGTGAAAAGCCAAATCAAGCCAATAGTAAATCGGCATTCCTAAATAATCTGCTACCTCTTTATCCAATTGATTAGAATAAATATATGCATTAAATCCTGCAAATCCGGAACCTACTATAGTTGCTGTAAGCAAAACAAAGGTAAGAATGTCCTTCCATTTCTTCTTAAGCAGAAAATATCCGACAGTAGCTATTGCCAGAATAAACACAGTAGCCTTTATCTGTGTACCTATAAGGCACATAACTCCCGCAAGAGCAAACCAGCCTGTCTTTTTTATTAGTTTTTCTGACTCCTCACCTTTTAATACAGCATTAAATGCCGCTACAGGAAAAACAAGCGAAAGTGCGTCTGTATAAAATACAGGTGCGATAAAATAGAAGGGTGGGCTTAATAAAAAGAACAAAAGTGCATACATCCCTCCCGTCACACCAAACAGCTTTTTACCTATGTTAACAGTTAATATCATCGTGGTTATGCACAAAAGTGCGTTAACGACACTTGCATATACAAAATAGTCGGTTATCCCAAAAAGCTTTGCAATTTTAAAAATTGCGGTAAGAAATGCAAGTCCGCCTAAATTATTAGGGAAAATGTAAAAATAGTTTGCGTGGCAGGTGTCCGAATAATAATGATAGAACACCCCTGTCTCTGCCCATTCTATTGCACCCTTATATATTGCCTCAAGGTCAAATATAGGGTTAAATCTGAGTGGTTCAATCATACAAAGCTGCACACAAAACATAAAAACAGCCGCCCCGAATATAATCGGGCGATAATGCCTACTAATAAAATCCTTGTTTTTCTCTATGAATTTTACTGCCCCTACAAACAAGCATAGGTACAATAAAATAAAGGCTATAAGTAACAATGCGTTATACCCATATACACTTTTGTTAAATATAACACTTAGCAGTATCCCCGTAAAAGAAGCTCCGAATAATGCGAGAAAAACAATATGCATCCACTTAAAAAGTCCGGTTGCTTTCATACCAATACCTCCCACTTATCATACATTGACCGCCAACCCATTCTCCTGCCATCTGCACATAATTAACAGGATTTTTCACACAAAAAAACAGCCTTAAGCCAGCCTGTCAAATAAAATATCCTGCGAAAATTATATACCTTTTTCCTGCATTTGTCAACTGTTAAATATTCAAGGCTCAGTGACGCCAAAAAAACAACATCATAATCTTAAATCCGGCTTGACATTTTGAATATTTTTTGGTAGTATCATAATGGGGAAAATTTGGAAACTTTATATTATAAATGAACTCAAGCCCCATTTACAGTGCATAGATTAAATAGTTATTCCGCAAATTTCAATTACACTAAGCTGTAATTGTTTACATAAAAGGACTTATACATTACGAAAGGAAAAACACTATGGACATTTTTGACGCATTATCGTTAATTGGAGGTTTATGCCTGTTTTTATTCGGTATGAACCTGATGGGACAGGCTCTAGAGCGCCGCGCCGGTGGAAGCCTCAGAACAATTTTAGGAAAGCTTACAACACGTAAAATCATCGGACTTTTAACAGGTCTCGGCGTTACTGCAGTAATTCAGAGCTCCTCTGCAACTACAGTAATGGTGGTGGGATTTGTTAATTCCGGTCTTATGACTATTACTCAGGCAATCAATGTTATTATGGGCGCCAATATCGGTACAACCGTTACAGCCTGGATTTTGAGTCTTGGAGGCATTGAAAGCAGCAACGTATTCGTTCAGCTTTTAAAGCCTACATCCTTTACCCCTGTTTTAGCACTTTTAGGAACAATATTTTATATGTTCTCCAAAAGCAGCAAAAAACAGGATACCGGTACAATTCTTTTAGGCTTTGCAGTCCTGATGTTTGGTATGGATACTATGTCAGAGGCTGTTAAGGGGCTTGCAGATGTTCCTCAGTTTCAGAATATGTTCCTGATATTCAAAAATCCGATTCTCGGTGTTTTAGTCGGTGCAATCCTGACTGCAATAATTCAGTCAAGCTCGGCGTCAGTCGGTATTTTGCAGGCACTTTCTGCAACAGGTCAGGTTTCCTACGGAGCTACTGTTCCGATAATTATGGGTCAGAATATCGGTACCTGTATAACCGCAATTCTCTCCTCCTTCGGAACCAATAAAAACGCAAAACGTGCGGCACTGGTACATCTGTTTTTTAACATCATCGGAACGGTAGTGCTGTTAATTGTATTCTGCATAGTCAAGGCACTTTTAAAGCCACTTCTGCTTGATGCCCCTGCAACATATATGGGTATCGCAGTTGCACACTCAACATTTAATATAATATGCACAATTCTTCTTTACCCTATGTCGGGATTGCTCGAAAAGCTTGTTAATATACTTGTTCCCGACGCAAAAGACAAAGAAGTTATGCCGGTACTGGACGAGAGACTTCTTTCCACACCGCCGGTTGCACTTGAGCTTTGTCACAACACAACTGTCGATATGGCAACCTCGGCGGTAGATGCACTAAAGAAAAGCCTCTCTGCATTTGATACCTACAGCGATGATTTAGCAAGCAGTATTCGTGAAATCGAAGACAAAACCGACCATTATGAGGATATTTTAGGAACATACCTTGTTAAGCTTAGCACCCGTCCTGTCAGCGAGGAGGAAAGTGTAGAAATTGCAAAGCTGCTGAAGGTTATCGGTGACTTTGAACGAATTTCCGACCACAGCGTAAACCTTCTCTGCTCAGTTGAGGAGCTGCGTGAAAAGAATATTGAGTTCACTCCGGCAGCAAGGGCTGAGCTTGCGGTTATTCTTTCTGCAGTAAGCGAAATTCTCGACCTTTCACTTGAATGCTTCAAACACAGCGACCTTGATGCTGCAACGAGTGTAGAACCGCTTGAACAGGTTATCGATAAGCTTCGCGAAAAACTCAGAAGCCGACACATTCTTCGCCTGCAGCAGGGCGAATGCACAATTGAGGCAGGCTTTATCTGGTCCGACCTTCTTACAAACCTTGCAAGAACCTCTGACCACTGCTCGAATATCGCCGGAAGCATTATAGACGTTGCAAACAACAATATGAATATGCACGAAGCACTCAGAAATGCACGTGACGATGACCCTGACTTTAAAGAAAAATATCAGGCATACAAAGAAAAGTACGTTATCGTATAACTCAAAAATGCACCTTGTAAGGAGGTGCATTTTTATTAATTTATATTTTCGTAAAAGGTTCTATTTTATTTTAACTATAGAATAAAAGTATATTGTATAAAAAAATTTTATAAAAACTATTGACAAATATATTTTTTATGCTATAATTATAAATGATAATAATTATCATTATCATTTAAGGAGAGTTTCTTATGGAAAAACAGTTAAAGAATTCTGAAAAAAGAAATGCAATCTTAGCTGCTTTAAAAAGTACTTCTTCTCACCCGTCAGCCGACTGGATTTTTGAAAAGGTCAAGGCAGAATTTCCCGGTATTGGAATTGCCACGGTTTACAGAAATTTAAAAATTCTTCTTGAACAGAACAAAATATTCAAGGTTGATGTAGGCGACGGTCTGGATCACTATGACGCACAGACCGAAATCCGCCATGACCATACTTATTGTATGATATGCGGTGCTATAGGTGATATTGATGTTGTTCCGGAGGATACGTTGAACAGCTTTGCAGGCAATGAATTTTCGGTCGAAAGCTATTCAATGGTTTTATTCGGAAGGTGCAGTAAGTGCAGGCAGAAGGAAGCTCAGTAAAAAAGCTATTAAAATTTTGGAGGTATGTATTATGAAAAAATTTGTTTGTCCGGTATGTGGTTATGTGCACGAGGGAGATGCCCCTCCTGAGGTTTGTCCGGTATGTAAGGTTCCGGGAAGTAAGTTTAATGAGATGGTTGAAGGTGCTGCTTTAGCAGCTGAGCATGAATACGGCGTTTATGCAAAGACTGTTAAAAACAACCCTGACATCAGTGAGGAAGATAAGAAATATATCTTTGAACAGCTTATGGCAAACTTTAACGGAGAATGTGCAGAGGTTGGAATGTATCTGTGCATGGCAAGAATTGCACACAGAGAAGGTTATCCTGAGGTAGGTCTTTATTGGGAAAAGGCAGCTTATGAAGAGGCTGAGCATGCAGCTAAGTTCGCAGAGCTTTTAGGCGAAGATTTAGAGCCTAATATGAAGGCTACTACAAAGGATAACTTAAGATGGAGAGTTGATTGCGAATACGGTGCAACACAAGGCAAATTTGATCTTGCTGCCTGTGCAAAGAAAAACGGCCTTGATGCAATTCATGATACAGTTCACGAAATGGCTCGTGACGAAGCCCGTCATGGAAAGGGCTTAGAAGGACTTTTAAAGAGATACTTCGGTTAAGATAAATACAGAAAAAGGGTTTGGAAAATTCCAAGCCCTTTTATACTGTAATGTAACAACTTATTTCTAATTTTTTAGTCTTCTTTATCAGTAAGCCAACGTCCGCAAGTAAAGTCCGGTATACTTTTCACTGCTCCGCCCTCTGCAATTGACTGTTCAGAAAGCGCTGTAATAACCATCCAGCTCGCTGCGTCATAAACATCAATCGGCATCTTAGTTCCGTTTTGCAAACAATCGAAGAATACTTTAAACTCCAGATAGTCCATTCCGTCGTGAGTACCCTGTACACCCTCTTTTTCATATTCTTCCCAAACAGGATGCTTATATTTTTCATAATAGCTCTCAGCATTTCCGGCACATTCAGTACGCCAGTCAAAATCATGTGCAATATCCTCCGGACAATCAATAAAGACTGAGTCGGTTGTTTCCTCATACATTCCTTTTGTTCCACGCACAATAAATCCCCTACTGTAATATCTCGGAAGTGTTGTATCCAGCGTCAAGGTAATAGTCTCGCCGCCTGCGCACGTAATAACAGTAGTTACAATATCTCCCTGCTTAAATTCCGCATTTTTAAGTGCTTCATCCTCCGGCTTGTTCTCCAAAATATATTCATGTAAGCCGGCAGCCTTTGAGGCAAATGAGGCAAGCTTAAGCATCCGGTTGCCGTGATTTATATTAAGGATTTTAGCGATAGGACCCAAATCATGAGTAGGATAGTTTTCACCGTTACGTAGCAGGTAGTTGTCCAGACGATAGTGGCGGTTCTCTTTACCATATGCAATTTCTTTTCTTAAATCGTGCTGGTATCCGCCCTCACAGTGAACAATTTCTCCGAAAATACCCTTTTTTGCCATATTCAGTGCCATCATTTCACGTTTACCGAAGCAGCAGTTTTCAAGGAACATAAACGGAGTACCTGTTCTTTCATATGTACGAACCAGCTCCCAGCACTGTTCAACAGTATATGCACCGCCGACCTCCATTGCAACCGGCTTGTTTGCATTCATAGCAGCTAAAGCAATTTCTACATGCGATTGCCATGAGGTCATAATCACAACTGTATTTACATTTTCAGACTCTATCACCTTTCTGTAATCAGTATATACCTCAGGTGCAGCCTGACCTGCTTCAGTTACAATCTTTGCTCCTTCTTCCGCTCTGTCCGGATATACATCGCATACAGCCACAACCTGTGCACGCTTCATAGGCAGTATTGCATCCTTTAAAAGGATTTTTCCTCTTTCACCAAGACCTATAACTCCTAATTTAATTTCCTTCATTTTGCTCAGCTCCTTTACTTTTTCAGTTATTTATGTTATAATTCTACCAAGAGGAAAATATAATGTCTATACGAAAATAGACATACTTTATTAGATTTCAGACTTTTACGAGGTGGCCTTATGTGGATTGAATATAATTCTCCGGAGCAACTAAAAATCTTAAAGATGTATACTCTTTTTGAGGCTCACTACGATAAGGGATATACCTTTCACGGTGAAACCCACGATTTTTGGGAGTGTATGTTTGTGAAAAGCGGCAGTGTATGTGTTTCGGGAAATGAAAGAGTTTATAATTTGCATGCAGGTGAAATTATTTTTCATAAACCGTTGGAGCTTCACAAATTTTCTGTTAACAGCGATAACGGCTGCGACATACTTACAATTTCCTTTGAATTATCAGGAAACAGAGCAGGATATTTCAAAAACATGGTTTTCAAGCTTACCGATGAACAAAATCAAATTACACAAGCCTTTTTGGGCTATCTGCACAGCGACTATTTCAATTCAAGCAAAGCCAATGATGCTGCCTACTTTTTAAAAAGAGCAGCGGAAAATCCTGTTAAGCTGCAAATGATTATGCTTTATTTCACGCAGCTCTTACTGTCCTTATGCTGTGAACACACATCTCTTCCCACCTTGGACAGTCTTGATTCGGAAATATTCCAGATGGCAGTTAAATTTATGAAGGAAAATATCTCCTCGCCTCTTTCTGTACGCGATATAGCTGTCCACTGTCAGGTAAGCCAAACTGTTTTGAAAAATATCTTTACAAAATACAGTGGTATGGGTGTGCACAAATATTTTTTGACACTGAAAATATCCTCAGCAGCACGGGCACTGAAAAAAGGTATGAGCGTCACCACAGCTGCATATACTTACGGCTTTAAAAGTCAGTCATATTTCTCTGCAGCATTTAAAAGGGAGACCGGCATAGCTCCGAAGGAATATGCAAAAATCAATTTTTAAATAAATTGTTTTTGTATAAGATAACATAATTTTACAAAAACGCTTGTCCACATATTTTCATTTTTTCAGACATTCAAAAACATACTGCAAAAGTGCCGTCCATTCGTCTATCTCTCCCTGCTTTATAGCAAGGTCACACTCCGCCGTACGGCATACCCGCTCCACAAGAAAATCCTCCGAAAACCGCTTTCCTCCGTCAATATACTTGCGTGCAATAAACGGTGCAAGCTTCATTCTGCTGCTTATCATATCATAAGTGGCCCCCTCTGCCAACATCAGCTTTGCCTGTAGCATCTTGTCAAATGCCGAGGACAGAAGATATAAAATATTAAATGCCGACTCCTTGTTTTCCTTCATCCTCATAATTACCGACATAGCCAAATCCGCATTGCCCGCAATCAGTGCGTCGGTGACTTCAAATATAACAATACTTAAAGGCTTTGATACCACTTTATCAATGTCAGTTTTATAAATCTCATTATCGCAGTAATTAATCAGCTTATCCAGTTCATTTTTAACATTCGCAATCCCCGGGTCGCACATAGCTACAAGATACTCCGCCTCGTCCTTGCCAATCTTTTTGCCGCCCTTTTGTGCCTCACGAACAACCCACGCCGAAACCTCGTAATCCTTCATAAATTTGAATTCAACACAAAGTCCGTGCTTTGCTGCAGCCTTATAGGTCACGCTTCGCTTATCCACCTCCTGCTCATCAAAAATAAGCAGAGCATAGTCCGGCACATCGCAAAGCCGCTCCTGCCAGAATTCCTTTACCTCCTCAGTCGGGGATTTAAAGGCTCCGCTGTTTTTTATAACAATCAGCTTTTTTTCAGCCATCATAGGAAAGGAATTTAACGCATCATCAATTCTGTCAACAGTTGCTTCCTTGCCGTCTAAAATAATTCTGTTAAAGTCTCCGAAGCCGTCATCCGGAACAAGCTTTAAAAGCTGCTCAAGATACATATTCTTGACAAAGCCCTCCTCACCATAAAACAAGTACAGGTTCCCTGTTGTTCCGCTTTTTATCTGCTGTTTAAGCTTTATAAAATTATCTTCCTTTGCCGCCATTTTTTAACCCCCTTTTAATGAACTATAGGTTACTTTTCCATTTTTTCTGACCTTAAAGCATATATCGCCCGATTCATCGGTGCGAAAAACCCTTGCACCCGATTCTTTAAGACGTTTTAAAACATCGTCCTTCGGCAGTCCGTAGCTGTTATCCCTGCCTACGCTGATTACTGCATACTCAGGACTTAAATAATTAATATATTCCTTCCCGCTTGAGGTGTCCGAGCCATGATGTGCAACCTTTAAAATGTCTATATCCTTCGGATAATTTTCGTCAATTTCATCGGTTGAATCCCCTGTAAATAACGCACAGAATTTGCCATATTCAACCTGTGCTACAAGCGATGTATCATTTGGTTCATCGCTTAAAAGCTGCTCCTTATCCGGTGCAATAAATTTTATGCGAAGTCCGGACCTGAAATTTATTTCATCATTTTCCATCAGATACTCAAGGTTAATATTCCGCTTGTATGCAATCGCCTCAAGCTCCTTCCGATATTCATTACCGGGCGATGCATCCGGCATAACAATTGTACCGATTTTAAAACGTTTTGCGGCTGCGATTATGCCCTCTATATGGTCCTTATGATAATGCGTGACAATCGCCACATCTATATCGGTAAGTCCATGCGAAATCAGGTACGGCACATACACGCTTTCCCCAATGTTATAATCTGTTTCATACACCGCCGCACCTCCGCCGTCAATCAGTACTGTTTCGCCGGCAGTGGTTTTCAAAATTGCCCCGTCTCCCTGACCGACATTCACAAAATATACCGACAAAGTATCAAAGCTGTATTCGCTTATGCTGCCTGTCAAAAGTCCACATAAAACTACCAAGAGGAGCTTTGTTTTATTGGTTTTCAGCCGTCCGGAAATCACCCTTATTCCTATCCACCAGATAACGTAAAAAATAACAAATCCCAAAAGGTCAGGCGTACGCATTGTAACATAGCAAAACGGCAGCTTTTCTACTAAGTACGGAAGCTTTTCAAGCACACCGAGAATTGAACTTACTACCCACCCCAGTACCGGAGCCGTTCCAAATGCGGCATACATACCCAGCACCAAGGGTGAAATTATGAGCAAAAACATCATAACCGGTGCTAACAGATATGTCAGTAAAATGCCGTAAACCGATGTTCCGTTGTAAAAATATGCAACAAACGGCAGCGTTCCAAGTAGCAGGACAATCCACATTGCTGTTATTTTCTTTATTTTGCTTTTAATGACATTCCTTGTATATAACGGCATCAGCCTTGAATAAACAGCCGGATATGAAGTATAAACGACTATAGTCGAGGAAACCGAAATAACAAATCCGCTGCTATAACAAAGCATCGGGTCAGCAAGCGTCATCACAAAAACCACCAGCGATAAAACATCTAATTTGTCTGCAAAACCACGTACAGCTTTGCGGAAAATCACAACCCACAAAAGTGCTGCCGCCTTTAGTATTGTTGCCGCACTGCTGTTCGCCAGTGCATAAAGTATCAGCAGCACCATAACCGCAAAATCTTTATCGGCACGCTTTTTAGAACGCATTAAGACTCCTGCCACTAACAAAATAAGCGATATGTGAAGATATGCAGAATACAGCGTTCTTGACATTCCCGTACGGATGAGCAGCAGCCTGAAATCTTCTTCCAATCCTGTTCTGTCTCCAATAATTATAGCCTTATACAACGCTGCTTTATTTCCCTGAAAAAATCTGTCGATTAATTCGGATATGTTATATCTTATACGTCCTGCAAGAAAAACAGGATTAAAGGATTTCTCTACTCCTGTCTTTTCCAGTTCTCTTGCTGTTATGCGGTTATAAACACCAATGCTTTTATAATAGCGTGCATAGTCATACTCATTTGTGTTATCTGGACCTTCTATTTCGCCCAAAAACCCGGTTGCTTTTATTTTATCGCCATATGCAAGCTTCTGACGGGTATTTACAAGTATCTTTTTATCAGTAATGTATGTATTATCAAGGTATGTAATACTGTCCGCCTTTACAGTGTACCTGTATTTATATTCGCCATTCCCCTCCGTTGGCAAGGAAACGACTGTTCCGAAAAGGGTTACATATTTATCCGGCAATTCATAAAACAGCTGGTTCTGAGTAGCTCCGTAATATCTGACACTTCCTAAAAGAAAGCACAGTGCCGCCGCCAGTACTGCTACAGATGATTTTCCTGAAACAAGCTTTCGCACAAGGAAAACCACCACTAAAGATGCAGGGATAAAAAGTGCCATAGACATGCTGATTTTCGATGACATCAGCACTCCTGAGGTGTAAAACAGAGTAATTAGCATATATTCTGAGAACACCCTTGCTCCTCCTTTTTTGCATATAGATATATTTTAACACAAAACAGAAAAAAGTGCAATTACTAAAAAGGACAGGACGACTATCCTGCCCCGATATGCTTTAATCAGCAACAATATTTGAAAGCCACATACCTCTTTTAATCAAAATCAGTCCAATTATGCATTTAACAACTTCGACTATCTGACAGCAGAAATATATACCGATAATATTCATTCCGGTAAAATGTGCAAGACAGTACGCAAGTGGAACGCTTACACCCCACGAAAAACCGCAGTCGAATATAAAGGTCATAAGTGTTTTGCCGCCTGAACGCAGTGTAAAATAGGTAGCATGCAGAACTCCGTGTATCGGCATGGTAATCGCACTTATAAGTATAAAGGCGGTTGCTAAAGTTCGAACCTCGCCTGATGTATTGTAAGCAAGCGGAAATAACCCTGAAAGGCATGCCATAACCGCTCCCACTCCCACACACATCATACCGGAGAAAAATATCAGCTTTGGTGCACCCTGTTTCGCCTTTTCAAGCTCGTTGGCACCCAGCATCTGCCCGATTACCACAGAAACTCCTGAACCAAAGGCTATAAACAGCACGTTAAACAGGTTTATGACAGTGTTTGCAATATTAAGTCCTGCTACAACTGTAATTCCTCGAAGCGAATAGCACTGGGCAAGCATTGCAACACCCGCTGACCAAAGACACTCGTTTACAGTAAGCGGAATAAGCCCTTTTACAATAATCCTCTTAGAAAGCCCTAACGGCACACGCAAGCTGCGGTAAAGCCCTTTAATGTATTCCAGCTTATTTGCATTAATATGTGACCAGATAACCACAATTGCCACCTGAACATAACGCGAAATCACTGTAGCGATTGCCGCACCCTGGACACCAAGCTTTGGAAAAACACCCACACCGAATATAAG
>JAZNIV010000013.1:0-8559 GCA_045577675.1 Clostridia bacterium
TATGGTGGAGATGACGGGAGTTGAACCCGTGTCCGAAAACATATTCACCCCGGCATCTACGAGTGTAGATTGTGTTATTAGATTCCCCTCACATATTCCTCACAATCAAGTTATATGCTACGGTAGTTTTTAATTCCTGACCGTCCCCAAAACAAAAGACGGTTCATGTGCACCACTAATCGACGCCTTGTTCCCTGCCGTGGTAATCAGGGTAAGACGGCCGCCGAAATTAGGCAGCGTAAGCTAAATTTTTGTTAGCGTTTATTTTTAAAAATTGGACAGTTTCAGTGTTATCCGGCACTACTCGCTTCCGAAGCTTCAACATCCCCGTCGAAGCCGTTGCATCCCCATATTGTGTTTACATTATAACACAGCTTACATAGAAAATCAAACAAATTTTCGAGTTACATTATTTTTCCGTTTATTTTTTCTGCAAGGCTCAACATATCCCGGAAAAACCCTTCCAATACCTATATCGAATTTATCAACAAGCTCCTCTTTTGAGTTTATCCCAAAATCCTCTAAAATATGCACCAAAACCATCGCACAAGCATATGCATCGTCGCAGGCTGTGTGATGTGAAAAGTCAATTCCAAGTGCATCACCAAGAAAATTCAATTTATGGCTCACCAAATCTGGATAAGCCTTTTGTGACAGCTTAACAGTGCACAAATACTCAAATTCCGGAAGTAGAATTCCGAAGCTGTCAAGAGTTTTTGTAAGTGCACCAACATCAAAAGACGCATTATGAGCAATCACCAGCTTATTCTGAAGATATGGTTTAACCTCTTGCCAATACTTATCAAATGTAGGTTTATTATACACCATTTCCGGCGTAATTCCGTGAATGGCAATGTTGTAATCATTAAACTCAAACGGTACCGGCTTTATTAAAATTTCCTTTACTTCCTTAACCCTGTTATCCTCTACAACGCAAATGCCCATACTGCACACACTTGTCCACTTTGAGGTAGCTGTTTCAAAATCAATTGCAACGAAATCCATTGTTTTCTCCGTAATGTGAATTTTATACGTATAATTTTATACCAAATTCACTTCAAAGTCAATAAAACAGCATTAATTAATTGCAATGTTAGCATTTTTATGATATACTTAATAAAACAACTTATGGAGGTAATGATTTTATGGGCAGATTTTCATATACACCGCATGGTGTATGCTCGGCACAGATTGATTTTGAAATAGATGGCGACATAGTTAAAAACATTCAATTTACACGCGGCTGCAACGGAAACACGCAAGGTGTTGCAAAGCTTGCCGAAGGAATGAAGGTAACTGATGTTATAGAGCGTCTTAAAGGGCTTAACTGCAACGGCAGAGGCACAAGCTGTCCTGACCAGTTAGCACGTGCTTTAGAACTTGCATTAGAAGAAATGGAATAATCACAAAACACCTCTCATATACATAATACAAGAGGTGTTTTTATTATGAAAAAAATTTTTGTCTTATTCTGTCTGTCCTTGTCGGCAATTGTATTTTTTTCCGACGGCATGGGACAAGCTGTTAATGTAACCGAGCCGGCACAGATTTATTATGTTGACAGGCGGCTCCACCGTCTTATTCCTGTTGACTACATATCAAAAGCTTCAACCCCCAAAAAAATTGCCCGGGAAATAACAGAAAATATCATTATAGGAAAAAGCGATAACAGCGAAATTCTTCAGCTTATTCCACAAATAGAAAACAGCATCAAGGTAAATGTCAGAAAAAATACAGCTTTTGTCGACCTGTCCCCCGAGCTTTCCGAAAAAATTGTGAAAAACCCTGAAACGGAGCGTCTTATAGTTTATCAGCTTGTAAATTCTCTTACTTCCGTTGATGGTATAAATACCGTACAATTCACAATTGGCAGCAAGACAAAACGTGACTTTCTCGGATTTTTGGATATGCGTGAAATTTTTACTCCTGATTATGATATTTAGCTGATAAAAAATTCCTATAAATGAAATATTAATATTGAATTATCCTTGCTTTTATGTTATACTTAATGCAGATTTCTCTCAAAATCGATTGAAGCTTTACAAGTTTACGAAAGCGAGTACAACAAATGAAAAAATTTGTTCTTACCCTTTTAATATCGCTGACGTTCGTACTTTCGATTATCCCCTATGCTGCAATTGCTGAAATTACCGGAAAATACAATGGACATATCTATACCATAATTAATTGGAATATGAGTTGGGATGATGCGAGGAATTATTGTGAGTCACAGGGCGGTCATCTTGCGACGATCACCTCACCTGACGAGCAGGCATTTATTGAGTCGCTCAACTCCCTGAACAAGAAGCTTTGGATAGGTGGTTATCGTGACGATGATTTTATATGGCATTGGGTAACCGGGGAGCCATGGAAATATTCAAATTAGGCCAGTGGCGAGCCAAACAATTCGACCAACGTCATATCCAACGAACGATGTGTTTCGGTATGGCCGAAGCAATGGAATGATTTGAATAATCTTTCAAACGAGCAGAGCGGCTTTATATGCGAATGGGAAAGCAATCACGAGCTTCGGGACATCTCTCTCAGCTCGGATTCTGCTTCTTTGACATCTGCAATAACATCTACTTCCGACAGCACCTTATTTACTGCTTTTTATGACAAGTATGATACTCTTATTGCAGTAAAACAATCGCCGGTTAGCGGAGCAGCTTCGGAGCAGACCGTTACAGTTCCTGTCGCGGAGAATGAAAAAGGCTTCTCATACGTTAAGGCATTTCTTTGGAACAAGGCTTTCTCACCCCTTTGTCCAAGCCGTATTCTCATCAAGGCAGATAGAAATAACTGGACGTACAAGCGTGCCGCATTGTATGACGAAGAAGCACAGCACTATGTTCTGACACCCGACTATACCGCGTGGACTGCCGGAGCAATCTGGTTTAATACAAGACTGTATGACGATTTTACGATAGAACTTGATTACTATACAGGTACTACAAACAGAAATCTAAACGGCGGCGACGGTCTTGCTGTTGCCTTTTACGCAAACCCGACAACCGAACCTCAAGACGGCGGCGGGTTTGGCTTTACAGGCTGTGGTGGATATGGTATAGAGCTGGACACTTGGGTACACTCATTTGATCCTCAGTATTTACATATCGGATTGATTAAAAATGACATACTAGATCACTTGGCTTATTCACAGATTGCAGAAGTAGAGGATGAAAAATGGCATCATTTAAAAGTTGTCGTAAAGGATTTGCTCTGTTATGCTTATGTTGATGGCAACTTGAAAATAACTCAAGCTGTTAGTAAAACCGAATACGGCGGACTTGCAATTTCTGCTTCAACAGGCGATGCAGAAAATCTTCACTCAGTTAAAAATATATATATTTCATACTAAATAAACTTAACAAAAGAAAGGCTGATGAATTATGATTACAAAAAAGGAATTTGGAAAAACAGAAAACGGAAGCGTTATTTCTTTCACCCTTGACAACGGCAACGGGCTTTCTGCAGAAATTTTAAATCTTGGCGGCATTATCAGGCGTCTTGTTTTTAACGGCACAGATGTTGTTTTAGGAAGAGAGGATGTTGACGCGTATGTAAATGGCAACGGCTATTTCGGTGCATTAATAGGCAGAAACTCAAACAGAATTGAAAACAGTGAATTTGAGCTTAACGGAAAAACATATAAGCTTGCAGTTAATGACCATGAGGTGAACAATCTGCATGGTGGATTAAAGGGCTTTAACTCAAAAATCTGGACTGCGGAAATTATTGATAAAGAAGAACCGCAGCTCGTTCTTTCGACAGTTTCACCTGACGGAGAGGAAGGTTTCCCGGGAAATGTTAACGTAAAGGTTACATATACTCTTACAAAAGATAACTCAATTAAAATACACTACGAAGGCACCACCGATGCCGATACCGTTCTTAATATGACAAACCATAGCTATTTTAACCTGAATGGTCATAATAGCGGAAATATTAAAAATCACACGCTAACCCTTGATTGCAGCTTCTATACTCCAAATACCGAAATCTGCGTACCTTACGGCGAGGTTCTTTCAGTTTCGGGCACGCCTTTTGATTTCACCAAAGGAAAAGTAGTAGGAGAGGAAATTGAAAGCGATTATCCACAGCTTAAAATGTTTAAGGGCTATGACCACAACCTTGTTATAAACGGCACAGGCTACAGAAAATTTGCCGAGCTTACAGGTGATATAACAGGAATAACTATGGAAGCATATACCGACCTTCCTGCTGTTCAGCTTTATACCGGAAACTACACCGAAGCTGATACTCCATGCAAGGACGGAGCAGAATATCAGATGTATCAGGCTCTTTGCCTTGAGACACAGGTTTTCCCAAATGCTCTTAAATACTCACACTTCCCTTCACCGATACTCAAAAAAGGTGAAAAATATGATACAACGACAGAATACAAATTTACTATAAAATAATAGGAGATACAAGAATGCGAATTGTAGTAAAAGTCGGGACCTCAACCCTTGCACATAAAACCGGAAATTTAAATATCCGCAGGGTTGAGCAGCTTTGTAAGGTTTTAAGCGATTTAAAAAACAGCGGTCATGAAATAATTTTGGTTTCCTCAGGTGCTATAGGAATGGGGGCAGGTAAGCTTTGCCTGCCGGGAAGACCTAATGACATTCCAACAAAACAGGCTGCAGCCGCCGTTGGTCAATGTGAGCTTATGTATACATACGACAAGCTGTTTTCAGAGTATAACCATACTGTTGCTCAGATATTAATTGTCGGTCTTGACATCGAAAATGAAGAACGTAACCGCAACTTTAAAAACACACTTTTCCGTCTTTTAGAGCTTGGCGTACTTCCAATCGTAAATGAAAACGATACTGTATCAACTGCAGAAATAGAAATTGGCGATAACGATACACTATCTGCTATTGTAGCATCTAACGTTCAGGCGGATATGCTTATTCTTCTTTCAGATATAGACGGGCTATACACTGCCGACCCGCATAAAGATAAAAATGCAAGGTTAATTGAGGTTGTTGAGGATATTACTCCTGAAATCTTTGCAATTGCCGGCGGAAAAGGATCTACCTTGGGAACAGGCGGTATGTCCACAAAAATCAAAGCGGCACAGATGTCAACCTCAAACGGTATAGATATGATTATCGCAAACGGAGAAAATCCCGACATTTTATATGATATAGTTGAGAATAAACCTGCCGGAACAAAATTTATGTCTAAAAGGAAGTAAGCCTATGACTACATTAGAAATATTAAAGGAAGCAAAAACAGCCAAAACGGCACTACAGCTCCTTGACACCGACAAAAAGAATGCTGTTCTTTCCTCTATGGCAGAGCAGCTTATAGAAAATACCGACGAAATTTTAAAGGCTAACAAAATCGATGTAGAAAAAAGCAAGGGAATTATCAGCGACGTTATGATAGACCGTCTTACCCTTACCGCCGAGCGGATTAAAGCTATGGCAGACGGAATACTTACAGTCAGAAGCCTTCCTGATCCTGTCGGCAGAGTTTTAGATGAATATACTCATGAAAACGGAATGTTGATTAAAAAGGTTTCTGTTCCTATAGGTGTCGTTGCAATTATTTACGAAAGCCGCCCAAACGTCACATCAGATGCTGCAGCTCTTACCTTTAAAAGCGGAAACGTATGCGTTTTGCGTGGCGGAAAAGAGGCATTTAACTCAGCAAATGCGATTGTGAATGCGATGCAGAAAGCACTCGCATTACATAATATACCTAAAGAGGCAATCAGCCTTATAACCGACACAACCCGAGAAAGTGCCCGCGAAATTATGACAGCAAACGGGCTTGTTGATTTGCTTATTCCAAGAGGCGGAAAGGGTTTAATAAGTGCGTGTGTAGAAAATGCCACTGTACCTTGTATTGAAACCGGGACAGGCATCTGCCACATATATGTTGATGAATTTGCAGACCTTGATATGGCTCTTCGCATAGTAAACAACGCAAAGACAAGCAGACCTTCAGTTTGTAATGCCTGTGAGGTATGCCTTGTTCACAAAAGCATTGCAGAGAAATTCCTGCCTGCACTAAAGGCTGAATTTCACGGACGGGTTGAGCTTAGAGTATGCGAAAAAGCCGGAAAAATAATCGAAGGAACACCTGCATCAAATAATGATTTTGACACAGAGTTTTTGGACTATATTCTCGGTGTAAAGGTGGTTGAAAGCATAGATGAGGCAATCTTACATATCAGCTCTCACTCGACAATGCATAGCGAGTCGATTATTACTGAAAATTCAGGAAATGCCGAAATTTTCTTAAACAGTATTGATTCAAGCAGTGTATACTGGAATGCATCAACCCGCTTTACAGACGGCGGAGAATTCGGTCTTGGGTGTGAAATGGGAATTTCTACACAAAAGCTCCACGCAAGAGGTCCTATGGGGCTTTGTGAGCTTAACACATACAAATACAAAATCTACGGAAACGGACAAATTCGTTAGGAGATGATTTTATGAAATATGGATTTATCGGTGCAGGAAATATGGGCGGTGCATTAGCAGTAGCAGCCGCAAAAAGCGTTGACTCCGGTCTAATAGCACTTGCTGACCATGATAATGAAAAGGCAAAGGCGCTCGCCGAAAAAATAGGTGCGGCATATTGCGATAACGAAAAAATAGTTAAAAATGCAAAGTACATTTTCTTAGGTGTAAAGCCTCAGATGTTAAAGGATTTATTTCTTGAAATTTCACCGCTTTTAAAGAAAAGAAAAGATGATTTTATTCTTGTCACAATGGCGGCAGGAACTAAGATTTCTGAAATAGAAAAGCTTTCCGGCGGTAATTATCCTATAATCCGCATTATGCCAAACACTCCTGTTTCAATCGGCAAAGGAATTATCCTGTACTGTGCAAACGAAAAGGTAGATGACCTTTCGGAATTTCTTGATTTAATGAAATTTGCCGGTACTCTTGATGAAATTCCGGAAAATCTGATAGACGCAGCAAGCTGTGTTACAGGCTGCAGTCCGGCGTGGATATATATGTTTATTGAAGCACTCGCAGACGGCGGTGTTGAGTGTGGCCTGCCACGTGCAAAGGCAATCCGGTACGCCTGCGATGCACTTTCAGGCTCTGCCTCGCTTGTAAAGGAATCGGGCAAGCATCCAGGGCTATTAAAGGACGAGGTTACAAGCCCCGGAGGAACCACAATAGCAGGGGTTCATGCACTCGAAAACGGTTCTTTCCGCGGTACTGTTATGAATGCAGTAAAGGCAGCATATGAGAAAACTATAAATCTAAAAAAGTGAGGAAATTCCTCACTTTTTTTAAGCTTCATCATCACCTGCTTCAATATATCCCGCAATTTTCTCAACGGTGCGAATTGGTGCATTCTTTGCTGTACCCCACTCCATATCCTTATTACGGTAATCGAATTTTAATGTGAATTTATGTATATCAGCTTGCACAGCTTCAAGCTCTTTTTCTTCCTTTTCAACAAGTACTTTTATAAAATCCGAGTTTTGCGAAAGCTGATACAGCTTTTCAAAATGCGGCAGGCAAAAGCCCTTTGATGCATCAAATTTCGCTCTGAAATCGCTGTCTGTTTTCCACATATCAAGCATAACCTTATAATACCTGTCCATGGTCTTTTCAACCTTTTCGCACACCATACAGGAAGAAATTATTCCTGACAAGGACGGTTTTTCCACCTTTTTGAAAACGCCTTTTTTATGCTCCTTCATCGGAGGAAGCTTTTTTCTGATTTCCTCAAGGTGGGTGTCCAGAACAAGTGCCAGCGGCAGCTTATTAGGTGACCTGAACAGCATATTAAAATGCTTATTGCAATAGCCTTTTTCATTTGAAAGCTCTCTGTGGTCCGGCTCCATCATTGCAGGACCGAGAGCATATTCTACCGCCTCATTTTCAAGCCTTTTTTCAATATAGCATAGCGGACATTCACAGTCCTGTTCAAAAGCCTCATTAATTGGAATTGTATAAATTGTCTCTTTCATATTTTTCCCTCGTCTGAAAGCTTTGCATAAACAGTTTTTGATGTCACACCTTGAAGCTTACCGATTTTTCCTGACAATGCGCTTATAACGTCATTTTCAGCGTCAATAGCAACACTTATAACCGAAACATTACGCTTTTTATACGGAATACCCATTCTGCCTATAATATAATCCGAATATTCATGCAAAAGACTATTAAGATCTTCAACAGAATCAAAGTTTTCCACAACAATTCCTATCAAAGCTACTCTGCTCTCCATTGTTTGCACTCCTTACATACTTTCAACAGTTTCAATTCCCAAAAGCTTAAGTGCCGATTTTATAACCTCACAGGTCGCACTTACAAGTGCTAAGCGAGCCTTTCTTACCTCAGGAGCAATATCCTCCTTTAAAATCGGACAGCTGTTATAAAACTTATTAAACTGACGTGCAAGATTTGTAACATATCTGTTTACATAGAACGGTTCATTCTTATCAGCAGCATCCTTTACGGCATCTAAAAATGCATTTATCTGGCTCACAAGGGCATATTCTTCATCAGAGGTAATAAGAGAGAAATCTACACTTGATATTTTCTCACCGCTTCTTCTTAAAATACTCTT
>JAZNIV010000014.1:0-14299 GCA_045577675.1 Clostridia bacterium
GCCGCACCCTTACCCGGCTTAACATGCTGGAATTCAACTACCTGATAAACATTGCCTTCAAACTCAAAGGTTCTGCCGTTTCTAAAATCTCCTGCTGTAATCATAATTTATTTCCTCCATTGTTAATTATATCTCTACAAAATACATTGTAATATATTTTGTATAAAATTTCAAGTGTTTTTTCAAATAATAGTCAAATCTTTACAAGATTTGGTAAGATTATGAACATTTTCACCAACAGCCACCACATCTTCAATGCGTACACCGCCCCAGCCTTCGATATAAATACCCGGTTCAACAGTTATAACATTTCCTTTTTCAATAAATTCCTCCGACTTTGGTGCAAACACCGGCCGTTCGTGAATTTCAATGCCGACACTGTGACCAAGGCTATGCCCGAAATTTCTTCCATAGCCTGCTTCTGTTATTATATCTCTTGCAACCTTGTCAATGTCTGCACATTTTTTCCCAATCTCCACAGCCTCTATAGCAGCCTTCTGTGCCGTAAGCACAACATCGTAAACCTCACGCTGTCTTTGGGTGCATTTGCCGATAACAACTGTTCTTGTCATATCCGAGCAGTAACCGTCAAGCCTGCAGCCGAAATCCATAGTCACAAAATCACCGATTCCGATAACCTTATCGCTCGCAGTGCCGTGAGGCATACTTGACCTTAATCCGCTTGCAACAATAGTATCAAATGAAGTTCCCGATGCACCGTTTTTACGCATATAAAACTCCAGCATCAGTGCCACCTCCCGCTCGGTCATTCCGGCACGCATATGCTCAATAGTATACTCATACGCGGCATCTCCCAGCTCTTCGGCTTTTTTTATTTTCTCAATTTCAAATTCGTCCTTTATTCGTCTTAGCCCTGATATTTTATCCTGCATAGGAATTAATTTTTTACCGAATTTCTGGTATCTTGCAAGCTCCTTTACAGTTACAACACCTTCTTCAAAGCCAAGAGCCTCAACCTCAAGCATTTCTGCAATCTTATCAATTCCTTCGGTAACATCATGAATTTCAAAATCCTTTGCCTGCTGCCGTGCCTGAACTGTATAACGTGAATCTGTAACAAGAAGCTGCCTGTTTTTTGTGATAAAAACCACAGCGTCCTCCGAGGTAAAGCCGGAATAGTAAAAAATATTCGGATACCCCGTAAGTATCACGCCTTCATTATCATTTAATAGCTTTCGAAGCTTATCTGTTCTGTTCATTTTCAAGATACTCCAATGCCATATTATAACCGTCAAAGCCCTTGCCTGAAATCATCTTGACACAGGCAGGAGCAGTAACAGATGTTCTCCTGAATTCTTCTCGCTTTGAAATGTCCGAAATATGAACCTCAACGCAAGGTACTTCTACTGATTTTATCGCATCGTGGATTGCATAGGAATAATGTGCATAAGCACCCGGATTCATTACAATTCCATCATATCTTCCAAGAGTTTCCTGAATTTTAGTTACAATTTCACCCTCACAGTTATTCTGAAAAAAATCAACTTCGGCGCCAATTCCTTTTGCAAAATCTTTTATAAACCCGCATAAATCCTCATATGTGCGGTTTCCGTAAACAGCCGGCTCACGAATTCCCAGCATATTAAGGTTGGGACCGTTTATAATCAGATATTTACTCATAAAATCACCCTTTTATCCTAAGTTAAAGAAGCTCAATTTCCGCCATAAGTGCCGGTATAATCTCATTTTCCTTAACTTTTTTAATAATTTCGCCTTTTTTGAAAATAAGACCCTCGCCAATTCCGCCTGCAACACCTATGTCCGCCTCACGTGCTTCCCCCGGTCCGTTTACGGCACAGCCCATAACGGCAACCTTGATGTTTTTATCAACATTTTCAAGGAGTCTTGCAACCTCCTCAGCAATAGGAATCATATCTATCTGTGTTCTTCCGCAGGTCGGGCAGGAAATCAGCTCAGCCCCCTGTTTTCTAAGTCCTAAAACCTTTAAAATTTCCTTTGCTGCATAAATTTCCTGAACAGGGTCAGCAGTCAGGGAAACACGCATGGTGTTACCTATTCCCTCGGACAGAAGTGCACCGATACCCACCGCTGACTTAACTGTTCCGGCATCCTTTGTGCCTGCCTCTGTTACACCTATATGAAGGGGAATATCATTAAGCTTATTGAACTTACGGTATGCCGCAAGCATTGTGGGAACATCGGAAACCTTAATTGATACCAAAACATCAAAAAAATTCAGGTCATCTAAAATTTCCACATGGCGAAGAGCACTTTCAACCAAAGCATCAGCCGTTGGCTTTTCATACTTTTTTAGAATATCCTTTTCCAAAGAACCGCCATTTACACCGATACGGATTGGAATGTTCCTATCGCGGCAAGCATCCACCACCTGACGTATTCTCTCCTTATCACCGATGTTTCCCGGATTAATTCTTACCTTATCCACACCATTTTTAATACACTCAAGTGCTAAGCGATAGTCAAAGTGTATATCGCTGACAAGAGGAATATTTATTTTCTTCTTAATTTCACCTACAGCCTTTGCTGCATCCATATCCAGAACCGCAACCCTGATTATTTCACAGCCTGCAGTTTCAAGGCGTTTTATCTGCTCAACCGTTTTCTCAACATCCCTTGTATCAGTGTTTGTCATAGACTGAATAGAAACAGGGCTGTCACCGCCAATTAAAACTCCTCCAACATTTACCGTCTTTTTCATATTGTAACTCCTTAACTAACCGGAAATCAACCTTAAAATATCATTAAAACAAATCACTACTGCAAGCCCAAGAAGGAGTAAAAGTCCGATTGCATGAACCATACCCTCTTTTTCCGCCGGCACAGGCTTACCCCTTACAAGCTCTATAAGCATAAAGAACAGCCGTCCGCCGTCAAGTGCCGGCAGGGGCAAGAGATTGAAAATTCCAAGATTTACTGTCAGCATAGCCACAATAAACAGTACATTTATTATACTGTCTTTTATATTAACCTTAGCTGTGCTTACCGCCTCTCCTACGACTCCTGCAACTCCTACAGGTCCGGAAACATTGTCAAGTCCTGCCTTACCTGTTATCATTTCACCAAGGGCTGCATAGATGCTTTTTGCAATATATGCGGTGTAATTCCATGCCTGCGGCAGGATATTAAATGCATTTACGTCAACCTGTAGTGGTTCAAAACCAATAATGTAACGTGTTGTACTTACAGTTTTTCCAACATAATCCGCTGGAATTTCGCCGTTTTTATATTCAAGCTTCCGTGTTTCCTCTATCCCGTTAATTGTGTCGGTGTATTTTGCAGAATTTTCTCCGTAAACTATAGTGGTAACATCAACCGACGGCTTTAATTTGAATTTCAGCTTTTCACCGTTTCTTTTTACTGTCAGTTCAAACTCTGTATCCTCTTCAAAATCCCCGGTATAAAGAGTAATGTCATTATAAAATCCAACTCTTTTTCCATCTATAGCTACAATTTTATCGCCCGCACTAACTCCCACATCTGCAAGATATGACCGCTCATCAACCTTTCCTATTATATTAGATGCAAACGGGCTTGTTATTCCTACTATTACCGCAAACAGGACAAATCCAAGCACAAGATTTAAAATTGCACCTGCCGAAACAACTAAAAAGCGTTTCCAGAGCTTTTGATTTGAAAAAGCTGACGGATCATTACTTTCAGCGTCCTCACCCTCAAGCTTACAGTACCCGCCTATCGGAAAAATCCTCACAGAATACAGGGTTTCCTTGCCTTGCTTTTTAAATATTGCAGGTCCCATACCTATAGCAAACTCAAGCACCTTTACTCCTACAGCCTTCGCCATAATAAAATGACCGAATTCATGCAGGGTTATCATTACAAGAAAAATAAGAATCGTTACAAGTGCTGTAACCAATACAAATCAACTCCTTGAATATACAAATTCTCTTGCGAATTTATCTGCCGCCATAATTTCTTCAATTGACGGATTTTTAATATTTTTTGTACTATCCATTGCTTCTGCAATCGTTTCAGCAATATCAAGATAGCCTATTTTTCCTTTCAAAAACAGCTCAACTGCCACCTCGTCACTGCTGTTAAAAATTGTCGGCAAAATTCCGCCTTCCCGTCCTGCCTTTTTTGCAAGCTCCAACGCAAAAAAAGTTTCCGTGTCAGGCTTTGCAAAGGTCAGATCAGGATATTTTGAAAAATCAAGCTCATTTCCTTCCATAGGCAGCCTGTCAGGATATGTCAGAGCATACTGAATAGGCAGCTTCATATCTGGTGTTCCAAGCTGTGCAATAACCGCATTATCCTCATACATAACAGCCGAATGAAGCACACTCTGCCTATGCACCAAAACCTCAATCTGGTCGATATCCACATCAAAAAGCCACTTTGCCTCAATTACTTCAAGCCCTTTATTAACTAAAGTCGACGAATCTATAGTGACCTTTGCACCCATATCCCAGTTGGGGTGTTTTAGTGCCTCAGCCGGTGTTATATCTTTTAGCTCAGCTTTTTTGATGCCGAAGAACGGGCCTCCCGACGCAGTTAAAAGTATCTTTTTTATTTTATTATTCTTCCCCTGAAGAGACTGAAATATTGCAGAATGCTCGCTGTCAACAGGCAAAAGCTTTACGCCGTACTCACGGGCAAGCTTTGTTACAATATGACCGCCCGTTACAAGGGTTTCTTTATTGGCAAGTGCAATATTTTTCCCCGCCTTAATAGCCTCAATTGTAGGAATAAGTCCTGAAATTCCAACCACCGCAGTTACAACGGTATCTGCCTTTTCACAGGTAGCCGCCTCAACAAGACCTTTCGCTCCCGAAACAACCTTAACACTTGTATCGGCAAGCTTGATTTTCAGTTCTTCTGCTTTTTTTTCGTCAATCACGCAGACAAGTCCGGGCATAAATTCCCGAACCTGCTTTTCTAAAAGGTCAATATTTGAATAAGCTGTAAGTGCGTGTACCTTAATTCCCCTGTAAGCCCTTGCAACCTCCAGAGTTTGAGTACCGATTGACCCGGTAGACCCTAATATTGATATATTATGTTTAAAACTCATCATTATACCTCTTTATCGTATAATAAGCATCATTGCGTAATACACAAACGGGATTACAAAAATTACACTGTCAAACCTATCTAAAAGTCCGCCATGTCCCGGTAAAATCGAGCCGTAATCCTTTTTGCCGAAGTCTCTTTTTATACACGAGGCAATCAAATCACCGATTTGTGATATTATCGAGCCAACAAATCCTATTATTCCGAATTTAACAATTGCTGATGTCGCCGGCATACCGCCTGCCATCACCTTAACCATAATGATTATATACACGATACTTCCCAGTGTTGAAAGGACAACTCCCCCGATTGCACCCTCGACGGTTTTCTTAGGGCTGATTTCAGGCACAAGCTTATGTCTTCCTAAAAATGTACCTGTGAAATATGCACCGGTGTCTGTAAGCCACGCACAAATAAACGGCAGCAAAACAGTATATTGGTCGCATCTTTTGCGAATCATAATAAGCTGCAGCATAAACACCGAAATAAACACCGTTATCATCGCTGCAGAAAGAACATCGCTTGCTTTAAGCTTTCCATGGAGAATTACCATTGCAAGCATAAACAGCATAATTGCAGCAAATATCGCAAAAATCTGGATTCTTAAAACAAAGCCAATCGACATTATAAGTGTCGCAAAAAAACCGGTTACTCTGAGTCGTTTATCTATCTCCATAGCACCGTACATTTCGTGCAGCATCAGCATTACCACTAATGTCACTGCACAGTACAGCACATAATGATGTGAAAAAATCACTGCTGCAAATACCAAAAGACCTATTAAAGAGGTCAGTATTCTTTTTATCATATTCCATCCCATCCTTTCCTTTAAGGGAAAATTATTGTGAATTTTGTGTTTATACACCGCCGTATCTTCTGTTTCTTGCCTGATAAGCAAGGATTGCCTCGTGTAAATCCTTCACCGAAAAATCCGGCCAAAGTCGCTTGGTAAAATAAAACTCCGAATAGGACGCCTGCCACATCATAAAGTTTGAAAGACGCTGTTCGTTACTTGTACGGATAATAAAATCAGGGTCAGGCTGACCGGCAGTATACAAGTTTTCCGAAATAGTATCAGCTGTAATTTCATCAACCGAATACTCCCCATCTGATACTTTTTTGCATATACTTTTAGCCGCACGCACTATTTCCTCACGTCCGCCGTAGTTAAGTGCAATATTCATAACAATTCCGGTATTATCCTTAGTAAAGCTTTCAGTCTTTAAAATTTGCTCACGCATCTCCTCCGAAAGCTCATCACGCGAGCCGATTGCACGAATTACAACATTTTCACCTGCCAATGTCCGTTCCGCGTCCTTTAAGTAGCTCATTAAAAGGTTCATTAAAAAGTCAACCTCTTCTTTTGGACGTTTCCAGTTCTCTGTTGAAAAGGCATAAACAGTTATATACTTTATTCCCATTTTGTTGCACTCGGTTACAATCTTTTTTAAAGTATCCGCTCCTGCCTGATGTCCGGCACTTCTCGGCAACCCTCTTTTTTTCGCCCATCTGCCGTTTCCATCCATAATAACACCGATATGTACCGGCAGATTATTATAGTCAATTTCCGATTTTACGGATTTTTTCTTAAAAAGCATAAATTTACCTCTTTATAGCATTATAGGCTGTCGGCATAAGAAAATAATACATATCATGGCTATGCAGCTATCTTTTTCTGCATAGCCCGAACGTTTTCTCATACGGACAGCCTCCTCAAAAAATCAAACCTCAAGGATTTCCTTTTCCTTTGCAGCTGTAATATCATCAATCTCCTTGATGAACTTGTCTGTAAGTGCCTGAATATCCTTTTCAATTCCCTTTAAATCGTCCTCAGTAATTTCCGAAGCCTTTTGTTTTTTCTTGTAATCGTCCATAGCGTCACGGCGTGCGTTTCTAACCTGAACCTTTGCTTCTTCGGAATATTTCTTAACTGTTTTTACAAGCTCTTTTCTTCTTTCCTCGGTAAGCGGCGGGAAGTTAAGTCTTATAACCTTACCGTCATTCTGCGGAGCAATACCGATTTCAGATTTATTGATTGCCTTTTCGATTTCTGACAGAATTGATGCATCCCATGGCTGAATTACAAGCATTCTCGGCTCCGGTGTAGAAATAGAGCCAATCTGTGCAACAGGTGTCATTGTTCCGTAATACTCAACTGCAATTTTGTCTAAAACAGATGCATTTGCTCTGCCTGCTCTTATTGTCTTTAATTCTGAGTGAAAACCCTCAACTCTTTTATTCATTCTTTCTTCAACTTCTGGATATTTTCCCATAATCTCACTTACCTTTCTTAATTAAATTATAGCCCTGAAGAGTAATTTTCTTATCTTGTACCGTCTTTAGTTACAAGTGTTCCTATCTTTTCGCCCTTAACAGCCTTTACTATATTTTCCGGATCGTCAAGTCCGAATACAAGTATCGGCATATTATTGTCACGGCACATCGAAGCTGCAGTTGAATCCATAACACCAAGCTCCTTTGACAGAATATCGTTAAAGGAGAGTGCGTCAAACTTTTTAGCATCCGGATTTATGTTAGGGTCTGAATCGTAAACCGCATCAACCTTTTTAGCAAGGAGTATAACCTCGGCATCGGTTTCAATTGCACGAAGAGCAGCAGTTGTGTCAGTTGACATAAACGGGTTTCCCGTTCCTGCACCGAAGATAACAACCCTTCCCTTTTCAAGATGACGTGTAGCCTTTAGCCTTATATACGGCTCGGCAATCTGACGCATTTCAATAGCAGTCTGAACTCTTGTATCAACACCGCAGTTTTCAAGCTCGGAGCAAAGTCCCAAAGCATTTATGCAGGTTGCAAGCATACCCATATGGTCTGCCCTTGTTCTGTCCATTCCGCCGCCACTTCTGCCTCTCCAGATATTTCCGCCGCCCACAACAATGGACACCTTAACACCCATATCAACAACCTTTTTGATATTTTCACAGATCTTACGCATTGTCGGAACATCAAGACCATAGCCTTTTTCGCCTGCCAATGCCTCACCTGATACCTTTATCAATACCTTTTTATACTTTGCTTCCATACTCGCTCCTCCGTATACTACAGCACTCTACCGCATTTTTTTATATTATACCACTATTTTCCGACTGTTGCAATCCTTTTTTACTATTTAATCTTGATTTCACAGCCGCCAACAGGTCTGATTGAAAGCACATGGCACATACCCTCACCGAAAACCGAATCAATTCCTGATTTAAAGCTGTCTAACATATCAAACGGAACAAAAGCCTGAATAGTTCCGGCAAAGCCGCCGCCGTGAACACGGTAAGCACCTCCTTCTGAAAGAAGCTCATCACAAAGTGCAAGTGCAAGGCTTACCGCCTGTGCATGAGGTGCTGATGCTGCATAAACGTTCTGCAGATACATATATGAAGACTGTCCGGACTTTTTCACAAGCTTTAAGAATTTCTCAAAATCGCCTGCTTTTAAAGCTGCAGCCTCGTCCTTTGCCCTCTGGGTTTCATTAAAATAATGAATTGCACGAAGCACTGCCCTGTCATCCTTTACAGCTTCCCTTACTTCCTTTATTTTACCCATAAACTCTGCCTTTGTAACATCATTTAAGAAGTCTTTTCCGAAGAATGCTGCAACCTTTTTCATTTCGACTGGAATTGCCGCATATTCATCGGTTAAGTCAGAATGGTCCGCACCTGTATCTATGATACAAAGTGCATGGTTTGTTTTTGCAAAATCAAAATCAATCTTCTCTACAACCGGCTTTTCTGTTGATGCAAAGTCAATTGCCACCATATTGCTGACAGAGCAAGCCATTTGGTCAAGAAGTCCGCAGGGCTTACCGAAGTATACGTTTTCTGCATACTGACCGATTTTTGCAATTTCAACAGCATTAACCTCGCCACCTGCAAACATTGAGTTTATAATATTTGCTACAAGTACCTCAAAAGCCGCTGATGAGCTCATTCCCGAGCCCTTTAACACGCTTGAAATTGTATATGCGTCAAAGCCCTTTAATTCATATCCCATTTCAACAAATTTTGATGCAATACCCTTTATTAAAGCACCGGCTCTGCCATATTCCTCTTCATTTACAGAAAGCTCGTCAAGGTCGATAACGTCCATCATATAACCCTCAGACTTAATCCTTATCTGGTCAGTGCCGTTAAGCTTTGCTGCACCGATAACGTCAAGGTTTAAGCCTCCTGCAAGCACAGCACCATGCTGATGGTCGGTATGGTTTCCGCCGATTTCGGTTCTTCCGGGTGCTGAGAAAAGTCTTAAATCATCACCATCACCAAAGTTTTCACAAAAACCATCAATAACCTTTTTGAATCGGTCCTCATATTTCTTTCTTTCATCCGAGCCACACGCATATATGTACTCGATATCAATGTATTTTATTTTCTCCTTTAATTCTGCTGCCTTCATTTAATTATCCTCCTTATTAATAACCGCTGCCTTGAGCGTATTTTTCATTAACATTGCAATGGTCATAGGCCCAACTCCGCCCGGAACAGGTGTAATGGCTGATGCCACCTTTTCTGCCGACTCAAATTCAACGTCGCCCACAAGCTTTTTATTTTCAAGGCGGTTTATTCCCACATCAATTACAACCGCACCTTCCTTAATCATATCACCTGTAATAAAGTTTGGTATACCCACAGCCACCACCAAAACATCTGCACGCTTTGCAACTGCTTTTAAATCCTTGGTGCGTGAATGGCAGACTGTAACAGTACCATGCTTATGAAGAAGCAGCATAGACATAGGCTTTCCTACGATATTGCTTCTTCCCACAACAACACATTCTTTTCCTGAGATATCAATTCCGCTCTCCTTAATAAGCTCCATAACTCCTGCCGGTGTGCATGGTACAAAATCAAAGTTTCCTACCATAATTTTACCGACATTCACCGGATGAAACGCATCTACGTCCTTTTTCGGGTCAATGCGGTTTATAACCTTTTCCTCATCAATTCCTTTTGGAAGCGGAAGCTGAACAAGTATTCCCGATATTTTTTTATCACCGTTTAATCTGTCTATTAAAGCAAGAAGCTCTTCCTCGCTTGTTTCTGCACCGAGTGCATACTCTTCGGACAAAATGCCGATTTCCTCACATGCCTTTTTCTTATTATTAACATAAACACGGCTTGCAGGGTCATCACCTACTATAATTACGGCAAGCCCCGGCACAATGCCGTCGGCTTTAAGCTTATCTGCCCCTGCCTTTAGCTCTTGCTTTATTCTTGCCGATACTTCTTTTCCGCTTAAAATTTGTGCCATTTCCATACTCCTTTTTCTCATTTTTAGGTCTTATAAGACAATTCGGGCCAAATCCGATTAAATCACTTCTTCCCGCAAGACGCAGTGCCTCCTCACAAAGCCTGTAGTTTTCAGGCCTTCTGTACTGCAAAAGTGCTCTTTGCATTGCTTTTTCCTTAGGCGACTTAGGTACATACACCTTTTTCATTGTAAACGGGTCAAGCCCGGTGTAGAACATACAGGTTGAAATTGTACCCGGCGTAGGATAAAAGTCCTGCACTTGCTGAGGATTAATCCCTTTTTCTTTAAGATAAAGTGCAAGCTTTACAGCATCCTTTAATGTGCTTCCCGGATGCGACGACATCAGGTACGGCACAAGATACTGCTCTTTTCCAAGCTGTTTATTTATTTTAAAATATTTCTCGCTGAACCTGTTATAAACATCATTCGACGGCTTACCCATATATCTTAAAACGTTGTCCGAAATATGCTCCGGTGCAACCTTGAGCTGACCGCTTACGTGATGCTTGCAAAGGTCATAAAAGAACCTATCGTCCTTGTCGTTTATGAGGTAGTCAAAGCGGATACCTGAACGGATAAACACTTTTTTGACACCCTTAATTTTCCTGAGCTTTTCAAGAAGCTCTCTATATTCCTCGTGTGAAATATCCATATTCTTGCAAGGCGATGGATAAAGACACTGCTTATCCTTACATGCACCAAGCTTATACTGCTTTTTACAAGCCGCACTGCGAAAATTTGCGGTAGGGCCTCCCACATCGTGAATATATCCCTTAAAATCAGGCATTCGGGTCATTTCTTCTGCTTCTTTTATAATCGACTCGTGACTTCTTGATGTCACAATTCTGCCTTGATGAAAGGCAAGTGCACAGAAGTTACAGCTTCCAAAGCACCCACGTGAGCTTGTTATAGAAAACTTCACCTCGGAAATCGCATCAATTCCGCCGAATTTTTCATACATCGGGTGATAGGTTTTCATATACGGAAGCTCATACACATCGTCAAGCTCCTCACGGCAAAGAGGCTCCATAGGCGGATTCTGAACAAGGAATTTGTCGCCGTGTCTTTGAACAAGAGTCTTACCAAGATACGGATTCTGCTCATAATACTGCAGCCGGCAGGACTCTGCATAAGAAGCCTTATTCTCGCAGCACTCCTCATAGGACGGAATTTCAATACTTCCGTCAATATCCTTTGTGTCGGAGAGATAGCAGGTACCTTTTATATAGGTAATATCCTTAACGTCCATTCCGCTTGCAAGGCAATCGGCAATTTCAACTATCTGCTTTTCACCCATTCCGTACATCAGTAAGTCTGCACGGCTGTCAAGAAGAATTGACCGCCTTACCTTATCATCCCAGTAATCGTAGTGAGCAAACCTCCTAAGGCTCGCCTCAACGCCGCCGATTAAAACAGGGATATCCCCGAAAATTTCACGTATACGGTTACAGTATACGATAGTTGCACGGTCAGGCCTCATTCCTGCTTTACCGCCCGGTGCATACATATCCTCACTTCTGCGTTTTTTCGACGCAGTATAGTGATTTACCATAGAGTCAATATTTCCGGCAGATACCAAAACTCCAAGACGGGGTGTTCCGAGCCTTGTAAAGTCCTTTGTTGACCTCCAGTTTGGAAGAGATATAATTCCAACCTTGTAGCCGTTTGCCTCCAAAACCCTTGAAATTATAGCATGACCGAAGCTGGGGTGGTCAACATAGGCATCGCCTATTATATACAGAAAGTCTAGCTGTTGCCAGCCACGTTTTTCCATATCCTGCTTATTTACAGGCAAAAAATTATTCGTCATCGTAATTTTCTTCGTATTCTTCCTCGTAGTTTTCCTCGTTTTCCTCTATATCCTCTTCATCCGAGAACATATCCTCCTGCATACCACGGATTCTGTTTAAATAAACATCTCTCGGCTTTGAACCGTTTGCACCGCTTATTAGTCCGCGTGTTTCCATCTGGTCGATAATTCTGCCGGCTCTTGCATAGCCCACTTTCATTTTCCGCTGAATCATTGCGGTAGAAATCTGTCCAAGCTCTGCAGCAAGCTCAATCGCCTGTGGCAGAAGCTCGTCCGCATCCTCGCCGTCATCCTCGTCGGTGACACCATTTTCACCGGTTGCCAGTCTTTCAATATGCTCTTCAAGGTCGTGTGCATAGTTAGTTTCTTCTGAATTTTCCTTGATAAAGCTGATAATATTTTCAATTTCCTCGTCCGACACAAACGCACCCTGAACACGCACTGCATTCGGAAGTCCTGTAGGATGATAGAGCATATCGCCCTTACCCAAAAGCTTTTCTGCTCCAACCTTATCGAGAATTGTCCTTGAGTCAACACCGCTCGAAACTGCGAATGCGATACGGCTCGGCACGTTTGCCTTAATAAGTCCCGTAATAACATCAACAGACGGTCTTTGAGTTGCAATAATAAGGTGCAGACCTGCCGCTCTTGCAAGCTGTGCCAAACGGCAGATATAGTCCTCGACTTCCTTTGCCGCAACCATCATAAGGTCGGCAAGCTCGTCGATTATTATTACAATCTGCGGCAGCTTTTCGCCGCCCTCTTTTTCAATATGCTCGTTATAGCCCTTCAGGTTTCGTGTTGCCGTTTCAGCGAAAAGAGCATATCTTCTCATCATTTCACCAACCGCCCAGTTAAGTGCACCTGCTGCCTTTTTCGGATCGGTAACAACAGGGATCAAAAGATGCGGAATACCGTTGTAAACTCCAAGTTCCACCACCTTCGGGTCAACCATTATGAGCTTAACCTCATCAGGGTGAGCCTTATATAAAATACTTGTTATAATCGTATTGATACAAACTGATTTACCGGAGCCTGTTGAGCCTGCAATCAAAACGTGCGGGAACTTTGCAATATCGCCGATAACCACGTTACCGCCGATGTCCTTTCCGAGTGCGACGGATAGCTTTGATTTTGCGTTTTTAAAGCTTTCGCTTTCCATAAGCTCACGTGCTGTAACCGTACCCACAGTATTATTCGGTACCTCAATTCCTACGGCTGCCTTTCCCGGTACTGCCGCAACCAAAACGGTAGGAACGGCAAGATTAAGTGCAATATCCTCTGCAAGTCCGGTGATTTTTGCAAGCTTTACTCCTGTTGACGGCTGAATTTCGTATCTTGTAACGGTCGGACCTTGCGTTACCTGCAAAAGCTTTGCCTCAACACCAAAATCCTTTAAAACCTGCATCAGCTTATTCGCCGTTTCATACATCTCACGACGCTTGTCCGATGAAACCGCCTCCACCTTTTTTAAAAGCTCGATAGGCGGCATTTTGTATTCAATCACAGGCTTTTCTATAGACTCTGTGATTTCCTCGGCAACCTCCTGTTTTTCCTCGTCGGTTGCCCTTGATACCTTTTTCGGCTTTTCGTTTTCGGCATTTTTCTTTTTCTGCTCGTCTAAAAGCTCTTTAACACCTTCTGTCTGTGGGAGCTGTGCGGCAACCTCCTCTAAGAATACATCAGGGTCAAACTGAACAGCACTTTCAGGTTTCTCCGGTTTTATATCCTCTTTTTTAGCTTTCTTTTTATCCTTCACATCTTCGGTATTTCCTGTAGAATAAACGTCGATATTCTGCACAGGCTCTGCCTGAATTTCAGAAAGCTCACCCATTCTCTTCTTTGCACGGATAATCCTTTCCGAAACTCCCTTACCCTTTTCGGAAACATCTATATCTTCGATTTCGTCAAACTCCTCACGTACATCCTTAAAGCCTCTTGCAAAGCTGTCAAAAATGCTTACAAAGGAAATTTTCAAAATCAAACTGAGAATAACGGCAAAGAGAACCAGCACTACAACAACAGACGCTGCTCTGCCAGTCAGTTTTTCAAGCAAAATTGCAACAGTACCGCCTAAAAGTCCCCCGCCTGTGCCTTCGATTCCGTAACCCCAAAGTGAACTTATCATAGGATATTCACTCTGCCAGAAAAGTGTGACAAGACTGCCTATCAATACTACTTCAAGCAAAGACAGAC
>JAZNIV010000015.1:0-4247 GCA_045577675.1 Clostridia bacterium
GCAACAAACAGAAAAAGACCTTGAAAACTATAACATTACTGCACCTATAAGCGGAACTGTTATTACCAAAAACTCAAAAACCGGAGACACTATTGATAAAACAAACTCGTCCACAACACTTATGGTTATAGCAGATATATCTAAGCTTAAATTTGAGCTTGCTATTGATGAGCTTGATGTGAGCAAGGTTAAGGAGGGACAGCTTGTTAAAGTAACCTGTGATGCAATCCCTGAGGACGTTTTTGAGGGTGTAATAACAAATGTTTCGGTAGAGGGTACAGCACAAAACGGCGTTACAACATATTCTGCAGAGGTGGAAATTGCAGAACCCGGAAATTTGCGTCCGAGTATGAATATTGATGCGGAAATTATTGTTGAGTCGGCAAATAATGTGCTGATGCTGCCAACAGAGGACATTAAGACAATTGCAGGAAAAAGCTTTGTGTTTATAAAGGATGACGGCAAAGGCGATAAAGAAAAAAAGATAGATGACAGCGTACCACAAAAAGGAAGTAAAGACAATAGCGAAAATATAAATAAAAATTTATCAGATGAAAAACGAAAGAAATTAATTCCGGAGGCTCCCGAAGGATACAAAGCGGTTGAAGTAAAAATTGGAATATCAAATGAAGATTATACCGAAATTGTAAGCGGACTTTCCGAAGGACAAGAGGTTTATAAGCAATCTGCTCAATCTTCAGGAAGCTCATATATGATGGGAATGATGCCGGGCGGTATGGGCGGCATGGGAGCGATGCCAGCAGGCGGTATGCAAGGCGGACCCGGCAGAAATATGGGCTCAAATAGCGGTGGTATGAGATAAAAGGTGACTATCAATGATAAGATTAGAGGATATAACAAAAATATATCAAATGGGGGATACCGAGGTTCGTGCTCTTGATGGTGTGAGTATACATATAAAGCCTCATGAGTTTGTTTCAATAATCGGACCTTCAGGTTCGGGAAAATCCACACTTATGAATATGATTGGCTGCCTTGATGTACCTACCGGTGGCAGGTATTGGATTGATGGTGTTGAGGGGAGCAAAATGACCGATAACCAGCTTGCTGACCTTAGAAATCAAAAAATCGGATTTATTTTTCAGCAGTATAATCTTTTAAGCAAGCTTACTGCATTTGAAAATGTTGAGCTGCCGCTTATTTATCGAGGAATACCTGCTGCCAAGCGTGAAGAAATGGCAAAAAAAGCACTTGAAAGAGTTGGATTGCTTGATAAGATAAATCATAAGCCTACCGAGCTTTCGGGCGGACAGCAGCAAAGAGTTTCTGTTGCTCGTGCGTTATCTGCAAATCCATCCTTAATACTTGCCGATGAGCCTACAGGTGCACTAGATTCAAAATCAGGTGTTGAGATTATGCAGATGCTTCACGACTTACATAAAGACGGAAATACAGTGGTAATTATAACCCATGACCTTAACATTGCAAAGCAGGCAGAAAGGATTATAACAATTCGTGACGGAAAGATAACCAGTGATATAGATAATTCAAATGACCGGGCAGATGCAAGTAATGTAAAAGGCTCGGATTTGGGTGATAATGAAAGCGGTAAGCAGGCCGACCTTGATGCAGACTTAAAAAACAAAAAAGAAAATGCGGAAAAAGAGAAGTATATAAGCTCAATTCTTAAAGATACACCTGAAGGAGGAATAAGCTGATGAATCTTTCAAAGCTATCACAGTCCTTTAAGATGTCAGTGAAAAGTATTTTAGGAAATAAAGGACGCTCGGCTCTTACAATGCTTGGCGTTATAATCGGTGTTGCATCGGTAATTATTCTTACCGGAATAGGTGAGGGTGCAACCTCAACAATTACCGATTCACTCTCTCAAATAGGAACAAAGCTGATTACAGTATCTATGTCAAGAGGCGGTTGGGGTGGTTCTACACGAACAATAAGCATTGACAGTATGCAAAAATTTCTTGAGGATAATCCCGATTTGGTAGAGGCGATGTCTCCGTCGATTTCCGGAAGTGTGCTGATGAAACACGGCAGGGAAAATACCACAACAAGGCTTTCTGCGTATGATTCGTCATATGCAGATATTAAGGAGCCTGATTTGATGTGGGGACGGTATATTTCCGATTATGATATAGAAAACCGTTCTTATGTATGTGTGGTCGGAACATATATTGTTCAGGAATATTTTGGAGGAGCTAACCCGATTGGTGAAACGATAAAGCTAAACGGCAGACAGTTTAAGATTGTTGGAGTGTTTGAGGAACTGGCAAATTCGGGCGAAAACTCAAACGATAATGCGGTTACTATCCCATATACAACAGCAATGCGTTTCCTGAAGAATAAAAACATAACCACTTATTATTTCAGTGCAACAACCGAGGAAAGTGTAGAACGTGCTGTCACTGCTCTTGAAAATTACATAACCTCTGAGCTTGGTACAGACACAGGCTTTTCGGTTAACAGCGTTGCTGAAATGCTCGATACGGTAGATGATATTATGGGCACCATGACAGCAATGCTTGCCGGAATTGCCGCTATTTCGCTTATTGTCGGCGGTATTGGTATTATGAATATAATGACGGTTTCAGTTAGCGAAAGAACGCGTGAAATCGGTATAAGAAAGGCAATCGGTGCAAGAACTACCGATATTCTTCTGCAGTTTCTTGTTGAGTCAACTATTCTGAGTGCAATGGGCGGCATAGTCGGGATTTTGTTTGGAATTGCAGTCGGGCAGATTGTATGTAATATGATAAATATGCAGTTTATTGCCGAGGGAGGTATGATACTTCTTAGCTTTTCCTTCTCTCTTGTTATAGGAATTTTCTTCGGTATTGCACCTGCGAAAAAAGCTGCAAAGCTGCACCCGATTGATGCACTTCGTTCAGAATAAACACTTATCTTTTCAGAAAGGATTGATAAAATGAAAAAATTATTAAGTATTATATTCGCAGTTATGCTTGCATGCAGTATGATTATGCCTGCTTCCGCTGTATATATTGATGTAGAGCAGTCTGCCGATTATTATTTATCTGCTTTAAGACTTCACGATTTGGGCATTGTAAGCGGATATGATGATGCTACCTTTCGACCTGATAACAGAATTACAAGGGCGGAGTTTACAAAGATAGTAATTTGTATGATGGATAAGGAAAAGCAGGCAAGAGCAGCTGTTTATGCATCGGGATTTTTTGATGTTCCGCACGGAAGCTGGGCTGCACCATATATAAATTATGCGGTTTCTCAGGAAATTCTATCAGGTTATTCTGACGGCTCATTCGGGCCGGACAGAACTATCAGTATGTCAGAGGCATTGACAATTCTTTTACGTACACTTGGATATGATGAATCTGTTGTGGGATATTTCTGGCCCAATAACTATATGGAAGCGGCATCATCACTTGGCATAACAGACGGACTTGACTATCCTGCAGATGCTCCTCTAACCCGTGCAACTGCGGCAATCCTAACAGACAGGGCATTGTTTTCAAGACCTGCAAAAGCAGATAATGTCGACACATATCTTGAAACAATCGGGTTTACTGTTTTAGATGACGCACTTATTCTTGACAAGGACACATCAAGCGATAATGTAAGCATACTTGCAGGTAACTTAAAGCTTAATAATTCATCAACCTATATATCAAATACACAGATGCAGCTTGAAACAGGGGATATGTTTGAGTATGCTGTAATTGACAAAAACGGCTATCTTTCAGCGGTAAAGTCATATGGAACAGATAAAGGAATGTATTCTGAAACCGCAGTTATCAATAGACTGACAGGGAACACGATAGAATATACAACTACAGACGGGAGAAAAGGCACTTATAAAGCTGATGACAGCTTTGTAACCTACTATGATAACAGTAAAATGACCTTTGCAGCTGCTAAGGGGTATGCTGAAAGCGGAGCAGATATTACGTTTTATGGAAACAGCTACGGGCTTTGGAATATAGCAGTGATAGGCAGCAGTAATGATGTGGACCCTGTTCTTTCAACACGGAGCTACTCAGCAGATTCAGATAATCTTGAAGGCAGACCTATTAATAAAACAAATCTTGTAATTTATCGTGACGGTGAAGCTGCAGCTCTTTCGGATATAAAGGCCAAGGATGTAGTTTATTACAATACCAAAACTAATACAATGGATGTATATTCAAAAAAGGTAACAGGTATTTATTACTCAGCATATCCTTCTAAGGCGTATGTTGAAAGTATTTCTGTTGGCGGAAAATCCTATGAAATTGGTTATTCTGCAGCCACAA
>JAZNIV010000016.1:0-3356 GCA_045577675.1 Clostridia bacterium
GCTAAAATTACAGATAGTATTAAAAATCCCACTATCACCCTGATATATTTACTCCAGTTTTTCGGTGCAAGAATATCTGCAATAGCTGCGACAACCGCTGCTACCGCCACCGTAATTATGTATTCCTTCATAAGCTCACTCCCGTTGCCGTTAAAATTATCCCTATGGAAATAACAAAAAGCATAACCGACGTTATTACCATTGAAAACACTGTTCCTGCCGATTCGGAAACAGCGAGCAGAATGCTTGTTATTCTCTTATCGGAAAATGGTTCTATCACTGCCGCAGTTACCTTTAAAAGCATCATCATTATCCATATTTTAATAATCGGCACTGCTGCAACTGTAATAACAGTTATCATTCCGGCTGTACCAACTGCATTTTTTAACAGATTAGTACCCGAAAGTACCGTATCAATAGTATCGGATAATATTCCCCCCACCACCGGCACAAAGCTTCCTACAGCAAACTTTATGCTTTTTAATGTCACAGTATTCATGGCACTTGTACCAAAGCCGTAAAGTGCAAGGATTGTAGAAAACAATGTCAGCACACCCGTAAGCAGCCACTTAGAAGTCGACTGTATCAGTTTATTTAGTGTCCCCACTTCCACTCTGTCTCCAATATTGTTTACTATTCCTAAAACTGCAGAAAAATAGGTCATAGGAAGAATACACTTGTCCACAATCACACTTAATATATACACGCTTGCCGTCAATACCGGCTGAAAAGCTGCCGCCTGCGTTACTGCGCCTGCCGATGCCAACAGTCCCACAAAAATCGGCTCAAACTTTGTAATAAAGCCGCAAAGAGTGTGAATAACCTCTACCCCATATCCGATTACCTCAGCAAATATCTTTACCGCCGAGCCGGTCATAAGTACAAAACAGGCAAATCCGGCAGCATTACTTGCCTCGCTTCCGTCAAAGGAATCCGATAAAATCCTCAAAAGTCCGGCAGCAACCGCAATTAAAAGAATTGATTTTAATAAAACCTTAGCATCATTAATTTCACTAAATACTCCTTTTAGCAGATTATTAATAATACTAATTGGATCAAGGTCCATTTTCCCTGATGCTATATCTTGTGCGGTTTTATTATAAAATTCTTCACCGGCAATAGTTATTTCCTCAGCATGCACGTTCACGCACATAAGCATTAATATCACAATAAAAAACAGTTTTTTCATTTTGTATCCCTTTTAAAAGCTCATTAACGTACTTACAATTGTGTCTAAAAGATTTTTCACCACCGGCATCATTATCACTATAACTGAAACCTTTCCGGAAAATTCTATCTTTTTTGATACCGCACCCTCTCCTGCGTCCTTCGCAAGCTCTGCTGCGAACTGTGTTATATAAGCAATACCGATAATTTTTATTATCACCTTAAAATAATTGACGTTAATTCCGCTGTCCTCACATAGTGCTGAAAGCTGGGAAACGGCTTCATTAAACAGCGGAGCAATCATAAAGAAAATCACTATACCTGTTGCTGTCGCAACTGCCATACCAAGCTCAGCACGATAGCTGCGTACCGTAACCGCCAAAAACACACCAATAATCCCTACGCCCAGAATTTTTGTTATTTCCATAGCTATAAGTTAAATATTTGCTTGATTACATCAAACAAATTCCCGATTTCCTTTGTCAGTACATATAAAACTGCTACAAGCCCTGCAATAGTTGTCAGAAGTGCCTGTTCCTCACGTCCGGAACGAATAAGCAGTTGATTCAGCACTGCTACCACTATTCCAACTCCTGCAATCCGAAATATCAAGTCAACATCCATATATAAACACCTCCGTTACAGCAGTAAAATAACCGTTGCAAGTCCTGCTAAAACTCCTGCGCTGCGATAAAGCCGTCCGTTTTTTTCATAGCTTTCGCTTGCTGCCACCTCAGCATTCTCCAGCAATGCTTTTGCGTGCCTTATACTCTTTATTTGCGTCCCACCATCTGTCATTCCGAGATTTTCCGATAATACCGACAGAACCTCTTTATCTGTCCCTAAAAGCATGTCGCATTTTTCCTGCACAGCCTTTAAAAACCCATCCTTTATGCCATAACATTCAACATATTCTCCTGCCAGCTCAAAAAATTCAAGCTCATTCATTTCTCCAACAGAAATCAAGATTCTTTTTATGTCCCTTTTTCCATATGTAATTTCATTTTCCAAAAGAGTTAATCCTGATATTATCCGTGTAAGCTCTGTTCTCCTTCTTTTCAGTCTGTCCGACTGCATAAATCCCCACAAGGCTGCCGATACGATAATCATCACAGCACCTGTCAATTTAAGCATTTTCCTATGCCTCCAAGCCTTATTACCGTCTCAAACCCATCTATAGGAATATCAGTTCCATGCAAAGTGGTGATTACCTTTACCCCTCTTTTTTTAATTTCCCGTATCGCCTCAAAATCACGCTCATCACCAATTTCATCAGTAATAATTACCTCGGGTGACATAGACCTTAGCATGATAAGCATTCCGTCTGCCTTATTAACCCCCGACAGGACATCACAATTTGCACCAAGTTTAAACGGAGACATTCCAAAGGAAAATGCTGCAATTTCACCACGCTCGTCCACAATAGAAACCCTTCTTCCCGCCTCTGAGAGCTGTCTTGCAATATCACGAAGCATTGTAGTCTTTCCGCACATCGGCGGCGAAACAATTAAGGTATTTTTTATTATCCCTTTATCACATACCAGATGCATCACTGTATCTGCCGCACCTATAACCTCACGTGCAAATCTGTAATTTAATGACTGCACAGTGCGTATATGCGACAATTTTCCGTTTTCCGTCACCGCATCACCGCTTATTCCCACACGATGACCACCTGATAATGTTACATATCCATTTTTAATTTCATTTTCAAATGCATAAACCGAAGAACGTGTAATCAGCTCCATTCCACGTCTTATATCATTTCCGGTTACAATTATTGCTTCTTTATAGTTATTGGTAATTCTTCCTTTTGGGGTAACATAAAAAACCCCGTCTATAAAGACAAGAGAAAGTGCATTTCCGCTGCGAAGGCGTATCTCCATAAGCTTGTCCGCCGGTACTTCAGCCAGCACCTGTCTTAACCTTTCCGGGACTGCAGAAATTAAATCCTGTCCACTAAAATATTCTTCCTTTGCCAATGTCAACATTTTGTCCACCTCTTTCCCTTTATCATATTTATGTTTACATAAAAATAGAACAAAAAAAGGGGATGTTTAAAATGTCCAGACTTTTTAAACATCCTCTTAAAATTTGTATATTCTTATTTTAATAGCACAACCGCCATTGCTGATATCCCTTCGCATCTGCCTTCAAAGCCAAGCTTTTCGGTTGTTGTTGCCTTCACA
>JAZNIV010000017.1:0-8095 GCA_045577675.1 Clostridia bacterium
GACGGTCCAAAGGCACATTATATTTATATGCTGAATGATTGTATACGTCTTTTGAAAAAGGGTGGAGTGTTAATATCTGACAATATTCTATATAAGGGAATGATTGCAGATGATGAACACGTTATAAGACGTAAAATAACAATTGTAAAAAGACTAAGAAGATTTATTTCTGCACAGATGCAGCGAAAAGAGCTGGAAACAGTAATTTTGCCGCTTGGCGATGGAGTGACTGTTGCTGTGAAGAAATAAGGAAAGGAAGATTTTGATGAACAGACCTGAGCTGTTAGCGCCGGGCGGAAGCTTAGAAAAATTAAAAGTAGCAATACTCTATGGTGCTGATGCGGTATATGTTGGCGGTGAAGCGTTCAGTCTTAGAGTAGCTGCAGAGAATTTTTCTTTTGAAGAGATGAAGGAAGGGCTTGAATTTGCTCATGAAAGAGGAAAAAAAGTCTATCTTACGGCAAATATTTTGCCGCATAATAAGGATATAAAGGAATTTGAAGAATATATAAAAGCCATTGAGCCGCTTGGGTTTGACGCTGTTTTGGTAGCTGATCCGGGAATGATGGAGATTGTTAAGCAGCTTGCACCCGATTTACCTATTCATATCAGTACTCAAGCTAATAATGTAAACTATAAAAGTGCCGAATTTTGGTATAAACAAGGTGCAAAAAGGGTAGTTCTTGCACGTGAAATGAGCATGGATGAAATCAGGGAAATTCGTGCAAACACACCGAAAGATCTTGAACTTGAGGCTTTTGTCCATGGTGCAATGTGCGTGTCCTATTCAGGAAGGTGTCTTTTGTCGAATTATCTTACATCAAGAGATGCAAATCAAGGTGCTTGTGCTCATCCGTGCAGGTGGAATTACACCCTTATGGAGGAAACACGTCCGGGAGAATATATGCCTGTTTATGAAAATGAACGTGGTACGTTTATATTTAATTCCAAAGACTTATGTATGATTGAGCATATCCCTGAAATTATTCAAAGCGGTATAACAAGTCTTAAATTAGAGGGAAGAGTAAAGACCTCATACTATGTTGCGACTGTTGTTAAAGCATACCGTGAGGAAATTGACAGATATTTAAAAGATCCTGATAACTACGTATTTGATAAAAATCAGATAGACGAGCTGTGTAAGGTAAGTCACAGACCGTATTCCACCGGATTTTATTTTGGTAAACCGAATGAAAACGGTCAGGTTTATACATCAAGCTCATATATTCGTGACTATGACTTAATCGGAATTGTTACAGATTATGATGAAAAAACGAAGATTGCGACAGTTTCTCAACGTAACAGATTTTTTGTCGGTGATGAAATTGAAATTATGCAGCCTGGAAAATCATTTTTCAAACAAAAGGTGGAATATATGGAAAATGAAAACGGCGAAAGCATAGATGTTGCACCCCATGCAGCAATGACATTACGTATACCTGTAGCTGAGCCGGTTGTGAAGGATGCAATTTTACGAAAAATGAGATGAGGAGAAATCGTTAATGGAAGATTTTGGAACAGTAAGATGCGGTGAAACAATTAAAAGAATAAGATTAAAGCATAAATTAACTCAAGCACAATTTGCTGAAATAATTGGTAAATCTCCGAGTACTCTTCATGCCTATGAAAAAGACCTCGTTGTGCCGCCTTTTGATGTAATCAGAACGATAAGCGAGCTGTTTAATATATCAATCGGTACAATTATGGGGCTGGATGATTTAAAGACAAGAAAAGAATCTATGGATGTTATAAGAAGTGTACTTAATCTCGGTGAAAATGAATCCTTTAAAAGCAGTGGTTTACCTATGGAGGTTTTAAGAAGGATTTACGAGATATTTACCGGAATGAACAGTGAGGATGACGATGAGTAAAAAGGGAAATAAGCTGCCTATATTAATTGGGATTGCAGCTGTTGGTGCATACCGATTTTATAAGGGAAAAGGAATTTTTAATAAAATCAGATTTAAAGAGCAGCATGATGCTGTTTCGTCTTATCTTGAAACACATTATCCTGATGCTTTTTACTCTGGGATTACTCCGACTGATGATGGATGGTCGTGTGTTATTAATTCACGAAGCAAGAAAGCTGTTCTTTATATGACCAAAGCAGATAACGGTACATTTGTATTCTGGGAAAAGGACATCTGAATATGCACAAATTTTTCTTTTCAGCGTAATGTAATAATATAAAGCTGAAAGGAGGATTTTATTTATGGGTTTATTTGGAGGTTGCGGAAACAACAATGACGGCGGCTGGATTTGGATTCTGATTATCGTAGTTTTAGTTTTATGTTGCTGTGGTGACGGAAATCTATTAGGCGGCAATAATAATTGCTGCGAGCCTTGCTGTGATAACGGCTGCTGCTAAAATGACGGGCACGGGAAAAATTTCCGTGCTCTTTTTGTTAAGAAAAAATTAATATTTTATTTGAACTATTCTGTTGTAATAAGGAATGAATTATGATATAATTGGCATATGCAGAATTTTATTTTATAAAATTCTTAAAAGCCTGACGGCTTTCTGCAGTCCTTTAGCCTGCGTATGCCAATTGACGGCGTCGTAAAAATGCCCTTGCAAGCAAGCATTTTTACTCCTGGTAGAATGATTTGCATCTTTCCTGTCACCTAATTATATAATGTAATTAAATGTGCAAAGCTTTATGCGCTAATTATCAAATTCTACAAGCTTGCAGATGAGCAGTAAAAATAGTTATTTAGTCGAGTAAGAAATCATGAAAAATGAAATAAGAAGCGTATATAAATTAAAACGTCTTGAGCTTGCCCATAATGAGGCACATAATAAAAGCATAGCTGCCGAAAAAGTGTTTCTAAATAGTGACATATATAAAAACTGCTCAGAGCTTATGATATATATGCCTATAAAAAATGAGGTTGACACATCAGAAATTATTAAAGCAGCTTTTAGTGAAGGGAAAAGAGTTATATTTCCGGTTACAGACGGCAAAACCGGCGTTATAACTCCTTGTTATGCACAAAAGGATACAAAATTTACACCCGGTGCTTTTTCGGTACCTGAACCAAGTGGAAGTATACATGCTGATGTAGATGCTATTGATGTTATTTTGGTGCCGGGAATTGCTTTTGATAGAAAGGGTGCAAGACTCGGTTTCGGAAAGGGCTGTTATGACAGGCTTTTGAAAAACACTAATGCAATTAAAGTTGGTTTTTGCTATGATTTTCAGATTTGTAGTGACATTCCTGAAGACGAAAGTGATATTCCGATGGATTATATTGTAAGTGAAAGTGGAATGATCAAATGCTGATTGCCTGATTTTGCAAGAAAATGGAAAAGGAAAGTATGATAATGAAAATATTTTGGACCATTTTATATTTCATATTAATAGGACAGGGCTGTTTTTATTTCGGACTGGCTTTGCCAAGAGAAAAATTTGATGAGGAAGGCTTTCCGTATAAGTCATTTGTGTGGGAAAGAAACGGCAGGTTTTATGATAAATTTCATGTGAAGAAGTGGAAATCGCACGTTCCTGATATGAGTATTATAACAAAACTCTTATTTCCCAAAAAGGTGCCGAGTAATATTACATCAAAAGAAGTTGACAGACTTATAAAGGAATCCTGCGTTGCAGAGATGATACATTACTTATTGTGTATTTTATCTGTCGGATTTTATCATATCTGGAAAGGTAAAACGGGGGTTATAATTTCTGTTTTCTATTTCCTGGGTAATTTACCTTATATTATGATTCAGCGTTACAACAGACCTAATTTTATCTCACTTAGAGAAAGACTCAAGCTTAGGGAGGAGAGAATTGCAAATGCAAATGGTTGATTACCGCTCGTTTAGACTTAATAAACTTAACACACCTGAATTTAAGCATGTAAAACTGCTATTGTTCTGGCCGATTTTCGGACTTTTATTTATGCTTTTGGAACGTTTTGTAAATGTCGATTATCATGCTGTATATTCTAGGCTCGATGACTTGATTCCGTTTTGCGAATACTTTGTAATACCGTATTATTTCTGGTTTGTATTCTTAGTAGGAATTCAGATTTACTCGTTTTTCTTTGATGTTCCTGCATTTAAAAACTATATGGAATTTACAATAATTACATATACTCTTACGCTGATTATTTATGTGATTTATCCTACTTCGCAGGAGCTAAGGCCGTTAACATTTGAACGAGATAATATTTTTACGGCTATTGTTTCAAAGCTTTATAATTTTGATACAAATACAAATGTATGCCCTTCAATGCACGTAATTGGCTCTTTTGCTGTTTATTTTGCGGCGAGAAGGAGTAAGCTGTTTTCACCAAAACCATGGCGTATCGCCTTTTTGATTACAGCACTTTTAATAAGCATATCAACAGTATTCTTAAAGCAACATTCAGTCGTTGATATATTTTATGCTCTTATTGTTTGTGCGACAGCATATCCGTTTGTATTTATGAAGGATAAAATTAAATGGTCAGAAAATCATAAAAAAACTGCACAATACATATAAAAAGTAAGTTATCAGATAGGTCGAAATATGTATTCGAAAAAAACCGTCTATCAAATTGTTAGAATCTAACTTTTGATAGGCGGTTTTAAATTTATGTTACTATTGTTCAAACTGACTGTTATACAGCTTTGAATAAAAACCGTTCTGCATTATAAGCTCTGTATGGTTTCCTTGCTCAATAACATTCCCGTCCTTCATTACAAGAATAGTGTCAGCATCGCGGATTGTAGAAAGTCTGTGCGCGACTATAAAGCTTGTTCTTCCTTTCATAAGATAAGAAAATGCATTTTGAATTTTCATTTCTGTACGTGTGTCAATAGAGGAGGTAGCTTCGTCAAGTATGAGCATGGGGGGCAGACACAGCATTATTCTTGCTATGCATAAAAGCTGTTTTTCCCCTTGAGATAGTCCGCTATCCGATTCGGAAATATAGGTATCATATCCATTTGGAAGTCTTTTTATAAAATTGTGTGCATGTGCTGCCTTTGAAGCCTCTATAATTTCTTCCATCGTGGCATCAGGCTTTCCTATTGCAATATTTTCCCTGACAGTGCCGTTCATCAGCCATGTTTCCTGCAAAACCATTCCGTAGTTCTGTCTCAGACTTTTTCTCGTTATGCTGCGTATATCATAATCTTCAACTGAAATTGTCCCGCTTGTCACGTCATAAAAACGCATAAGAAGGTTAATTAAAGTAGTTTTTCCACAGCCTGTCGGACCAACAATTGCAATTTTTTGACCGGGTTTAACGGTCAGATTAAAGTTTTCAATCAGTTTTTTATCAGGTGTGTAGGAAAAGTACACATTTTCAAGCCTTACATTGCCCGAAACGTGGGGTAGGGAATTTTCAGCATCCGGAGATTGCTCTTTTTCGTCTATAAATTCAAATAATCGTGCTGCACAGGCAAGTGCATTTTGAAGCTCTGTAATAATTCCGGAAATTTCGTTAAAGGGCTTTGTATACTGATTGGCATAGCTCAAAAAGCAGGTAAGTCCGCCAACTGAAATATTTCCTCCGATTACCGAAAATGCTCCGAGCAGTGCTACGCTTGCATAGACAATTGAATTTATGAAACGGGTACTCGGATTTGTGATTGAGGAATAAAAAATTGCGCGCAATGAATATTTTTCAAGACGTTCATTTATTTCGTTAAATGTATCTTGTGTTTTATTCTCATACCCAAAAGCCTTGACAACCTTTTGATTGCCTAAAATTTCATCAATATATGCAGTTTGTTCGCCGCGTGTTTCTGACTGTAGCTTGAACATAGAGTAGGTTTTTCCTGCTATAAATTTTGCTACAAAAAGAGAAATCGGTGTTAATAATACTACTGCAATTGTTATTCCGATATTTATATTAAACATAAATATAAGTGTTCCGATGATTGTTACAAGTCCGGTAAAAAGCTGTGAAAAGCCCATTAAAAGACCGTCGGAGAATTGGTCAGCATCTGCAATAACGCGGCTTACTATTTCGCCGTATGAATGTGAATCAATATATTTAAGCGGCAGCTTTTCTATTTTACAAAATGCTTCATTCCGGACATCTCGTACAACACTGTATGCTATTTTGTTGTTTATAATGTGCATTATCCATTGTAGTAAAGCGGTAATGAATGTGATAATAGTGACTTTTATCAGTATGCCCAAAATAGAAGGAAAATCTACTCTTCCTTTTTCAATTATAAAATCAATTGCATTTCCAATCAGAACCGGAATGTAAAGTGTTGCCGCAACAGTAAATACTGCAGCGATAACGGAAAATATGATTAAAAAGCTGTATTTTTTTATATATCCAAGAACATGAATGAGGGTGATATGTGATTTAGCCATTATCCTTCACCTCCGATTTAAACTGTGAATTATATATTTCCTGATAAACAGTACAGCTTTTTAACAGTTCCTCGTGCGTACCGATTCCATGAAGTTCACCATCGTCAAGCACGATGATTTTATCTGCGTGCATTATTGAGGATGTACGTTGAGATATGATAAAAACAGTAGGGGAGCAGGGAAGATTTTTCAGTGCCTTTCTCAGGGCTGCATCAGTTGCAAAATCAAGAGCAGAAGAGCTGTCATCAAGAATAAGTATCTCTGAATGTTTTACAAGAGCACGTGCGATGGTAAGACGTTGTCTTTGTCCACCCGAAAGATTTTTTCCGCCTTGTTCAATTTCAGAATCAAGTCCTGATTCTTTTTTTTCTATTATTTCGATAGCCTGAGCAGTGGTAATAGCATCCATAAGCTCATCTTCGGTTGCGTTTTCGTTGCCCCATAGCATATTTTCGCGGATTGTTCCTTTAAAAAGTACGGCTTTTTGCGGAACAACAGCAATATTTTTACGTAATTCATCTAAGGAATAATCCTTTACATTTTTGCCGTTCACCAAAACTTCTCCAAAAGTTGCGTCATAAAATCTCGGAATAAGATTGATAAGAGAGGTTTTCCCTGAACCGGTACCGCCTATTACTCCGATTGTTTCACCTTTTTTGGCAGAAAAACTAATATTGGTTAATGAATTTTCGCCGGCATTTTTGTATTTTAAGCTTACATTTTTAAATTCAACCGAATTATCTGATAGGGAAGCTGCTGATTTTGGTTCGTTTTTTATTGACGGAATTACATCCAAGAGAGCCTGTATACGATTACCGCAGGCAATTGATTTAGTAATATTTATAATAAGATTTGCAAGCTTAATCAGTTCAACAAGAATCTGAGACATATAATTATAAAGAGCAACAACGGCACCTTGCGTTAAAACACCATACTCTACACGCAAAGCACCGATATAGATAAGTACAACAATGGCAATATTAATAATTGCAAAGGTAAGCGGATTCATCGCAGAAGAAATTGTGCCGACAAATTTTTGAGTTTTTGTAAGTTCGTTATTTTTTTCGGTAAATTTTAAAATTTCCTCATCCTCTTTGCAAAAAGCGCGTATTACGCGGCTTCCAAGGAGGTTGCTTCTTGTAATTTCAAGAACCTTATCAAGCTGTGACTGGACCTTTTTATATAGGGGAATACATACAAGCATAATAAAGAAAACAACAGCGGCAAGAACGGGAATTGTTGCCACAAACACAAGTGCAGCCTTAAAATCTACTGTAAAGGCCATAATCATTGCACCGAAAACCACAAAGGGCGACCGAAGCAGCAGTCTTAAGGTTAAATTAACTCCCGTTTGCACTTGATTTATGTCGCTTGTCATTCGTGTTATCAAGGTAGCTGTACCGATTTCATCCAACTCAGTATAAGAAAGTGTCTGAATATGCGAAAATAAAGCCTTACGTATTTTTGTTACAAAACCGACTGAGGCTTTTGCTGCGTAATATTGTGCAGTTAACGAGCTTGCAAGCCCGATTAGTGCCAAAAGTACTAAAACAAAGCACATTTTAATTACAAAGCCTTTGTTTCCGGATGAAATACCATTATCAATAATAGCTGCAACAACAAGCGGAACAAACAGCTCAAACGATGCCTCCAAAAGCTTAAAAAGCGGACCTAAGAGAGTTTCTTTTTTATAATCATTTAAATATTTTAGTAGTTTTCGCATTTCTGACCTCCTTTACATTATTAAATATTATACCACGAATAAAAATGCTTGC
>JAZNIV010000018.1:0-23045 GCA_045577675.1 Clostridia bacterium
AACTGTATGTAGCATTACTGCTACATCAATTTTTATACATAATAACCTCCTAAATCTTCTCTATACTTTAAAAGGCTAAATATTTCCAAGTCCGAAGCTTACAGCCAATGCGTCATTAACATTTTGCATAAGCTTTTTATCTAAATGTGCTACCTTTTCTCTCAAACGTTTTTTATCTATGGTTCTGATTTGCTCCAACAATATCACGGAATCCTTATAAAGTCCGTATTCAGATGCTGATAATTCAATATGCGTCGGCATTTTTGCCTTATTTATCTGCGACGTTATTGCAGCAGCAATAACAGTCGGGCTGTATTTATTGCCGACATCATTCTGGATTATCAAAACAGGCCGTATACCGCCTTGCTCGCTTCCCACTACAGGACTCAAATCGGCGTAATATATATCTCCTCGTTTTACAATCACCACTATTCACACTCCGTCAGTTTTTCCTCACAGACAGATAACCCCTCGTTATCCGCCTCAAAACACACCTGGGCAAGCGTTAGATTTAGAGAAGCCATTTCCTTATAGCCTTGCTTTAGTAATTCACCCCTTTTATACACATCGTAAATTTCGGGCAGGGATTTGTTCTTATCCTTATTAAAACTAAGACCGGACATGACTTTTTTTAGTTGTGACAAAGCAATCAGGCCCCCTGTTTATTCATTTCTTTTTTAAATCTCATCCAAATAATTAAGTGCTGCCGTTTCCCTCCCTTTCTCCTTGTAAATTCGCGGAATACGTTTTGATACCAGACACAAAACCTCATAATTAATTGTGTTCATCCAGCCTGCAACGTCGTCTGCAGTTATCTGAGCGTCGCCGAAAATGATTACCTCGTCACCTATATCTATATTATTGACATTTGTGACATCAATCATACATTGATCCATACAAATTCTGCCTATTACATCGCAAAGCTCTCCACCGACTTCTATTTTTGCCCTATGTGAAAGGCATCGCATATATCCGTCTGCATAACCGATGGGAAGCGTTGCAATTTTCGTTTGCCTATCGGTTATGTACGTTTTTCCGTAGCTGACTCCCATTCCCGATGGAATGGTTTTAACCTGCGTTATGCGTGATTTTAAAGTCATCACAGGCTTTATTAAAAGACGGCTTTTATCTACCTCGCCGGACGGATAGTATCCGTAAAGAATTACGCCGGCACGCACCATATCAAGATGCATTTCGGGATACATCATAATTGCCGCACTGTTTGCAATATGCTTGCATGGTATATTTATACCGATTTCTTCAAGCTCTGAAACCAGCTTCATAAATCTTGAAAACTGCAGCTTAGTGTAGTCGGAATTTTTTTCGTCTGCACAGGCAAAATGCGAGAAAATTCCGTCTATTTCAACATTTTCAAGCTTTGAAATTTTAACAATCTCTTCTATGACATCGCTGTTATTATCACCGCACAAAAATCCGAGACGTGACATTCCTGTATCAATTTTAAGATGAATTTTTACAGTTTTATTCTGCCTTTTTGCAGCATCCGAAAGACATTTTGCAAATTCATAGTTATAAATATTTGCCATAATGTCATATCTTACAATATCATCAGCCTCTTCCTTTAAGGTTGCACCAAGAATAAGTATCGGAATATTAAAGCCTGCACGCCGCAGCTCCTTCGCTTCGGCAACCATAGCCACTGCAAAACAGTCTACTCCGCTTTCTAAAAGTGCCCTGCAATATTCACGATAGCCATGACCGTAGGCATCTGCCTTTACCACAGCCATCAGTTTTGCAGCCGGATTTGTAATTTTCCTTATATTGCTTGCATTATATTTCAATGCGTCAATATTGATTTCAGCCCATGTTCTGTTCATTATATTTAATTCCTCTTTATTTTATCATACTTTTGAGTTCTTTTCCACAGGTAATATATGGGGTACGGCATTTAAAATATCGGTAGCAGTCACAGAATATTCTGTCAGCTTTTCTGCCGCAAAATCCCCTGCCGCACCGTGCAGATATACCGAAAGCACAGCGGCATTATCCGGCGGACACACAGCTAAAAGTCCGGCTGTCATTCCGGCTAAAGCATCACCGCTGCCGGCAGTTGCCATACCGCTGTTTCCGGTCACATTAATATACTGCTTACCGCAGGGTGCCGTTATTATACTATGCTTTCCTTTTAAAACAAGTGTCAATCCGTATTTTATTGCAAGCTCTTTTGATGCCGAAATTCTGTTTTCTTCAACATATCCGCTGTCCTCCCCCAAAAGCCGGGCCATTTCCATAGAATGTGGCGTTATAACCACATCGGATATACATTCATAAAGCATTTCCGGCCTTTTAGAAAGTGCATAAAGCCCGTCCGCATCAATGACAACCGGCACCTTTGCCGTTTTCAAAACCGCTTCAAGCAAATCCACAATGTATTCTTCGCGTCCAATACCATTTCCAAAAAGAATGACATCATAGCCTTGCATTTTCTCTGTAATTTTGCTTACGTCTTTCTCGAAATTTACCGGATAGGTCATTGCCTCTACACACGACATCTGCACAACATCGTTAATTTCCTCCGGCACGCAGGCGGTAACAATTCCCGCTCCCACCTTAAATGCACCCTCACAGCAAAGCGACACTGCTCCTGCCATTCCGACACTTCCGCCGATAACAAAAATTCTGCCGTAATCGCCCTTATGCGAATTTGCGGTTCTTTCAGGCATTATATTCTTTATATATTCCAAATCCGATATATTTATTTCAATTTCTTCAAGCAGCTTATTGGGAATAGAAATATCGCTGCACACTATCTCACCTGCAAAGTCTGCTGCCGGAAACAGCAAAAGTCCTGCCTTATACGCCGCAAAAGTAACTGTTTTATCAGCTTTTACTGCAATCGTTTTAACCTCTCCCGTATCGGAATTTATCCCCGATGGCACGTCAACACTAAGCACATATCTACTAAAGCGGTTAACCGCCTCAATGACCTCCTTCACAGGAGTAATGACTTCACCCTTCATTCCTGTTCCGAAAATAGCGTCAATAATACAATCGCAAGAGGCAATATCCCTTTCAAGCTCATAAATATTATGCGTAGCTTTAAACTCCGCACCCATAGCCTTCAAAATATTGTAGTTTGTAAGGGCATCGCCGGAAAAATCATCACCAAGCACAAGATAAATACTGACCTTTTTTCCCTTGTTTAAAAGCATTCTTGCAATAGCCAAGCCGTCTCCGCCGTTATTTCCCTTGCCGCAAATAACGGTAAAGCTATCAAAATGCTGAATTTCTAAAACACAGCTTCTTGCAGCATTTTCCATCAGGACAATGCCCGGAATATTAAACTGTTCCATTGCCAATGCGTCAATCCTGCGCATTTCTTCAGCAAAACAAACCTTCATAGCAAGCTACCTTTCCAAAACAACATATGCCATCGCCAAATCTTTCGTGTGAGACACCGACACAAATATGCCGGTAATTTCAAGCTCATCGCAAATCTTCTTTGCGTTCCCCAATGGAATTATATACGGCTTTCCTGACTTGTCTCTTAAAACCTCAACATCTTCAAGTCCAAATCCCCGGACGCCTGTTCCCAAGGCTTTTGAAAATGCTTCTTTTACAGCAAAATTAGCCGCAACGGTCTGCGGCTTATTTTTTTTCTTTGCGTCAAACAGTTTTTGTTCCTTTTCGGTAAAATACCTTTCACAAAAACGTTCACCTGCCTTTTCAATCCTGCTGATTTCGCACAAATCACAGCCGATTCCGAAAATCATACCAAATCCTCTTCGTTAACTGTTACAAGTCTTGGGTTTGATTTTTTAAGATTATCAAGAATTTTTGCATTAGGCTGGAAGAAAACTCTGTACTTTTCCGAACCCTTTGCAAAGTCTACATAGTAAACACCCTTACCTGAAATATCTCCGGATAAGTCAAGAACCTTCATATTCGGGTTGTTTGTGCTTATACCCGTAGCCGGGGCACAAACATCAATACTTTTAAAATCAATGCTGATAACTCTTTTTCTTGTTTTCTTTGACATAATCTTGTCGATGTCAAGAATACTGTTCGTCAGGATATATTCAAATTCAATATTTGTTTTTCTTATTAAGTAAATGGCACCATACCATATGCCGGCAACCACAAATACCTCAAAGCCCAATAATCTTCCAAACAGAAAAAGAAATACTATAAGACTTAAAAACACCGCCGCCGCAATCAGCCCTGCTGACATAAGACTGTCCTTAGGTGATTTTTTGTGTTTTACCATATACTCGCAAAAAATATCCATTTTAATTCTCCCCTTCTTTTAGGATTTCACACAAATTTTTTAATGCCCGTCCTCTATGGCTTACAGCATTTTTTTCCTCAGGCGTTGCTATACCGAAGCACTTGCCGATTTCGGTACACATAAACAGCGGATCATAGCCAAAACCGCCGGTTCCGTGCTCCTCTGTCATAATTTCGCCTTCAATTGTACCTTCCGTTGTAATTTCTCTGCCATCCTGAAATATAAAAGCAATGCTTGCCACATACTGAGCTTTGCGGTTTTCCTTATCCTTCATCAACTCTAAAAGCTTGATGTTTCTGTCCTTATCGGTAGCCTCCTCACCTGCAAATCTTGCGGAATAAATGCCCGGTGCTCCTTCAAGTGCATCGACGCAAAGCCCCGAATCATCTGAAATAACAGGATAGTCACACAAAAGTGCTACCGCTCTTGCTTTGATAAGTGCGTTTTCAGCAAATGTAGAACCGGTTTCCTCAACCTCGACATCAATCCCCTCGTCATGCATAGACACAACCTCGTATCCAAGCTCGCCGAGAATTTCCTGAAACTCTCTTATCTTTCCCTTGTTTTTAGTTGCTGCAACTATTTTCATTTTTGTTTACCTTCCTTAGTCCGCTATTCCGAAAGGCAGCGGATTTTTAAGCCTTCCTACCAGCTCATTCGTCCGGATGGCTTATTAATATTAAAATCTCCGGTCCGGTGAAGGTCGGAGCCAATGCTTAAGCCGGTATGATTATGCAAATTGATAATCTTCACAAAAGCTACCGCCTTTTATTCTTCTTTTCATTATATCACTTTAATCTCTTGTAGTCAACTAAAAAATGTGATATACTATATGTGTTACTACACTACAGAAATCAAGGATTATTATATGGACGAAAATTTAACTTTAACCGGAACAGTTTACGAAATTATATATCAAAACGCTGACAACGGCTATACAGTATGCGAAATTGATTCGCCCACAGACGGGCTTTTCACCGCAACAGGGTATATGCCGTATCTTGGCGAGGGCGAAAATATTTCGGTTACCGGAACGTGGGGAAATCACCCTGAGTACGGCGAGCAGTTTCGGGTTACATATTACGAAAGTATCCTGCCAAAGGATGAAGCGGCAATCCTTGACTACCTCTCATCAGGTGTTATTTATGGTGTTCGTGCCGCAACCGCACAAAAAATTGTTGAACACTTCGGCGTCGAAACCTTAGACATTCTCCTGACAGACCCCGTACGGCTTAGTGAAATTAAAGGGATTTCCAAGGCAAAGGCTGAAAAAATCGGACAGTCTTACCTTGAGCTGCAGTCAATGCAAAGCATACTTATGTTTCTTCGCCAATACGGAATTTCAACCAACCTTGCAATAAAAATACATCAGACGCTCGGCTCTGATGCTGTTAATATTATTAAAGAAAACCCCTATATACTGTCCGACAGAATTGACGGCGTCAGCTTTAAAACAGCAGACAGCATTGCACATCTTCGCGGACTTCCTAAAAACTCACCGCTTCGCATAAGGTCGGGCATAAAATATATTTTAACTACCTGTGCATACAATATGGGGCATACATACCTGCCGAAAAAGCTTCTTATACAAAACGTATGCACTCAGCTTTCTGTATCGGCTGACGAGGCTGAAAATGGCATAACCGCCCTTGAGCTTGCACGTGACATTTACTGCGATACTCTTAACAATGAGGAGGTTTGTTATCTTTCTGCCTTCTTTACCGCCGAGCATTACACGGCACGCAGAATTGCATCTCTTTCTGTTTCTGTGCCTCTTTACAAATTATCCGACGAAGAAATTTTGTCTGTTATAAATGATGTGGAAACCGAAAACGGCATAGAGCTTGACAGCGAACAAAAGAGGGCCGTAAAAGCTGCGGTTGATTATGGGTGCGTGGTTATAACCGGCGGACCCGGAACGGGAAAAACGACCACCATAAACGCAATCATTAAAACTATGCAGTCAATGCAGCTTTCTATAGCCCTTGCAGCACCTACAGGCCGTGCCGCAAAGCGAATGAGTCAGGTTACAGGGCTTGAAGCAAAAACAATACACCGCCTATTAGGTATGCAGCCCGGAGCCGGTAGCGTGGTGCAAAGATTTGCATATAATGAGTCAAATCCACTGGTGCAGGATGTTTTTATTGTTGACGAAGTAAGTATGGTAGACATTCAGCTTATGCACGCCTTTTTAAAGGCCGTTAAGCGTGGTGCTAAGGTTATCTTCTGCGGAGACAGCGACCAGCTACCGTCAGTAGGACCGGGAAATGTTTTAAAGGATATAATAGAAAGTGAGTTAATACCGGTTATAAAGCTAAAAAGGATTTTCCGTCAGGCACAGGAAAGCCTTATAGTAATGAATGCACATAAAATTAACAGCGGCGAAATGCCGGATATATCATCACATGACAGGGACTTTTTCTTTCTCGAAAGAGGCACCGCTGAAAAGACTCAGGAAACTATAATCGAGCTTTATAAAACACGAATCCCGAAAAGCTACGGACTTAATCCCATTTCTTCTATTCAGGTTTTATCGCCCTCAAAAAAGGGTGTTGCCGGCTCGGTCAATTTAAACCGCGAGCTGCAAAAAGCTTTAAATCCGCCTGATATGCTAAAACAAGAGTATATTTACGGAAAAACAATTTTTCGTACCGGCGACAAGGTTATGCAGATAAAAAACGACTATGACATTATCTGGACAAGAAATGAGAGCGAGTCAGGCACCGGTATTTTTAATGGTGATATGGGGATTATCGACAGTATTTCGGTAAAAGACAGAACTATGACTATCATTTTTGATGATGACAAGGAAACAGAATACAGCTTTAACGACCTTGATAAATTAGACCTTGCCTATGCAACTACAGTACATAAAAGTCAAGGCAGCGAATTTCCTGTTGTACTTATTCCAATCTGCCGTTTTGCACCGATGCTTATGTGCAGAAATCTTTTATACACAGCTGTTACACGTGCAAAAACTATGGTAATCCTTGTAGGTTCAAGGTCAGCCTGTAAGCTGATGGTAGACAACAACGATGAGAAAAAGCGATTTACCGGACTTTCTGCAAAATTAAAAACCATCGCTGAATTTACATTTACGGAGGATAAATAAAATGAATTTTTTTAAAAAATTCCCATCTGCTTCTATTTTAATTGCGGCAACCCTATGGGGGCTGACCGGCATTTTTGTACGCAGACTAAATGCTCTGGGGCTTGATAATATGCAACTTTTATTTTTCCGAAGCCTGATTACTGCAGCTACAATAACCCTTTTTCTTGTTTTTACCGGCAAAGAAAAGCTTAAAATAAACCCCAGGGACTGGTGGTATTTTTTCGGTACCGGCATACTTAGCTTTATGCTGTTCGGATTTTGCTATTTCTACACAATCAGCCATGCATCAATGTCGGTGGCGGCAATACTTTTATATACCTCACCCTTTTTTGTTATGATAATGGCCGCAATTTTCTTTAAAGAAAAAATAACAGCAGCCCGAGTTTTAGCACTCTTTATGGCTGCTGCAGGTTGTTTATTGATATGTGGTACAGACCACAATATAAGACTTACTCCCCTGACAGTTTTTACCGGAATTTCCTCCGGCTTCTGTTATGCACTTTACAGTATTTTCGGGAGAGTTGCTTTGAAAAAATACGATTCCGGTACAGTACCCGCTTACACATTTATTTTTGCTACTATCGGAAGTCTGTTTGTAGTTGACTTTCCGAAAATATACTCTGTTATGACAACAAATCCCGATGCAATTATACTAACCGTGATTTTCGCATTTATAAGTGCAGTTCTTCCCTATGTATTCTACACCAACGGTCTTAAATACACAGACACTGGAAAAGCTGCAATTATGGCAACCTTAGAGGCCGTTGTTGCATCAATCGCCGGAGTTATTGCATTTGGCGAAAGCTTTACAATCTCCGGCATAATCGGTATTGTTCTTGTAATAAATGCAGTTGCTATGCTAAACAGAAAAACTAATCGGTAAGATGCTCAATTGCTTTTTGAAGCTGTATATCCTCAGATAGTTCAAGCTCAGAAATTGCCTTATCCGATTGAAGCTCAACGGTTATATCCGGCTCAATACCTATTCCATGAATACAAACTCCTGACGGAGTATAATATTTTGCGGTTGTTATTGAAATACCCGAGCCATCCGAGAAAGGATAAACGGTCTGCACTATTCCCTTTCCGTAGGTTTTTGTTCCGATAACAGTCGCTTTTTCATAGTCTTTTAGTGCCCCTGTCAAAACCTCTGACGCAGACGCACTTCCTCCGTTTACTAAAACGGCAATCGGGATATCCGTTTCATTTTTATCGGAATTAATTGTTGTGCGTTTTCCGTACTTATCCTCTGTATATGTTATAATCCCCTCCGGCAAAAAGCTGTCTGCAATTTCGCACACAACGTTAAGGTCACCGCCCGGATTATCTCTTAAATCAATTACAAGCTGTTCCATTCCTGCAGCTTTTAAAGCCTTGAAATGCTCCAAAAACTCGTCATAAGTACTTTTTTCACCTTTTCCTGCTTTTGATTCAAAGCCTGTTATTCTTAAATAACCCACATTCTTCGGCAACATTTCAGACTTAACACTTTTCTTTATAATTTTTTCTCTGCTTACTGTTATATCAATTTTTCCTTTATTCTCTCTTTCTACAGAAATTACGGCAGTTGAGCCCTCCTCACCGTCTTTTAGATAGGTTGCAGCAGCAGAAAGCTCGTTTGCAGTATAGCTTTTCCCATCAATAGAGAGTATAACATCACCGGATTTAAGACCTGCCTTTTCTGCAGGGCTATCCTCCATAGGTGACACAACAACCAGTACATTTTTCTCCATGTCCGCACCCAAGGTTGCACCTATACCAACGTAACTCGAAACTAAATTATCACGATAAGAGCTGAACTCCTCTTCCGGATAATACGCAGTATAAGGGTCCTCTACAGCAGCCGCCATTGCCATTGATGCATAGTCAGCAACCTTTTTTTCATCTACTTCAAAAAGCGAATAATCGGACAGCATTTTTTTAACAGCCCAAATCTTCTGAAGCGAGCGTCCGCCTGACGTGCCGTACATAATATCACGTGCTGCGTTAGTCACAAGGCACGTTGCAAGTGCGGTTATAACAACTGTGAAAATAAAGCTTTTTTTGCCGTTCATTCCAAAAACCTCCAATATCATATACTTTATCTTATGCAAAATTCCAGATAATATTATAGGGGTGACCTATGTCACCCCTCAATTATTAAAGATAACCTGCCGGATTTACAGCCTTACCGTTAACCTTAATCTCAAAGTGCAGATGGTTTCCGGTTGAATTCCCGGTCGAGCCTACCTTTGCAATAGTCTGTCCCTTTGTAACCTTCTGCCCTGCACTGACAAGCAGCTTGCTGCAATGTGCATAAAGTGTTACATATCCGCTTCCGTGGTTGACGGTTACAGTATAGCCGTAGCCGTTCATCCATCCGGATGTAAGAACCACCCCGTCCTCCGCCGAATAAATCGCGGTTCCGTGTGGTGCGGCATAGTCAATGCCTGAATGTAGCTTTCTTGTGCCGGTAATCGGATGTATTCTGTATCCGTACGGCGAAGAAATTCTTGTATAGCTTGCAAGCGGGAACAGGAATTTTCCATTACCCTTATATGTCACATTCTTCTGCGTTGATGACTTTAATGCAGCATTTATCTGAGCCTGGATTTGCTGTTCCGCCTTTTCCATTTCAGCTTCCTGTTTTTTAAGCTCATTTATGTCCGCATTCAGTTCATTTATAATTTGCTGCTGTTCCTTCTGCTTACTTTCAATGGCATTTTGCTTGCTTTCTAAAATCTGCTTTGCCTCAACCTGTTCGTTTTTCTCAGCTTCAATAATCTGCTTCGCAGCCGAAACCTGCTCTACCTGTTCTTCAAATTTCTCAATCATCTCATTGTCATGCTTTACAATGGATTCAACTATGGAAATTCGTGTGAACAAATCAGAAAGACCTTTAGCCTGCAGTATCAGCTCCATATATGAGGTTGTACCATTTTCGTACATAATCTTCATACGCTTTTTAAGCTGCTTATCTGTCTTGCTGATTGATTCCTCCAAAGCCGCAATTTCAGTATTCTTTGCGTCAATTTCCGCATTTTTTTCGTTAATTACAGCCTGAACCTGATCTATATCATCCTGCAAGCCGGAGATTTCAATATCAAGTGCCAGTTTTTTTGCTTTTTGGGCACTCTGCTCTTTTTGCTTGCTTTTAATCTCCTTCTTTGTATTTTCAACCTTTTTCTGATTTTCGGAAAGCTCTTTTTTTAAATCGTTTACACTTTTGGCAGCATAAGCCGGAATAACATTTGAAAATGCTAAACTTAGTGCTACCAGCATGGTAAATACTCTTTTTTTCATAGTCCCTCCTTTTATACCTGAAGATGCTTTCTCATAGAAATTGCACTTCCCACAACTCCTATAAGACTTCCAAAAACAACGAATAACACTGCAATCACAGGTGCAATATCCCATACACCCACAAGCTCGAACACATCAAAGTTAAGCCCCATAATGTATCTATACAGTGCAAAATATCCCCAAAATACCGCTAAAAATGCTACAACTGCACCTAAAAATCCAATAATTAACCCTTCAAGAACGAATGGCACGCGGATAAATCTATCCGTTGCACCGATATATTTCATAATGTTTATTTCCTTACGCCTGTTAAAAACGGTAAGCTTAACGGTGTTGGAAATAATAACAATCGCCACAATAAGCAGTATAACCATTATAACAATGCTGAATTTCTTAACTGCCCCCGATAAGGACAGAACCACATTAACAACGTCCTGCTTATTTACAACCTTTTCAACATTTGCAATTTGTGAAAGTGTATCAGCGGTCTCTTTTGTTCTTTCAATGTCAGAGAGCACTATTTTATACGAATCAGAAAAGGGGTTGTCCTCTTCAAAGCCTTCAAGCATTGCTTCATTACCCTCAAACATATCGTTTATAGCATAATCCAAGGTCTGCTGTTTACTAAAAAGCGTAACCTCTTTTACATTTTCAACCTTTTTAATCTCCTCGCCAATTGCAGCGACACGCTCAGGGCTTGCATCAGTTTCAATATAAAGCTGAATTTCGCACTGGTCCTTAACCTGCGCGGTAATTGAATTGACGTTAACGGTTAAGATTGCAAAAACGCCTAAAATTATCAGGCAGGACGCTATTGTAAACAGCGACGCAATGCTCATAAGACCGTTCCTTGTCACATTCTTTTTCGCCTCGGAAAATGAATATTTAAGCTTCGACAGCTTCAAGATACTCACCTCCAACCTCATCACGGACAATTCTGCCGTCCTGAACCTCGATTACACGTTTTTTCATTATATCAACGATATCCTTAGCATGAGTTGCCATAATAATGGTAGTTCCCATACGATTAATTTCCTCGAATATTTCCATAATTTCCATTGCTGTTTTTGGATTAAGATTACCCGTAGGCTCGTCTGCAAGAAGAATAAGCGGGTGGTTTGCCAAAGCTCTCGCAAGAGCAACTCTCTGCTGTTCACCGCCCGATAGCTGTCTTGGGTACATCTTGGCTTTATAGTTAAGACCTACCTCATTTAAAACCTCAGGCACACGTTTTCTTATTTCTCTTCTGCCTGCACCTACAACACGCATTGCAAATTCAACATTTTCATAAACGGTTCTGTCCTCTAAAAGACGGAAATCCTGAAAAACTACACCCATTTTCCTGCGAAGATAAGGTATTTCCTTATCGGGCAGCTTGGTTACATCTATTCCGTCTAAATAAACCTCGCCTTCCGAAACATTGGTTTCACGCATCAGAAGCTTTGTAATAGTGGTTTTTCCGGCACCGCTTGAGCCTACTAAAAACACAAACTCACCATTTTCAATTTTAAAGCTTGCATTTTCAAGGGCAATGTTTCCGGCATCTTCAAACTGCTTGGTAACATTTACAAATTCAATCATCTTATCATTCTCCCAATTTTCGCTAAAAAGTGCGGCAAAAAATACCGCACATTCCATTTAAACCTACATTTTCATAGGATTTGACGTCAAATATTTGTGAACCATCATTGCTACCTTAAACACAATTGCCTGGTCAAACTTTCTAAGGTCAAGTCCTGTAAGCTTGTATATCTTTTCAAGTCGGTATACAAGTGTATTTCTGTGTACGAAAAGCTGTCTTGATGTTTCGGAAACATTAAGATCGTTTTCAAAAAACTTGTTAATTGTCAAAATCGTTTCGGAATCAAGAAGCGAAATGTCTCCTTTTTTGAATACCTCCTGCAAAAACAGCTCACAAAGCTTAATCGGCAGCTGATAAATTAATCGGCCGATACCGAGACTGTCATAATTTAGAATTGACTTTTCTTCATCAAATACCTTGCCCACCTCAAGCGCTATCTGAGCTTCCTTATAAGTAGTATTTAGCTGATTAATGTTCTCCGCAACCGTGCTTACACCTACAAGTATGCTCATCATTGTTTCTGAGTGAACATTGTCAAGAATCTGTCGTGCAATATGGTTAATTGCATCTGGCTCACAGCTGTCCTTTAGTTCTTTTATCAGCACAATATTGCTGCTGTCAATATTAATAACGAAATCCTTTTCCTTATCAGGGAACATATTGCGGATTACCTCATAAATACCGACCTCACCCTTTTTAAGCACCTTAATATAGAACACAGCACGCGGTGTTTCTACGTCAACGTGAAGCTCTAAAGCCTTTTGATGCAGGTCAAATGCGAGCATATTATCGAAAATTATATTCTGCATAAAGATAGTTTTATCATACTTTTCATCGTAATAATGACGCACATTGTTCGCAGCTACTGTAACAGCATTACAGCAATAACGCGAAACCTCATCTGTGCCTTCTACGTATACGATATATTCAGGATACGGTCTGCCGTCAATCAAACGAACAGTATAACCCTCTCTGACAAACATTTTATCATTTTCTCCGGCAGCAGAAATAAGCTCCTCTACCACATCTTCAGACAGCTCCGGTCCATTTGCCGCAAGAACAAGACCTGTAGCATCAGCTATACCGAACTTTTTAGGAAAAACGTCCGCCATCTGAGAAACAATATCCTGAAACGCCTTACTAATCATAATAATTTCCATAGCCTTTCTTCCCGCAAAATAAGCCTTTTACTCTGCCCGCGGGCTGACAGAGCTCCGACATAATGTGCCGGTTTATATTACGCAGTAGACAAAAAGACAGTATTACCGCAAATTATCAATACTCCCTAACATTATAACATATTTTTTCTGAAATGTATAGTTTTTTTGTTGATTTTCGAAAAAAAGTTACAATTTCTTAATAATTTTAGTATAAAAATCACAAATTTCGAGTATATTTTACATGCTTAGTCCTTTGTTAAGTGCTTTTAATTTAAATTTTATTTGACTTAATAATGTATTTATACTATAATAATATCAGAAATAAATAACAGGGACAGGAATTATGAAACAAATATTAGAAAACGGATTTAATGAACTGAATATCAATGTATCCGATAAGCAGACAGATGATTTGATAACCTATGCCGATATGCTTACAGACTGGAACACCAAAATAAATCTCACCGCAATCTGCGACGAAGACGGTATTGCACGAAAGCATTTTTTAGACAGTGCTACTGCCCTTTTGACAGATTGTGTAAACGGAAAGGTTATAGATGTAGGAACCGGTGCAGGCTTTCCGGGGTTTGTACTGAAAATATTAAAGCCGGAAATCGAATTGACTCTCCTTGATTCTTTAAATAAGCGGATTAACTTTTTAAAGGCTGTTGCCGAGAAGCTTAAGCTTGATGTGGAATTTGTTCATTCTCGTGCCGAGGACGGCGGAAGAACATACCGCGAGCAGTTTGACACTGTAGTATCACGTGCCGTTGCAAATATGACAGTTTTAGCAGAGCTTTGTTTGCCGTTTTTGAAGGTGGGCGGATATTTCCTTGCGTTAAAAGGTCCACTTGCCGATGAAGAGCTTGAGGCGGCAAAGCGTGCAATTTACATTCTCGGCGGCGAGATTTGCGACGTATTTTCCGCAAAAATCCCCGGCACCGACCTTAATCACAAGATAATTATTATAAAAAAAGTACGACACACTCCGCAGCAATATCCCAGAAAACCCGGAATTGCAACAAAAAATCCAATCGGGTCCTGTTATAATTTGAAGAAAAAGCCGACTAAATAAAAAAGTCGGCTTTTTTTGACGAACGAATTTTCTTTTCTTTGGTAATTTTTATGTTATAATGCAATTAGTAAGGCGGTCCGCCGTAACAATATATGTATATGTGCATAAGCTCCCAAATATGTGCACACCTACTCCCCCTAAATCTATTTTTTCGGGCTGCCTTACCACCTTCCATAAAACATACGAAAGGATAATCAATATGCAGGTATTTAAATCCAAAGAAAAAGAAAAAATGAAGGTTGTGAGTTTACCCATTCATAGTATTTTTCCGAACCCGGCTCAGCCGAGAAAATATTTCGACTCACTAAGCCTTGAAGAGCTGACTGCATCAATCGAAGAATTTGGTGTGCTTCAGCCTATTACCGTAAGGAGAGTAAGGGGCGGATATGAAATTGTTGCCGGCGAACGGCGTTATCGTGCTGCAGAAAATGCAGGCCTTGATACAATTCCCGCAATTATTATAAATGTGGACGAAAAAAAATCCGCACTTTTGGCACTTTTAGAAAACCTGCAGCGTGATGACCTTTCCTTTTTTGAAGTTGCAGAAAGCTATCAAAATCTTATCCGCACGCAGGGTATGACTCAGGAAGAAATAGCAAGAAAGCTCGGCAAATCCCAATCCAACATAGCAAATAAATTGCGGCTTTTACGACTATATCCCAGAACAAAACGTCTTATCTTAGAGTATTCCCTGTCAGAACGTCATGCACGGGCACTTCTGCATTTGACTGACGAGGAGGCACAGCTTCTTGCCGCACGCACTATTAACGAAAAAAAACTCAACGTTGCACAAACCGAAGAATTGATAAAAAAAATGCTTAACTCGCACTCCCAATCACAGCAAAAGCTTAAATTTAAAAGCTTTCAGGACATCAGAGTCTTTACCAACACGATTAAACGTGCTCTTGATTTAATGCGTGACGGCGGAGTGAATGCAGATATGGAAACAAACTCCTTCGACTGGGGTATTGAATATATTATAAAGGTGAAAAACGACTAAATGGCAGCAGGCTGCTGCTACCATTTAGTCCTCAAAAATATTAAAGCTTTTTGCAATACTTGTTACGGTATCTCCTGAAACTATAACATGGTCAACCAGCCTTACCCCGATAAAATTCAGTGCAAGCTCTGTAGATTTAGTGATTTTAAGGTCAGCCTCCGAAGGCAAAGGGTCTCCTGTCGGGTGATTATGTGCCAGTATCATATACGGATAATGCTCATTAACTGCAAATTTTACAATTTCTCTCGGATAAAGCGGTGTTGCATTTACCGTACCGACAGAAATTTTCCTGACTTTTTTCACAATACAATCATGGTCTAACAGTACAGCATACAGCATTTCACGCGTATGACCGAAAAACAGGCTTTTAATGTAAGTATTGATATTTGCCGGTGTAAGCCGCACATTTGAGATATTATTAACTTCATTTACATACTTATGAATACATTCACGAATAAATTTAATCAGGGTAACTGTATTCTCACCCATTCCCTTTATAGACGTAAGATGATCTTCGTCGGCATCAAGAATATTGACCAATCCGCCAAACTCCTTTTTGAGTTCATGAGCAAGATCATTTGTATTCATCACCGGAATTGAATAAAATAACAAAAGCTCAATAAGCTCATGCTCTGCAAATCCGTCTATTCCGACATTTCTGAATTTTTCACGTAATCTCTTTCTATGTTCCCGATGTATATTAGGCACTTTTTCAGCCACTTACAACACCCCTTTACATTAATTACATAAAATTATACCATTTTATATAGCTCTTGTAAATAGACTTGATGCAAAAAAAGAGAACCAAATTGGTTCTCTTTTAAATCAATCAGTTAATGATTGTCATTTCTGTTTCCTTATCGAACAGGTGAATCTTATTAGTATCAAACGCAACCTTGATTGTATCGCCCATCTTTGCAGTAGTTCTTGGGTTAACTCTTGCAGTGAATGCCTTATCAGCAATTGTGAGATACAGGAAGTATTCAGCACCCATCATTTCTGTTACGTCAACATAAGCTGTAACAATAGCATCTGCCTTAGAAGCAAGGAAGCTTTCTTCATCATGAATATCCTCAGGTCTGATACCGAGAACAACTGTCTTACCAATGTATTCATCAAGTGCAGGGTTAGAAGCCTTTCCTTCCGGAAGCTTAACTGTTTCACCGTTGAACTCAAGGAATACACCTTCTGCGTTCTTTGAAAGAACTGCGTCAACAAAGTTCATTTGAGGGCTTCCGATAAATCCTGCAGTAAACATATTGCAAGGCTTATTGTAAAGGTTAGCCGGTGAATCTACTTGCTGAACAACACCGTCTTTCATAACGATGATTCTTGTACCCATTGTCATAGCTTCTGTCTGGTCATGTGTTACATAGATAAATGTAGTTTCCAGTCTCTTGTGAAGCTTATTAATCTCTGTTCTCATTGCAACTCTCAGCTTAGCGTCGAGGTTTGACAGAGGTTCGTCCATAAGGAATACCTTAGGACTTCTAACGATAGCACGACCAAGTGCAACACGCTGTCTCTGACCACCGGATAAAGCCTTAGGCTTTCTGTCAAGAAGATGTTCAATATCAAGAATCTTAGCAGCTTCATGAACTCTCTTATTGATTTCATCCTTAGGAGTTTTTCTGAGCTTCAAACCAAATGCCATATTATCAAATACTGACATATGCGGATACAGAGCGTAGTTCTGGAAAACCATCGCAATATCTCTGTCCTTAGGGGCAACGTCGTTCATAAGCTTTCCGCCTATGTATAATTCACCGTCACTGATTTCTTCAAGACCGGCAATCATACGAAGTGTTGTTGACTTACCACAGCCTGAAGGTCCAACAAGAACGATAAACTCTTTATCCTCGATATCAAGACAAAAATCACTAACAGCAGTAACGCCACCTGAATATCTTTTGTAAATATGCTTTAATTGCAAATCTGCCATAACTGTTTTCCTCTCTTCCAATAGTTATCTTTTTAATTTACGGAACTATTTTAACACATAATGCCAGCAAAATAAAGATTATAAATTAACAAAAAACAAAAAACATTTTAGTCACTATGTATAAAATCCCTTTTTACACTATTGGATGCGGCTCTGTGCATCTGCAATAACCCTTTCTGATACCTGTGGAGGTGCCGGATCGTATCTTACAAATTCAAACTCAAAGCTGCCTCTGCCCTGACTCATCGACCTTAAATCTGTGGAATATTTAAACATTTCCGATACCGGAACTTCTGCTTCTACAAGGTTTAAGCCTTCTCTTTCACTTTCGCCCATACCCATTATATGACCGCGGCGTTTGTTGATGTCACCGATAATATCACCCATTATGCTTTCCGGAATATATACCTTTAAGTATCCAATTGGCTCTAAGATTACAGGATTTGCCTGTTTTAAGCCTTCACGATATGCAATCTGAGCAGCAGTTTTAAATGCCATTTCAGAAGAATCCACCGGATGATATGAGCCGTCAAGCAGTGTCGCTTTCAGATTTACAACCGGATAGCCTGCCAGAACTCCCTGCTTACATGCATCGCGAAGTCCCTTTTCAACCGCCGGGAAGTAATTCTTTGGAACACTTCCACCGAATACCTGCTCTTCAAAGGTCATATCCTCTGTAACACCCGGTTCAAACTCAATCCATACGTGACCGTACTGACCATGTCCGCCCGACTGTTTTTTATGCTTTCCTTCAACCTTAACCTTTGAACGGATAGTTTCGCGGTAAGGCACTGTCGGAGCCTTCAGATTAACATCAACACCGTATTTTGCCTTTAGCTTATTAATGAGTACGTCGATATGCTGTTCACCCTGACCGTTTATAAGGGTTTCTTTTGTTTCTGTGTTATTTCCGATATTAAATGTGAGGTCTTCCTCCATCAGCTTTGTAAGACCGGAAACAATCTTTTCTTCGTCACCCTTTTTCACAGCCTCAACCGCCATAGAAAGTGTTGGAGGCGGGAATTCGATACCCGTTAAAATAATATTCTTATTTTCTTCACATAGTGTATCCCCTGTGCTTGTATTTTCAAGCTTGGTTACAACACCTATGTCACCTGCTTCGACTGATTTTGTTTCAATCTGCTTCTTGCCGCAAAGATAATAGATTTTTCCTATACGCTCTTTTGCAGCCTTATTCGGATTGTAAAGAACACTATCAGCATTTACTGAGCCGGAATAAACGCGGAAGAAGGACATCTTTCCTACATACGGGTCTGCCACAGTCTTAAATACGATTGCAGAGGTAGTATCTGTAACCTCCTGAACAACCTCTGTCGGCTCTGCAGTTTTGGCATCATATGCAACCTCTGTAATTTCGTTCGGTGCCGGCAAATATTTTCCGATACCGTCCATTAAGCTTCGGATACCGATATTATTCATTCCCGAGCCGCAATATACAGGATAGATACTGCCGTCCTTAACGCCCTTTCTTATGGCCTTTTTGATTTCATCAAATGTGAACTCTTCGCCGTTAAAATATTTATTCATTAATGCGTCATCGGTTTCGGCAATAGCCTCCATAATCATATCACGAAGAGGTGCAATGGTCTCAGCCATACCCTCAGGAACAGGAATATCAACCCTGTTCTCACCTTCATAACGACGTGCTGTCATATCCACAATATCGACAAAGCCCTTAAATTCTTCGCCTTCTCTTATCGGATAAACAAACGGAGTGATCGCTTTTCCGAATTTTTCCTTCATTTCTTCAAGTGTTCTCTGATAGTTCCCTCTTGGATCGTCTATTTTGTTTACAAAGAATACAATGGGAACTCCTTTTTGCTTTGCAAACTTAAACGTCTGTTCTGTACCAACGGAAACACCGCTCCTTCCTGACAGGACAATAAGTGCGGAATCTGCCGCTCTTATTCCTTCTTTCACCTCGCCGACAAAGTCAAAATAACCCGGAGTATCCAGCATATTGAGCTTATTTTCCTTCCACTCAACCGGAGCAACCGATGTTGAAATCGACATCTGCCTTTTTGTTTCTTCTATATCAAAATCAGAGGTAAGAGTACCTTCTGAATTTTTACCTATTCTGTTTATAGCACCGCTGTTAAACAGCATTGCCTCTATAATGGAACTTTTACCGCACTTGCCGTGCCCCATCACCGCAACGTTGCGGATATTTTCCATTTTATAACTGTTCATTCTACATCCCTCCAAAAAGTATTGTATTATTTATTTACCCATATATAAGCGTTATGTAACAAAAAAATACCGAACAAGTTATACAAACTTATCCGGTATTTTTTGTGTATTATTTATTTAAAAGTCTTTCTGTGTCAAGTGCAATCATAAGCTCTTCGTTTGTTGGGATAACAAGTGTCTTGACAGGAGCATCATCTGTAGAAATATCCTGCACCTTGCCCCTTACCTTGTTCTTTTCGCCATCCAGCTTTACTCCCATAAATTCAAGGCCCTCTGTAATAGCATTTCTGTATCTGCCGTCATTTTCACCGATTCCTCCGGTGAACACAATAGCGTCAACACCGCCCATTGCCGCAGCATATGAGCCAATCAGCTTTTTAACACTGTATGAGAACATTTCTGTTGCAAGCTTTGCTCTTTCGTTTCCCGCATCAGCTGCCGCTGTAAGATCTCTGAAGTCGCTCGAAACTCCTGAAACACCTAAAACTCCTGACTGCTTATTCATCATAGCATCAGCCTCTTTTGCTGTCATTCCGCAATTTTCAACCAGATAGGTAACAACAGCCGGGTCGATAGAGCCGCAGCGTGTTCCCATAACAACACCGTCAAGCGGAGTAAAGCCCATTGATGTATCAACGCACTTGCCGTTCTTGACAGCAGAAACAGATGAACCGTTTCCTAAGTGACAGGTAATGATTTTGAGCTCCTCGATTGGTTTTCCTAAGAATTTAGCAGCCTCAGCAGATACAAACTTATGGCTTGTTCCGTGGAAGCCGTATTTTCTGATTTTATGCTTTTCATACATTTCATACGGAAGTGCATACATATATGAAAGAGCCGGCATTGTCTGGTGGAATGCAGTGTCAAATACGCCTACCTGCGGAGTATTTGGCATCAGCTTTGCACAAGCCTCAATTCCGATAATATTTGCAGGATTGTGAAGTGGTGCAAGCGGAATACATTCCTTAACAGCCGCCATAACCTCATCATTGATTACACATGAATCGGCAAAGGTTTCGCCGCCATGCACAACTCTGTGACCAACAGCACCGATTTCGTCCATTGATGCGATAACACCGCATTCCTTGCTTGTTAGAGCATCAATTACCATTGCAATTGCATCTGAATGATCCTTCATTGCCTTTTCAAAAACAGTTTCGCTGCCTGCACCTATATTTTTGTGAGTCAGCTTTGAACCGTCAATTCCTATTCTTTCGCAAAGTCCCTTTGCCACAACCGAATGGTCGTCCATATCGATAAGCTGATACTTGAGTGATGAACTTCCTGCATTAATTACTAAAACCTTCATTATACTTCTTTCCTTTCAAAATATGAAATTTTAATATAAATCTTCCAACAGATCAGTCCGAGGAAAAATTTCGCAGGTTGCTGCTTTGCAGTGCGGGTGCTGTACGTTTGTACCGCCCCGTACAAAAAGCGGCAAGATGTGGAATTTTAACCGGACGTCCTTTTAATTTTCAGCTTGGGCTTGTACGCAAGTAATCGCTACAACTCCTACGATATCGTCAGCCGAGCAGCCTCTTGATAAGTCGTTAATCGGTTTTGCAATACCTTGAGTAACCGGTCCGTATGCTTCTGCCTTTGCCAAACGCTGAACAAGCTTATAACCAATATTACCTGCATCAAGGTCAGGGAAAACAAGTACATTTGCTTCTCCTGCCACAGTTGAATCAGGAGCCTTTGACTTACCGATTTCCGGAACAATCGCTGCATCAAGCTGCATTTCGCCGTCCAGCTTAACGTTCGGGTACATTTCCTTTGCAAGCTTAGTAGCTTCTACAACCTTATCTACATCTGCATGCTTTGCACTACCCATTGTGGAGTGTGAAAGCATTGCAACCTTTGCTTCCTTTTCTGTCAAAAGCTCAAAGGATTCTGCTGAGCAGCCTGCAATTGCAGCAAGCTTTTCCGGTGTAGGATTCTGCTCTAAGCCACTGTCGGCAAAGATAAATGTTCCGTTTTCACCGTATTCACAGTTTGGTACAACCATTACGAAAAATGCAGATACAAGTGCAACGCCCGGCTTTGTCTTAATAATCTGAAGGCTCGGTCTTAATGTGTTTGCAGTTGAGTGACAAGCTCCCGAAACAACGCCGTCTGCATCTCCTGCCTTAACCATCAGGCAGGCATAATACATATAATCGCCAAGAGCCGTCTTTTTAGCTTCTTCGTATGTAAGCCCCTTAGCCTTTCTAAGCTCAACAAACAGATTTAAATATTCCTCTGTTTTTTCGTATGTAAACGGGTTTATGATTGTTGCCTTTGAAATATCAAGACCTTCAGAGTTAGCCTCAACCTCTTCCGGTGTACCGATAATGATGATATTTGCAATATCCTCTTTCAAAATCTTTTCAGCCGCCTCAAAGGTTCTTCTGTCCATAGACTCCGGCAGAATAACAGTTTTCTTGTCAGCCTTTGCTCGTTCTTTAATTCTCTCTAAAAATTGACTCATTTCAAACTACTCCTTCTTAAAAATAATCATCACAGATAATTATACATCAACTGATAAATTTTTACAAGGGTAAATTCAAGAATTTTACAAATTTAATAGAATTTTTACTTGAATATTATGCACATATAGTGTATAATTATGGTATTAAACATTTGGAGGTATCGTATTATGAAAATTTTAGTTACCGGCGGTGCCGGATATATCGGTTCACATACCTGCGTAGAGCTTTTGAATGCAGGCTATGAGATTGCGGTTTTAGATAATCTTGACAATTCATGCGAAAAATCTCTTGAGGCTGTAAAAAAGCTTACCGGCAAGGATTTTCCGTTCTATAAAGTAGACCTTCTGGACTACGAGGCAACCGAAAAGGTTTTCAAGGAGAATAAATTTGACTCAGTAATTCATTTTGCAGGCCTTAAGGCAGTAGGTGAATCAACCCGTATTCCGATCAGATATTACCACAACAATATAACAGGAACATTAAATCTTGTTGATATTATGCAGAAATATGACGTTTACAACCTTGTATTCTCATCCTCTGCAACAGTTTACGGTATGCCGAAAACTGTTCCGATTACTGAGGATTTCCCGACATCAACAACTAACCCATACGGCTCAACAAAGCTGATGATTGAGAATATTTTAAAGGATGTTTATGCATCAAACAACAAATGGTCAATTACACTTCTTCGTTACTTTAACCCAATCGGTGCTCACAAGAGCGGTACAATGGGTGAAGATCCTAAGGGTATTCCAAACAACCTGCTTCCGTATGTTGCACAGGTTGCAGTAGGAAAGCTTGACTTCATTCACGTTTTCGGTAATGACTACCCAACACACGACGGTACAGGTGTAAGAGATTATATCCATGTTGTTGACTTAGCACTCGGTCACCTGAAAGCTATTGAGAAAAAGTCAGGCGAATCAGGTGTTCACACATATAACTTAGGAACAGGCAA
>JAZNIV010000019.1:0-6497 GCA_045577675.1 Clostridia bacterium
ATTATGGCCGATGCCGACGTGGACGGCTCTCACATCAGAACACTTCTGCTTACCTTCTTCTTCAGATATATGCGTCCGCTTATCGAGAACGGAAATATTTATCTTGCTCAGCCGCCGCTTTATAAGGTGTTTAAGGGTAAAAACGCAAATCTGGTTGAAAAGTTTGCATATTCCGATATGGAAAGAGACGCACTTTTAGCAGAAATGGGTAATGGTGCTAAGGTTCAGAGATATAAGGGTCTTGGTGAGATGGACCCGCCGGAGCTTTGGGAAACAACAATGAACCCTGAAACAAGAACAATGCTTCGTGTTGAGCTTGAAGATGCAATTGCTGCTGACCAGATATTTACTGTTTTGATGGGCGATAAGGTTGAACCAAGACGTGAATTTATCGAAAAGCACGCAAAGTATGTTTCAAATCTGGATATTTAATAATAAAAAAAACTACCTGTTCATTTTGTTTGACAGGTAGTTTTTACGTTATCAAATATTAAATCCGAGTGATTTTGCAAAGCTTAAATACTTTTCAAATTCAAAGCAAAGCGTGTCCTTGCTGTGTGAATCACTTGAAAGAATTACATTTCCGCCTTTGTCTTTAATATATTCAAGAATTTCTTGTGAGGGATAGGGGACAGATTTATAGCCTCTTGAAATAGCTCCTGTGTTAATCTCAAAAGGAATATTACACTTTATAAGCTCATCTATGGCCGCACGATAGGCAGAAATATATCTTGGGTTGTTCTCATCAAAAAGAGGTTTTTTTTCATTAAACTTTGTAACCAAATCAAAATGTCCGATTATATCAGCATTTGTTTTTTGAAAAACTCTTGAAACTGTCCTATAATAGTCCTCGCAAAGTGAATAAATATCACCGCCGTAATATTTTTCGCAGGAAGCCTTTAAAATTTCCGCATCGTCATCTATTGAAAAATAGTCATTTCCAACCTTGAGATAATGAACAGAGCCGATGATGTAGTCAAATTCGTCTGTCGGCATTTCGGAATAAAAATCCTGCTCCACACCGCAAAGAATTTCAATTTTACCTGAGTATTTTTCTTTGAGTGCAGAAATTTCTGACTTATAACTCTCAATACTTTCCTTTTTCATACAATAGCTTTCGTCAAAAAATGTGTAGGAATGAGCTGAAAAACCTATTGTATCAAGCCCTTTTGAAATTGCGGCAAGCACCACTTCTTCAGGTGTGTTTTTTCCGTCACAAAAGGTGGTATGAACGTGCAAATCCTTCATTACTTTGTCATTTTCTCCTGTTTGATTTTGTGGTCGATAACGTGACGTGATGCAAGCTCTCTGTGAATATCCTCAAGAGAAATGCCCATTTCAATCATCAGTACCATTACGTGATATGCAAGGTCGGCAATTTCATATATTGTTTCCTTTTTGTCATCTGCCTTTGCAGCGATTATAACCTCGGTATTTTCCTCACCCACCTTTTTTAAAATTTTATCAAGTCCTTTTTCAAAAAGATAGGTAGTATATGAGCCCTCCTGCTTATTGATTTTTCTGCCACGGATAAGCTCCATCAGACTTTCATATGAAAATTCAGAAAGTGTTTCACTTTCCCATACAGGCTTTTCAAAGCACGAATCTGTACCCTTGTGGCAGGCAGGCCCGTCTTTTTCTACAACTACTACAAGTGCATCGTTATCGCAGTCGGCAGTAATAGATACAATATGCTGATAATTACCGCTTGTTTCGCCCTTTAACCATAATTCGTTCCTTGAACGGCTGTAAAAACAGGTAAGTCCTTTTTCCATAGAAATTTTAAGGCTTTCCCTGTTCATATATGCAAGGGTTAAAACCTTTTTTGTGACAGAATCAACCACAATTGCAGGGATTAAACCCTTTTCATCAAATTTGAGTTCATCAATGTTTAACATAATCAGTCTCCTTTATAATCTAATCGGAATATTTTCTTTTGAAAGCTCTTTTTTCAGGTCTGATATTGAAACCTCACCAAAATGAAAAATTGATGCGGCAAGTCCTGCGTCAACCTTGGGCAGGGTTTTAAAGAGCTTTGTAAAATCTGCAATCCCGCCTGCGCCGCCTGAGGCTATTACAGGAACATTTACAGCATTTGAAACCGCATCTAACATTTCAAGGTCAAATCCTTTTTTTACACCGTCTGTGTCGATTGAGTTTAAAACAACCTCTCCTGCACCGTTTCCGACGCACCGTTTAATCCACTCAATTGCCTCCATACCGGTGTTTTCTCTGCCACCTTTTGCGAAAACTTTAAAAACTCCGTCAACACGCTTTACATCAGCGGAAATAACAACACATTGGTCGCCGTAAAGCTTAGCTGCTTCATATATTAAGTCGGGATTTTTAATTGCTCCTGAATTTACGCTGACCTTATCGGCACCGCATTTTAAAACGCGGTCAAAATCCGAAACTGTATTAATGCCGCCGCCAACTGTGAGCGGAATAAAGATAGTTTGTGCAACCTTAGTGAGAATGTCAGTAAAAAGTGCTCTTCCTTCGCTTGATGCGGTAATGTCATAAAAAACAAGCTCGTCAGCACCGTTTTCAGAATAATATTTAGCAAGCTCAACAGGCGAGGAAACGTCGGACAGCCCCTTAAAATTAACGCCCTTTACAACTCGTCCGTCCTTTACGTCAAGACAGGGAATAATTCTTTTTGTTATCATTTTGCCACCTCAATTGCTTCCTTTATGGATATTGCACCAGTATAGTATGCTTTGCCGATTATTGCACCATAGATGTTAAGCCCTGCAAGCTTTTTCACATCATCAATAGAGGATACTCCGCCTGATGCTGTTATATTCATACTGAATTTTTCGGATAGGATTTTGTAAAGCTCATGGTTTGTACCCTGCATAGCACCGTCCTTTGATATGTCTGTGCATATGAGAGTCGAAACTCCGATATTCTGCATTTTTTCGCAAAAATCAAGGCAGGAAAATTCCGACTTTTCGGTCCAGCCCTTTATGGCAACATAGCCGTCCTTTATATCAACACCAACTGCAATCTTATCGCCGTATTTTTTCACAGCCTCAATTAAAAATTCTTCATCATTAACCGCTGCAGTGCCTAAAATCACCCTGTCAACACCGGCTAAGATGTATTCATCAATAACAGCCATACTGCGTATTCCGCCGCCTACTTCAACAAATAAATTACAGCTTTTTACAATATCCTTTATTGTATCGAGGTTGGGAGTAGTGCCGTCCTTTGCACCTTCAAGGTCAACTATGTGAATGAATTTTGCACCCTGTTTTTCAAAATCCTGTGCAAATTCCGACGGGTTATCGCTGTAGACAGTCATCTTGTTGTAGTCGCCTTTTAAAAGACGTACAGCCTTGCCGTCAAATAAATCTATTGCGGGAAATATGTTCATATTTTAACCTCCATTTCACAGAAAGCACGAAGTATATTAAGCCCGACATCACCGCTTTTTTCTGGGTGGAACTGACAGCCGAAAACATTACCGCAGCTTACAGCAGCGGTAAGCTCTGCTCCGTATTCTGATGTGGCAATAACGCTTTCATCACAATTTGCACCATAAAATGAATGAACAAAATATACAAAATCTCCGTCTTTAATATATTTAAAAATAGGAGCGGTTTTTCCTTTGAATTTTAGTGCGTTCCAGCCGATATGCGGAATTTTATAGTCTTTGGGAATTACGTCGGAAATAGGGCGGATTTCACCTTTTATAAGCCCCAGTCCTTTGTGCTCGCCGTATTCAAAGCTTTTCTCAAAAAGCAGCTGCATTCCAAGACAGATTCCCAAAATCGGTTTTCCAAGCTTTGCCTGTTCCTTTAAGACATATGCAAGACCTGTTTTATCAAGCTTTTCTGCAGCATCGCCGAATGCACCGACACCGGGCAGGATTATTTTATCGGCCTTTCTTAAAATATCCTCATCTCCTGTAACGATAACCTCCTGATTTATTGCCGCAAAGGAGCTTTTTAAAGAGAAAAGGTTCCCAACTCCGTAGTCTGTAATTGCAATCATTTATAGCACTCCTTTAGTTGAGGGGATTTCATCCTTATAGTCGCTGTCGATAGAAACGGCAGCTTTTAAGCTTCTTGCAACAGATTTAAACGCACCCTCAATTATGTGGTGTGAGTTAACTCCCGAAAGCTGCTTTATATGCAGTGTGCATTTTGAATTGCGGACAAAGGCAAGGAAAAACTCAAGTGTCAGCTCTGTATCAAACGAGCCAACCTTTTCAGACGGAATTTCAAGTCCGTATTCAAGGTGTGAACGGCCAGATAAGTCAACAGCTGATAAAATCAGGGCTTCGTCCATTGGCAGAATTATACTGCCGTAGCGGACAATTCCTTTTTTTTCGCCAAGAGCCTTTGAAAATGCCTCACCAAGGGCAATTCCAATGTCCTCAACGGTGTGGTGGTCATCAACATCTGTGTCGCCGATACATTTTAATTCAATGTCAAATCTTGCGTGCTTTGCAAAAAGCGTTAGCATATGATTCAAAAATCCACAGCCCGTATCAATTTCGCTTTTTCCGCTTCCGTCAATATTAAGCTTTAAGCTAATATCGGTTTCAGCGGTTTTTCTGTTAATTTCTGCAGTTCTCATATTTGTACCTCCAATATTTTTTTAATGGTATCAATAAGCTTTTGCATTTGCTCTTTTGTTCCGATTGTTATGCGGTTATACTGACAAATCTCAGGCTTATCAAAGTGACGGATGAGTATGCCGTTTTCCTTTAGCTTGAGGTAAAGCTCCTTTCCGTCAAGCTCAGGATGCTTTGCAAAAACAAAGTTTGCACCTGATTCTGTCAGGGTAAAACCGAGGCTTTTTAATGCATTTTTAGTAAATTCACGATTTTTGATTACAGCTTCGCAATTTGTTTTTGTGTATTCAAAATCCTCCATTACACCAAGACCTGCCGCCATTGTCATACGATTGATGTTATAGGGGTTAGTGGAATATTTTATGGTGTTAAGGTCCTGTATAAGTGACTTTTGACCAACACCAAAGCCCAGTCTTGCACCCGCCATAGAACGGGATTTTGAGAAGGTCTGCGTTACCAAAAGATTATCATATTTATGAATAAGCGGAACACAGCTTTCATTTCCAAAGTCTACATATGCTTCATCAATTACAACGATGCTGTCAGGATTTGACTTGACAATTTTTTCTATTTCTGACTTGGTAAGTGCGATTCCTGTAGGTGCATTGGGGTTTGCAATAAAGATTGTCTTATTTATTCCAATGTAGTCGTCTGCGTCTATTGTGAAGTCATCCTTTAGCGGAATTTCTTCATATGGAATATTGTTAATTTCCGCAAAAACAGGATAAAATCCGTATGTTATATCAGGGAATACTGCAGGATGCGAGCTATCACAGTATGCCATAAATGCGAAATTCAATATTTCGTCCGAGCCGTTTGTCAAAAGCACCTCGTCAGCATTTACGCCGAGCGTATCTGCTACGGCTTTTGTAAGCTCACGACACTCAGGGTCAGGGTAAAGCTCAAGCTTTTCAGCTGCCTTTTTTGCATATTCCTGTGCTTTTTTTGAAGGCGGAAAAGGGGATTCATTTGTATTAAGCTTAATATATTCCATTTCCTTTGGCTGCTCGCCCGGGGTGTAGGGAATAAGCTTTTCAAATTTACTGCTAAAAAATCTGCTCACGTTATTCACTCCTCAATGCGGATTACAGCACTTTTTGCGTGTGCGGTAAGACCTTCCTGTTTTGCAAAATATTCAACATCACGGCAGACACGTGAAAGTGCGTCCTTTGTGTAGTAGGTGTACTGTGTTTTCTTTACAAAATCATCTACTGAAAGCGGACTTGAAAATTTGGCTGTACCGCTTGTCGGCAGTGTGTGGTTAGGACCTGCAAAGTAGTCCCCCAGTGCCTCGGGACAGTTTTTACCCATAAAGATTGAGCCTGCGTGGCGGATTGCGTCAAGATAGTCAAACGGATTATCAACGCAAAGCTCCAGATGCTCGGGAGCAATTTCGTTTGCGATTTCAATGGCTGTTAAAAGGTTATTGGCAACAATAATTTTGCCGTTATTGTCAATTGATGTGCGTGCGATTTCTGCTCTTTCCAAAAGCGGAATTTGTTTTTCAAGTTCAAGACTTACAGCTTCTGCAAGCTGTTGCGAATCGGTAACCAAAACGGCACTTGCAAGCTTGTCATGCTCTGCCTGAGATAAAAGGTCTGCAGCTACGTATTTTGGGTTACAGGTTTTATCTGCAACAATCAGGATTTCGCTTGGCCCTGCAATCATATCGATGGAAACTATGCCGAAAACCTGTTTTTTTGCCTCAGCAACAAACGCATTTCCCGGCCCTACAATTTTGTCTACCTTTGGAACGGATTCCGTGCCGTAAGCAAGAGCGGCGATTGCCTGTGCACCGCCTAATTTAAAGATTTTGTCGACACCGGCAATTTTTGCGGCTGCTAAAATTACGGGATTGACTTTTCCGTCAGATGAGGGAGGGGTAACCATAACAACCTCCGGGACACCTGCG
>JAZNIV010000020.1:0-7606 GCA_045577675.1 Clostridia bacterium
AATCTCATCCGAGAGTTTTATCGCCTCTTCTTTGAATTCTTTACTGTACTTCATTTTTCTTTTCCTTTCTGGTTTTCATATTTATATTCTACCAGATTTTTGGGTGTTTGTCGACTGCTCTTTCAGTATAACATATCAAAAAAGAGAATTCGACATAAATGTATTTCATACCAAAAAAACATACCATTTGTACCACAAATCGGTTTAATTTTTGTTTTTGTGCTAAAATATAAGAGTAGTAAAAAAACTAAATATGTCCGATTAATCGGAGAAATGGAAGGAACGTTTTTATGAAAAAAAGATTTTACACATTAATTACAAAGTTTGGAGGCTTACTTGCTGCTTTTGCAGTAGTAGTATCTACGATGACATCAAATTCTACATGTCTTTGGATTACGTATCAGCCTGAAGAACCTGAGGAGGTTAAGGCACTAAAGAAAAAATAATCTCAAAAATTTAATTATTGAAGAATGACCGCTTCATTATGAAAATAATACGCTTTAGAGGAACTCTTTGTTTCAAATATTGCTAAGTATCATACTTCTTTTACAATAAGGATGACACACCATACCTCATTTATTTGTGTTATAATGCATATCAAGATGACCAGTAAATGCTTTAAATCGTTAATGCTTAGCGAAAAGTAAGTGTTTAAAGAATTGTTTTTGAAGTATTAATGATTGCTAAGTTATAGGAGACAGAAGGGTAATAAAATTATATCATTAAATTTACAAGTGCGCATAGTAAAATGATGTGATATAGTTTATTATACATTCGCAAAATATACATTTATTTATAAGGAGGTCATTATTATGACAAATAAGATTAAAAAGTCAATTGCTGGAATTATTGCAGTAACATCATTCACTACAGCATTAGTTGGGATAAGTACTAATGCTATAGAATTAAGAAGTTCAACAGCTAGAAAGACTTTTGATGGTTGTACTTGTGAACTATATGTTAATCAAACCCAAGCAAATGCAGGAATCTATACAGCAGGTAACATAAAAAGTGTATTGTCAGCTAATGTCTATAACATTGGTGGAAATGTAACTGATAACTCAGGCCATACTATAGTTAAAAGAAATGCTAGCAGTGCATGGGCAAACACTTATGGTGAAAACTTTGAAGGTGCATCCGCTTCCTATGGAACAGAAAATGGATCTACGTACATGAGTAAAAATGTTGATTAGATAGCTATAAAATGAGAATTAATGTATACTGCACCAAGCGAAGTTAGTGCTAATATGAAAAAAATTATTTTTTTATCAATAATTCTATTACTGCTGTGCGGATGTACAGCAAAAAATGTTGAAAACACAGAAAATGACAATGTAGTACATTACATTTCCTGGCTTACCAACTATTACGAAAACGGCATAATATTTGGAAATGATACAACTATGTTTCTTGATTTTGAAACAATGGAGAAAACAGTTCTCTGCTCAAAGCCGAATTGCAATCATTCAGGCGGTGATTGTATTGCGAAAAAAATGGGTGATAGGATTGCTGTTTATGACGGTTATGCATATTTTTTTGAGGCTTCATATGGAGTGGATGAAACAACGGATGGAAGAAAATTCCGTATAAATTCCAAATTGCAGAAAGCCTCTTTAAGTACCTCAGAAATTGGAACTGTATGTACCTTTACAGATCGCTATCCGGCTTCTTCTGATGGAATGATTTTATATAACGGTGACCTTTATTTTATCGGCAATGATCTTAATCCACGTTATGATGAGTTCGGAAATATAACAGGATCATCTGACGCAGGAGGAATTCATTCACTTTGCAGTATTGACCTTGATAGCGGTAAATACACAAATTACGGGAGTATCTATGACGGCGATAAAGAATATGAAGCCGCAAAGCATTCCAGTTCCGCAAATATCTGTGGTTATCAGGATAAAACATTCTATATCGAATACAATTTTCTTACGGGAGAAGAAGCAGATTCTGGGTACGATTCTTTTACGAGTATAATTTTTGCATATGACCTTACTACAAAGGAGATGAAGCAGACAGACAAAATATACCCTGCGTCTGCCAATGATACCGCATATGTTTATGGAATACCTCAAAGTACTCAGACAGTAATAGAAATAAACGGCGAAGAAAAACTCATTACAGACTATCGAGCTACCACAAATGCAAGAGTTTTTAATAATAAGGTGTTTTTCGATGACTGCTGGTATGACCTTGCGGATATGTCCTCCCATTCTCTCGGTGATTATGAGTATTGGTATGCTGTGGCATATTACGATAACTGCTATATTCTAATGAATGGCAGCAGAAATGAAAAACTTACGGAAGATGAACTTTTTGCACTTGACAAGAAATAAAACATTAATATTCTTAAATCACAAAATAAACAAATATTACAGTCAAAACATATAAAGGGCATCTCTAAAAACCCCTTTTGAGAAAAAACAGCTAAGCACGACATCTGCTGTGTCAACCTCCCTCGGAGTGCGGCAGCACGCCTTCGGAAGGTTTCCTTGCAGCTGCCGCACCTATCTGTTTTTTCTTTAATCAAACGAGTTTTTAGAGATGCCCTAAATATGTTTTGAGAGATTTACCGTTAGAATGAACGCTACGTTTAAGTCAATAGTTATAAATTACACGGCTTTGTTAAACGCTTATTTAAAATAATTCAATTAAAAAAGGAGTTATCTTATGAAGAAAATTAACTTTACGAAAACAATAGCATGTATAACAGCGACAATCACTACTGCTGTAAGTGTTTTAGGAATCAATGCAAATGCATATTGGACAACTCAGAGTTTTGCCAATTATAATGCAACTGCATATAATTCTACAAGTTTTGATTCTGTATATGCGTATACTGATTCTAGTCTTGCAAATATAAATCGTTGGGTATATATCGCTAATATAAATTATAATGCGAATCAAATGAGTTCACCGTATTATAAAATAAGCAAAAATGGTAAGGTTACAGTAAATTACCTTGGTTCCGGATTTACAATTTCTAAAACATCTCACAACATACAAGATTGGCCGACTTATTCAATTTTAATGAATGCCTAAATACAAGAATAAGGCTGTTGATAAATTTTTATCAACAGCCCATATTCTTTTGAAAGGAGATATTAATGAAGAAAATAGCCTGCTGTACAATGGCAATGTTATTATTGTCGTCCTGCAACAGCAAAACCGAAGAAAATTATAGCTTAGCTGAAAATTATGATAATATTTATGTTGCAGAATATGCCGATAATTATTTAAACGGACGCATTGTGGACGGAAGTGCTGACGGAAATGTCAACACACCTGCGGCATATGTAGACTATAACACAATGGAAAAAACGATTCTCTGTTCAAAGCCGAATTGCGTTCATAATAACACAAGCTGTCCTGCAAATGTTATGGGAACTGCTCCTATACTTACAGAAAACAGTATTTATTATTTCGATGTCAGTTATGGAGTTGTAGAAAAAAAGTATGGTGTTAAGGAACTGGAAATAAAATCCCGATTGGTTAAAATGGCTTTGGATACAGCTGAAATTGAAACCATAGCTGAATTTAATGATTGTGTACCTGATAATTCAAGGGGATTTATTCTGTACAATAATAGAATATATTTTACAGGAGATGACTTTGCTCCGACAACAGATGAATATGGCGGCTTTTTTTATTCAAATATAGGCGGAACTCATTATTTATGCAGTATTGACCTCGAAACAGGGGAATATATCAACTACGGCAATATTTATGATGATAAAATGTATGAGGGTGCAAACTGCTCAAGTTCTGCAAGAATACTCGGAATATACAATTCTAAGATGATTATTAATTACGAATTTTGCAAGACTCTTGAAGATGCTTCTTCAGCAAATTTCACAGAGCTTGTATTTGAATTTGATTTTGATACAAATCAGATGACATTAACCGATATACAGAGTATTCCTGTGTATGTTGACTCTGATACAATAATTTATAATGATTATGACATAAATAAATGTGTTGTCATAGATAAAGGAAACCGTTTTGAGCTTGATATAGGCGAAGTTACTCTTGCTTCGCTTCTGAATAATAAGCTTTTTGTTCGTGATGATAAGAATAACTATGCTTTGAAATGGTATGACCTTTCAGATATGTCAGAGCATCATGTTAAGGATTATGACGGTTTTATGCCTGTGAGTATTTATTATGAAAGCTATATTCTCACAAAGGGAAATAAAACCGTTAAGCTTACAGAAAAAGACTTGCTTGCATCAGATGAGGAGTGACAATTATGAATAGTCTGAAATTGCAGAAAATCAACAAACACTATGGCAAGAAAAAACACGCATTATGTGATTTTTCCTTTGAATTCACCAATGGAATATATGGTCTGCTAGGTCCAAATGGTGCAGGAAAATCCACGCTTATGAATATAATTACGGACAATCTTCTGCCCGATAAGGACGGCGGAAAGATATTGTGGAACGGTGAAGAAACACGTATTCTTAAAGAGAAATTCCGCAGCCGTTTAGGTTTTATGCCACAACAGCAAAATCTTTATGAGAGTATGACTGCACACACTTTTCTCAATTACATCGCTGCTCTGAAATGCATTGACCGTAAAACTGCTGAGCAGGAAATACCAAAGCTTTTTGAACGTGTTGAGTTATCCGACAGTATGGATAAGAAAATGGGCGGTTTTTCAGGTGGAATGAAGCAGCGTGTTCTCATTGCATCGGCACTTCTTGGAAATCCCGATTTGATAATTCTTGATGAACCAACAGCAGGTCTTGACCCTAAACAGCGTGTAATTATACGCAATATGGTGTCTGATTTAGGCAAGGATAAGATAATTATTATTTCAACTCATATTGTATCGGATATAGAAACCATAGCAAAAGAAATTCTCTTCATCAAAGAGGGAAATCTTATTGACAGCGGAACTATTTCTGCTCTTGTAGAAAAGGTTGAAAATGGCGAAAAATCCCTTGAAAACCTGTATATGCAGTATTACGGCGAGGTACAGAAATGAGAATTATTGTCACCGAGTTGAAAAAATTATTCAGCAGTAAAATTTTTATTCTGATAATTTTTTCTGTGTTTGTTCTCAACGGCTATCTGATGTTCAGAACTGCTAATTCAGGAGATGCAAAGCCTGAGCAGTACAAAGAGGTTTATACTGTTCTTGATGAAATGAGCGATTATGACAAGCTGAAATGGCTTGATGAAAGGCTTACAGAATTCGAGGGACAGCATAGCTATAACTGGACTGTTCTTTCTGAACTTCGCAATGAATGTGCCAATATTGTGGGATATTCCGATTATCTTGATTCCATTGATGCACAGGCAAAGTCAATGACTTCTGTTTCAATTTTTGCAAAGCCCGATACATTCAATTACAGAAGTATCGTCAAAACTCCACCTGCCTATGATAATGTCCGTGATGTCAAGCCAATTTTTGATATTTCAAAGGGAATAAATCTTGCTATCGATAACAGCTTCACAGATATTCTGTGCGGCTTTATTGTGCTGTATGCGGTACTTTCTCTTATGATTTCCGACAGAGAACAGGGGATGTCTGGACTTCTGTTTTCACTTAAACGTGGCAGAGGTTATCTGTTGATTTCAAAATTACTGGCATTAGCAATTACTATTTTTTTAGCGGTAATTTTAATTTATGGCGAAAATCTGCTGATTTCAAGCGGAATTTTCGGACTTGGCAATTTATCACGCCCCATTCAATCTCTGGACGGATTTATAGGGTGCAACTTAAAAATCAGCGTTATGCAATATTTAATGCTCTATATTCTATTCAAATTTATTGCAATTTTTTCAATCGGAACCGTGCTTTCACTCATTGTCGTAAATACAAAAAATACCGTATCATTTTACGGTATATCGGCAATTATTCTCATTTTAGAGGGTGTATTCTATGCTGTAATTCATCCGCTTTCAATTTACAGTATTTTCCGCTATGTGAACATAATTGCATTTACAAAAACAAATGAGATTTTCTGCAATTTCAAGAATATTAACTTTTTTGAATATCCTATTCCACTGATACCCACATCAACGGGTGCAATGGCGGTTATAATGCTTGGGAGCACGGCATTATCCGCATATCTGTACGCAAAAAAGAGAAATCTTGAATTCAAAAAAATCGGCTTTAAATTCAAAACTTTCAGTGGCAATAAAGTTCATTCAAAGTTGTATTACACACTTTACAAATCGCTTATACTTCAAAAGGGCATTATTGTAATTGCAGTTTTTGTTGCAGTTGCAGGCTTTATGAAAGAAACTTTTATCAAGAAATATGATTATGTTGATGCTTACTATCAATATTATACGGAACTGCTTGAGGGTGATATTACATCAGAAACCGATGATTTTATAGCTGCCGAAGCACAGCGGTTTGATGAGCTGAATGCAAGAGCAATTGAGTTAATGGAAAGTTCCGATATATATTCAACGGAATTACACGAAATTCAAAAACAGCTTGCTCCAAGTTCGGGATTTTATTTTTTGAAAGAACGATATGAACAAATCAAGGATATTCCGAATGCTCAGATTTTCTATGATACAGGATATAAACGTGCCTTTGGTGCGGTTGGTTATGATGATGATATGAAGTATGCCTTAGCCGCAATGCTCCTGTGCAATTTTCTCATTTCTCCGCTTATTGCCAACGACAATAAATACCGAATGAAATCGGTGATAAATTCAACTGCATCGGGAAATAAAAGCTATACAAAGCGAAATATTTTTATTGCCACGATTTACGGACTGATTTCTGCTCTGCTATGGATTATTCCTTACTCTGTTGCCATTGTCCAATATTACGGCTACGGAGGTCTTATGGGTTCTATACGAAGCATTACGGATTTCATTGATTTTCCGTTGGATATATCAGTTTTGCAGTACATCTTGTTAATCGGAATTCTGCGAATTATTGCGATTATGGGCTGTTCATTGATTATGCTGTGGATTTCTTCAAAATGCAAAAATATTACATCAGCTGTACTTGTCAATTTTGCAATTTTTACTCTGCCGATAATCATATATCTTTTTGGTGCAAAGCTTATGATAAATATTGGGTTTAATGCAATTTTGAGTACAACTGTAATTTTCAATAATTTTTCAGTAATGCAATTGATTTTCCCCATTGTTTTTATAACCATTTTAATGCTTGAAAAAATAAGAAAATGTCAATCATTGAAATAGGACTTACTGAAAAAGTATATCCAGATATGCTGAATGCAGTACCATATTATATTCTTAAATATCAACTGCTCAAACAAACAGGCTTGATGCTGAAAAGTATCTTACGGATTTGTTTTCGAAGCTTGCTGGAACGATCTTTCTGCTTTTTAATACTTGATAATCAACAAGCCTCGCCAGTATTGGCGAGGCTTGCGTTTTCTTACTGGACGCGGTTTATTTGTCGGTTACTAATAAAAGTATATAACGAATGAATTTTAATGTTAAAATGTTTGTATTGTGTATGGAATTGTCAAGAAATGTGCAGTCAGAAAATACCCAAAATCTAAGATAGGCATGTATCAGGCAACGTGATGAGAGAGTTGCTTTAAATTTCTTAATGCCACAGGTGGGAGACCACCTTCATTGAAGCTGTTGATCCTTT
>JAZNIV010000021.1:0-6255 GCA_045577675.1 Clostridia bacterium
AGCTTTGATAGAGTTTGCACAAATCATATCGCAGTTTTTGGAGGTGAGCTTCTTTTTTGAGTTCTCAAGAACATTTTCAGTTTCCATAGAAAAGCCGCAGATAATCTGTTCCGGTTTTTTATTCTCGCCAAGCTTCTTTAAAATATCCTGTGTCCGCTTTAGAGGAATTGACATATCTCCGTCAGCTTTTTTTATCTTGTTTTCAGAAGCATTGACCGGAGTATAATCCGCAACTGCTGCTGCTTTTATAATTATGTCGGAGTTTTCGGCGTGTGCCATAACGGCTTCATACATTTCGGCGGCACTTGTGACGTTAATGCAGTTTACAAACATCGGACAAGGGACGTCTGTATGTGCTTTTATTAAAGTTACATCAGCACCACGAAGCATTGCCGCTTTTGCAATTGCAATTCCCATTTTTCCGCTTGAGTGGTTTGTGATAAAACGTACAGGGTCAATTGCCTCACGGGTTGCACCGGCTGTTACCATAATTTTTTTGCCCAGAAGGTCCTTTGAAAAAGCAATTTCACGGAGAATATAGCTAAGCAGAACCTCTTCGTCAGGCATTCTGCCGTCGCCTATATCACCGTTTGCAAGCATTCCGCGGGCAGGCGTAACAATTTCATATCCGAAACGTTTAAGTTTTTCGATATTATCCTGAACGATTGGATTGTGGAACATATTATGGTTCATGGCAGGAGATATTATTTTTTTGCATGGGCATGCCATTACAGTTGTTGTCAGCATATCGTCGGCTATTCCGCAGGCGATTTTACCTATCACATTTGCCGATGCCGGAGCAACAAGCACTACGTCCGCCTGCTTTGCTATTGCAACATGCTCAACACTATACTGAAAATTGCGGTCAAAGGTATCCACAAGGCATTTGTTGCCTACTAAGCTTTCAAAGGTTATGGAATTTATAAAATTTGTGGCATTTTCGGTCATAAGAACATGAACGTTACAATTCAGTTTTTTTAACATCCTCGCAAGATTTGCAATCTTATATGCAGCGATGCTTCCTGTTACCGCTAAAACTACAGTTTTTCCTGTCAGCATTATTCTATCAATCCTTTCGTTGGTTTCTTGTTTGATTATAACACACTTTTTGGAAAAAATCTATAGACTTATCAGAATTTATTTGATATAATATTAATGGGGTATTGCTATTTTGACGCAGGTATTCTTTATGAAATCTGACGCAGCAGTACCTTGGTGAGAGTTTTTAGATGTATTGTATCTCAATTGAGAATGATAACAGGAGGAGCTAAGGATGAAAACAAACAAAAACACTAAAGCACTTGTAACACTTGGACTTTTGACGGCAATTATGCTGATTATGTCCTTTACACCGCTCGGCTACTTAAATATCGGACCGCTCGCAATTACGCTGAACGTTATTCCGCTTGCTGTTGCGGCAATCAGTCTTGGACCCAAGGGCGGAGCAATTATCGGCGGTATTTTCGGGCTTACCAGCTTTTTGCAGTGTATCGGTATTGGAGGAACAAGTGCTATGGGAGTAATATGCTTTGAAATAAGTCCGCTGTTTACCTTCCTGCAGAGGGTTGTCCCGAGAGTTCTTGACGGACTTTTAGTCGGATATATTTTTATATTCCTTAAAAACCGAACAAATGCGACTCTTGCATGTGCTATAGCCGGATTTTTAGCAGCATTTTTAAACACATTATTCTTTATGTCGCTTCTGGTAATTCTGTTTGGAAATACTGATTATATTAGGGAGCTTATAGGTGGCAGAAATGTTATCGTGTTTATATGCTCTTTTGTGGGAATTAATGCAGTATTTGAAATTCTTGCATCAACGGTTATTACATCAGCAATCGGAAGGGCTGTTTTTAAACTGAAGCTTATACATACACCTGAAAATTAAGACGGAGGATTTAAAAAATGGTTCTTGCAATTGATATTGGAAATACAAACATTGTTATCGGCAGCTTTGAGGACGAAAAAATATTGTTTATTGAAAGAGTCTCAACAAATCATATGGCTACCGATCTTGAGTATGCAACTATTATAAAAATGGCAATGAATGTTCATGGCTATAATTCATCAATGCTTGATGGTGCAATCATTTCATCGGTAGTTCCGTCTTTAACAAATACAATGAAGGCGGCTATCGAAAAATATGCAAATATCGAGGTTATGAAGGTTTCGCCGGGAATTAAAACCGGGCTTAGTATTTTGATTGATAATCCGGCTCAGCTTGGCAGCGACCTTGTGGTGGACGCAGTTGCAGGGATTAATAATTATCCTGTGCCTCAGATTATTATTGATATGGGTACGGCGACCACTGTTTCCGTTATTGACAACAATAAAAACTACATTGGCAGTATGATTATGACGGGACTTGCAACTTCTCGGGATGCACTTACAAGCCGCACCGCACAGCTTCCCAAAATTGCATTCGAGCCGCCGCATAATCTGATTGGTAAAAATACTGTGGACAGTATGAGGAACGGAATTATGTATGCAAATGCCTGTGCTATTGACGGTATAGCTGAGCGGATTGAAGAGGAGCTTGGTGAAAAATGTACTATAATTGCAACAGGGGGCCTAGCAGGAGCTATTGTGCCGCTTTGTAAAAAGAAGGTTATCCTTGATGATGAGCTGCTGTTAAAAGGACTTATGATTATTTATAATAAAAATATTGCAAAATAAAAGTATGCCCATATGAGCATACTTTTTTGTGTTTATTCATAAAGCTTTGCAAGGCCGCCCTCGCTGGTTTCGCGGTAGCTGCGGGACATATCCTTGCCGGTTTCATACATTGTTTTTACAACCAAATCAAAGGAAATTTTACGGCTGCCGCTTAAAAAGTTTGCAAGAGAAACCGAGTTTATTGCACGCATTGCCGCAACCGCATTACGTTCGATGCATGGTATCTGAACAAGTGAGTGAATAGGGTCGCAGGTTAGTCCTAAATGATGCTCCATTGCAACCTCTGCAGCATATTCAATCTGTTCAAGGCTTAGCCCTAAAAGCTCGGCAAGTCCTGCTGCAGCCATTGAACAGGCACTCCCAATCTCTGCCTGACAGCCACACTCGGCACCGCTTATAGAGGCGTTGCTCTTAATTATATTCCCTACAATGCCGGCAGTTGCGAGAGCTTTTACAATTTCATCGTCAGAAAATCCACGCTTCTCCTGTTGGTAATACATAACCGCAGGCAGAACTCCCGAAGCACCGCAGGTAGGTGCTGTCACGACAACTCCGCTGTCGGCATTCTGCTCACTTACCGCAAACGCATACGCACAGACAAGGCGGTTTGCACGGGTTTCGGCACTTTCGTCAATATGGTGCTGCCGGTAAAGATAGCCGGCTTTTTTTTGTACGTCAAGTCCGCCGGGAAGATTTCCAGATGCTGCGAGTCCCTCAGCAATGCTCTCCTTCATACAAGCCCAGATTTCGTGAAGGTAATCAAAAATTTCAGCTCCCTCCGACATTTCCGCATACTGCCAGATTCGCATTTTACTGCGTCGGCAAAGTGCTGCAATATCAGTAAATTTATTAAGAGCATACACCGGTGCATTTTCATGACGATGCCTACCTTCTATAATGAACTTGCCGCCGCCTGTACTAAGTACCCTCCAGTAGCCTGATTGTTCGCCGTTTGTATAGGCATAGAGGTCCATGGTATTTGGGTGAGGAAGCTTTTTTGTATCGTGGTCGAAAATAATTTTGAAATCGTGGTTCTTGAACACCCTGTTTATCACATATTCAGTTCTGTGCCCCTTTCCCATTTTTGCAAGGGAGCCGTAAAGAATGATTTTGTAGCTGTCGGCATGAAGATTTTCCTCACGAAACATAAGGCATGCCTTTTCAGGTGCCATGGAATGTGAGCTTGAAGGACCTCTGCCGATTCGGTAAAGCTCACGCAGAGATTCCATACCACTGCCATTTTGCCATTCAGGCTGAGGTAAATTTTCGCCGCTTAAAAGTGCGTCAAGTGAGATATGAAAAATCTCAGACAGGCGGCGGCAGGTATCCATTCCGGGGCAAGCCTTTCCCTTTTCCCATTTTGATACGGCACGGTTACTTACTCCGACACGCTCGCCAAGCTCTTTTTGTGAAAGCTTTAGGCGTACTCTGTTTTCATATATTCTTTCTGCTAATGTTTCAGGCTGCAAGTCAGTCACCTCCATTTAATTTAGCTTACTTGTGAAGGCAACTGCTTTTCCGAGAACTCTGATATGGTTAAGCTCCTCGTTATTGTAAACCATTGGACGGTAAACAGGGTTTTCAGGCTGTAAAATTACCTGATTGCGGTCAGGGTAATAGTAAAAACGCTTTAAGGTGATTTCGTTATCATTTACAATAACCGCAGCAATCTCTCCGTTATCTACAGACTCCTGTTCCCTGATAAAAACTATATCTCCGTCAAATATTCTTGCGTTTATCATACTGTCCCCCTGTGCGGTAAGACAAAAATCTGCCTGTATATCGCTGCTTGCCTCCGCAAAGGTTTCATAATCCTCCTCGCACATTATAGGCTGGCCGCAGGCAATTTTACCAATCATTGGGATTTTTTTTGTGGATACAGGACGTATGTCGTATCTTTGCCTGTCCTCGGTTGTAATGACGTTCTGAACCAACGAATACCCTAAAAGAAAGTCTACCGACACGTCAAAAAAATCAGCAAGCTGCTTTAATGTATCCTTCGTTTCCTTTTTGTGGGGCAGACGGTTTCCCTGCTCATACATTCCTATGGTGCTTTTTGACACACCAACTGCAGCTGCAAGTGCCGCCTGTGACAATCCTCGCTCCTGTCTTAATTTTTTTAAAATATCACCGAACATTTTTATTTCCTTCCTTTCGTTATTTTCATTGTACTACACAATGTGTGGCAAAGTCAATATCAAAACACTAATTGTGTTAATTTTTGGTAAAATTACACAAAATGTGGTTAAATTTAAAAAAGTGCTTGACAAATACACGGTATGTGGCTATAATATTAAACTAACAACCACGATATGTGTACTATACTGCAATTTGTGGTGAGAATAGAGCGGTAAATTATTTTTGGAAAGGAGTTGGAATATGAATTTTTATGATGAGGTAATGAAGGCTGAACGGCAAAGGACATTTAATTATGGGGTTGATTTACCTGAAATAAGCGAAATGCAGTGTCCTGTTTGCGGCAGTGCCGATTGGGATTTTTTATTAAAGGACTGTCACGGCGATTTCATAGGTTGCCAGGAATGTGTTTCAAAGATATATCATTCTGAGCTTAGCTGATTTTAAAGAGGTGAGTATATGACAAAAGAGGATTTGATGCAGGTTTATTACATCGATAAGGAAATTACTTCATGGAAAAATGAGCTGGAGAGTATACGAAATGCTTCGGTTATTTCGGGAACTAAATGGAGAGCGGGAGGAAGGCCTAAGGGTATAGGCTCCGATAAGGTGGCGGAAATTGCCGTTAAAACGGCTGAAATTAAGCGGAAAATAGAAGAAAAGCTGTTGGAGCTTGAAAAGGCAAAAAATGAAGTCACCGGATACATTCTTAGCATTGATGACTGTCAGACACGTCTGATTTTTAAGCTTCGGTGTTTAAACCTTTTAAGCTGGAACGCTGTTGCCGATCAGGTAGGAGGAATGAATTCGGAGGATACGGTGAAAAAAAGGTTTTACAGATACCTTGAAAAGTGCAGCTAAAAAAGGTTGTCCTATATGTCACGGCAGAATATGGTAGTATGGCATTGTGAATAAAAGGAAATGCATTTCGGATATCACAAACAGGAGGTGACGGTATGGACCGAAAACGTACCCTGTGCAAGCGGTGCAGAGGAGATTACGAAGCAGCCGGTTTTTTACCGGTTCCCGACGGAGTTCAGGTTATTAAAAGTCCATGTAACCTTTGCGGCAGGCCGGGTTTTGATTACATTGTGAGAAAGGCAGTTGTGCGGAAAGGAACGGGATAGATTGGCAAAAATTGATTTTTGGCTTACGAAAGAGGGTTTAACTCTTATTCAGGCATACAGCAGAGATTGCCTCAATAAAAGCGAGATTGCTGAAAGAATGGGAGTTTCGGCAGATACCTTCAGGAAGTGGGAAAAAAATAACGTAGGGATAAAAGAGGCAGTTAAGGTGGGCAGAGAGCTTACCGATATTAACGTTGAAAATGCAATTTTAAAAAAGGCACTCGGCTTTGAGACCGAAGAAGTAAAGACGGTTATTAAAGCAAATGGTGACGAAGAAGTAACAACTGTTCGGAAAAATGTGCCGCCTGACGTTTCA
>JAZNIV010000022.1:0-4815 GCA_045577675.1 Clostridia bacterium
AAAGGGGTATAGCCGGTCAGAGCCGCAATACCGACAGAGCAATCATGAATTTTGATGCTGCTGTAGGCAAGGGTGTTTACAAAATTTACGTACACCTTGACAGGGAAGAGGCGCATATTCCGGACATCGAAAGTCTGTATAACGAAATTTATATAGAGCCTGCGGATGCGTATTATGAGGTTGCAGGCGGTGAAGTGAGAATATATGCTGATATTATCGGCAGACAAATTGACAAAATCGAAGCAGGAACACAGATTAGCAAGCTGAAAAACGGCGAAACGGTCACCTTAAAGCTTGTGTGGTTAAAGCCGGAGGTTACGCTTGAGGCCTTAGAAGAGAAGCTTTTTAATCACGTACTAAGTCAATATTCCACAGCATATAATTCGGCAGACAAAGGCAGAAGAACAAATGTAGAGCTTGCTGCAAGCAGGATAAACGGTGTGATTTTAGCACCGGGCGAAATCTTTTCCTTTAATGAAGCTGTAGGGCCGAGAACAAAAGAGACAGGTTTTCGTGAGGCACCTGTGTTTCAAAACGGCGAATCTGTGCAGGGAACCGGTGGTGGAGTGTGTCAGGTTAGCAGTACGCTTTATTCGGCGGCACTATATGCAGATATGAAAATAACCGAGCGGCGTAATCATTCAATGACTGTGGCATATGTACCAAAAGGTCAGGATGCGACAGTTTCATATGGTATGATTGATTTTAAATTTGAAAACAACACGGCTTATCCTATTAAAATTGTGTCGGCTGCCGGCGGCGGAAGGCTTACAATTTCGGTTCACGGAACAAAGCCTGAAAAAGAAAAGACTGTTAAAATTGTAAATAACATTATAGAAACACAAACCCCAACTGTTGAAGAAATACAGGACCAGACACTTTTGGTAGGAACAAAAAAGGTGCTGTCAGCAGGAAAAACAGGGTACAAGGTTGAAACAACAAGGACTGTTCTTGAAAACGGAGCAGAAGTGAAAAATGAGGTAGTGGGAACAAGTGTTTATAAAATGATTCCTACGAAGGTTTCAATCGGTGCAAAGGTGCCGGATGCACTTCCGCCGCTGCCTGCACCGGAGGTAACACCTAATCCTGAACAAATATATGAGGAAAATCTTCAAAACGGAGAGTGATTGAAATTATACTGATAATAGCAGAAAAGCCGAGCCTTGCCCGTAATATTGCATCAAGCATCGGGAAAATGAAAAGGGCAGAGGGCTTTATGTATGATGATAAATATATTGTAACATGGGCATTCGGACATCTGTTTTCACTTGCCGATATCGAGGACTATAATCCAAATCCCGATGGCAGATGGTCTATGAAAAATATCCCGTGCTTTCCTGAAAGCTTTAAGTTTGAACTTAAAAAGGGAAGGGATAAAACGGTTGATGAGGGCGTGAAAAGACAGTTCGAGATAATAAAAAACCTTTGCTGCCGTGACGATGTTGACACAATTGTTAATGCAGGCGACTCGGACCGTGAGGGTGAAATTATAATAAGAATTTGTGTGGAAAAAACGGGAGCCTTGGGGAAGAGCTTTAAAAGGCTCTGGCTTCCTGACCAGACGCCACAGACTATCAATAAGGCACTTGGTGAAATGAAGGACGAGGCGGAGTATCAAAACCTTGCCAACGAGGGCTTTGCCAGAACCTATATCGACTGGCTTTACGGTGTGAATCTTACACGCTATGCGACCTTGAAAACCGGCACACTTCTGCGTGTGGGTAGAGTTATTGTGCCGATTGTCAAAGCAATTTATGACCGTGATATGCAAATTCGCAATTTTAAGCCTGAAATTTATTACGGAATTTCGAGTAAGGCAGAAACTAAGGGCGAGGAAATTGAGCTTACAAGTAAGGAAAAGTTCAATAAAAATGAACTTCAAAAAGCACAGGTACTATGCGATAGGTATAACGGCGAAAAGGCGGTTGTGACCGATAAGAAAAAGAAAAAGGACACATTAAACCCGGGCAAGCTTTATTCTCTTACCAAGCTTCAAAATGTTCTTGGTAAAAAGTTTAAAATGTCTATGGAGGATAGCCTGAAAATTCTGCAGGGACTTTATGAAAAGGGCTATGTTACATATCCGAGAACCAATTCCGAGTATTTGGCAACTGCTGAACAGGACAAGGTTAAGGCAATTATTGAGGGTGTAAAAAAGCTTGGTTATCCTGTGGAATTTAAGTTTAAAAAGACCATTTTTGATGACTCCAAAATAGAATCGCATTCAGCCCTCACACCTACATATAAAATTCCTCAAAAGGATGCACTTTCTGAGGACGAATACAAGGTTTACAGTACGATTATACGCCGTTTTGCTGCGGTATTCTGCAGTGAGGAGTGTATTGCAGAAAAGAATGAAATAAAGATTAAAGTAGGTGATTTTGAGGAGTTTTCTTTAAAGGGTACAGTGATTGTGCAAAAGGGCTGGACCAAGTATGATGACTATACAAAAAAGGACAAGCTCCTGCCACCGCTTGAGGTGGGAGATGAAGTAAACATTGATTTTAAGCCTGTGGAAAAGGAAACCTCTCCGCCAAAGCACTATACAATTGAAACACTTAATAACTACCTGAAAAATCCGTTTAAAGAAGATAAGCAGAATATTGAAAACGAGAGCGATGAAGAGGAGTATCGTGCGATTTTTGAAGGGCTTGAGCTTGGAACAGAAGCAACGAGGACAGGGATAATCGACAATGCCCGAAAGAGTAACTATATTCAGCTTAAAAAGGACGTTTATACAATTCTTCCTGATGGTGAATTTCTGATTGAGTCGCTTTCACGAATGAATATAAGTATGGATAAGTATAAAACCTCCGAGCTTGGCAAGGCACTTAAAAAGGTTTTCAGGGGTGAATATGCGATAAAGGATAGTGTTGAGCTTGCGGTTAAAGAAATAAACGAGGTTTTCAAAAAGCAGGAAATTAGGCCCGAGCTTGATACAGACGACGGCTTTATAGGCGATGTTGCAGGAAAATGTCCGGTTTGCGGCTGTGATGTTATCCGCAACCGCTATGGCTACGGCTGCAGCGGCTATAAAGACGGGTGTAAGTTTTCGGTAAGTAACGTTATTTGCGGAAGGACTATTTCAATAGCAAATGTCCGTCAGCTTTTAGAAACAGGTAAAACTCATAAAATTGAGGGATTTGTTTCAAAAAGGACAGGAAATAAATTTGCAGCACAACTTAAATTAGAAGACGGAAAAGCGGTGTTTGATTTTTAATCAAACACCGCTATCTTAAATTTTTTACTGAATATGCACTTATTATCATTATTAAATTATAATTTTTCGCAAAAAAAGAGAGTTTTTTCATATAAAAACTTGTAAAACAGTTAAATTTAGTATATAATTAGATAGATTAGATATAAAATGCGAAAGGAAAAGGAAAGAATGGAAAACGAATTATCACAGCTTTTGCAAGTAAGAAGAGACAAGCTGAAGGAATTACAGGACGCAGGTTGCGACCCATTCCAAATCACAAAATATGACCGCACACATTCTTCAAAGGATGTATATGAAGGCTACACAACCGAAGAAAGAACAGTAGAGGTACGTGGAGAAGAAAAGCAGGTTACTGCAAAGATTTCTCCTCTTGACGGACAACGTGTTCGTGTTGCAGGAAGAATTATGTCAAAAAGAGGTATGGGCAAGGTTGGATTTGTTCATATTCAGGACAAGGAAGGACAAATTCAGCTGTTCGTAAAAAAAGACCTTTTGGGTGAGGAAGAATATAACCGTTTTAAAAAGCTTGATATAGGCGATATTGTTGGTGCCGAAGGAGAGGTTTTCACTACTCAGACAGGTGAAATCTCTGTTCGTATTGACAGGATAATACTTCTTTCAAAATCACTACAGCCTCTCCCTGAAAAGTTTCACGGACTTCAGGATACCGATATAAGATATCGTCAGAGATATGTAGACTTAATTATGAATGCAGATGTTAAGGATACCTTTATAAAGCGTTCAAAAATTGTTTCATCAATCAGAAGATACTTAGATGCTCAAGGCTTTTTAGAGGTTGAAACACCAATGTTGGTTTCAAATGCAGGCGGAGCGGCTGCTCGTCCGTTTGAAACACACTTTAATGCTCTTGATGAGGATTTTAAGCTTCGTATTTCGCTTGAGCTGTACCTAAAGAGACTAATTGTCGGCGGGCTTGAGAGAGTTTATGAAATCGGCAGAGTGTTCAGGAATGAGGGCTTAGATACCCGTCATAACCCTGAGTTTACACTGATGGAGCTTTATCAGGCATACACAGACTACCACGGTATGATGGATCTTACTGAAAATCTCTACCGCCATGTTGCGATGGAGGTTTTGGGTACAACCAAGATTTCTTATAACGGAATTGAAATGGATTTAGGAAAGCCGTTTGAAAGAATTACAATGCTCGATAGCGTTAAGAAATATTCCGGTGTGGACTTTAACGAAATCAATACTGTTGAGGAAGCTCGTGCGGCTGCTGATAAGCATCACGTTGAATATGAAAATCACCATAAAAAGGGCGATATTTTGAACTTGTTCTTTGAAGAATTTGTTGAAGAACATCTTATTCAGCCAACCTTTGTTATGGATCATCCGGTAGAAATTTCACCGCTTACAAAGAAGAAACCGGAAAATCCTGATTATGTTGAAAGATTTGAGTTCTTTATGAATGGTTGGGAAATGGCAAATGCATATTCTGAGCTTAACGACCCAATTGACCAGCGAGAACGTTTTAAGGCTCAGGAAGAGCTTTTGGCACTTGGTGACGAAGAGGCAAATACAACCGATGAGGACTTTATGAATGCACTTGAAATCGGTATGCCTCCAACGGG
>JAZNIV010000023.1:0-34311 GCA_045577675.1 Clostridia bacterium
TCTAAGCTTTCGCCGCTTGCTGACGGGCAGCCAAGACAGTGCATTCCGATATTTAAAAGAAATTCTGCACAGCCCGGGTCAAGGTCTAAAACCTCTCTGATTATCATATCCTTAGTTACTTGTTTCATTTTCTGTTTCTCCTTTTTCATTGTTAAAATATTTCAAAAACTCTGCTCCGTCTATTACTTCCTTTAAAAGCAAAGCTTCTGCTACGTTGTTAAGCTTTTCCATATTTTCTGTAAGAAGTGCTTTCGCCCTGTCATACTGACCTTTTAAGATGTTCTCCACTTCCTTGTCAAGAAGCGCGGCAACATTCTCGGAATACGCTTTAGAATGTCCAAAGTCTCTGCCTAAGAACACCTCGTCATCGCTGTCATAGCAAATAGGCCCGATTTTTTCACTCATACCGAACTTCGCCACCATTTCACGTGCAAGCTGTGTTGCACGCTTTAAATCAGACGATGCTCCGGTTGAAATATCATCCATTGTAAGCTCCTCTGCAGCTCTTCCGCCAAGCAGTACTACAATGTCATTTTCCATATCCTTCTTGCCGTAATACCATGTATCCTCCTCCGGAATATGCATAGTATATCCGCCGGCTCTGCCACGTGGAATTATCGAAACCTGACGAACAGTGTCCCGGCTTGAAACCAATTTAGTAAGCACAGCATGACCTGCTTCGTGGAAAGCTGTCAGCCTTCTTTCCTTTTCGGTCACAACCTGCGATGTTTTCTGAGGTCCCATCATCACCTTAATGTTTGCGTCCTCAATATCCTTTTCGTCGATTTCAACTTTATTTCTTCGTGCCGCAAAAATTGCCGCTTCATTCATTACATTTTCAAGGTCTGCACCTGTATAGCCTACAGTTGCACGGGCAATCTTTCCAAGGTCTACATCCTTTGCAACATTTTTATTGCGGCAATGAACCTTTAGAATTTCCTCTCTGCCCTTTGAATCCGGCTTATCAACTACAACCTGACGGTCAAATCTTCCCGGTCTTAGAAGTGCCGGGTCGAGAATATCGGGGCGGTTTGTTGCCGCCATAATTATGATGCCCTCATTTTTACCGAAGCCGTCCATTTCCACAAGCAGCTGATTTAACGTCTGTTCTCTTTCGTCATGTCCGCCGCCCATACCTGCACCGCGGCGTCTGCCTACAGCGTCTATTTCGTCGATAAATATTATACACGGTCTTGATTTTTTTGCCTGAGCAAACATATCACGCACACGTGACGCACCAACACCAACATAAAGCTCTACAAAGTCCGAGCCGGAAATTGAAAAAAACGGCACTCCTGCCTCGCCCGCAACTGCACGTGCAAGCAAGGTTTTACCTGTACCCGGTGAGCCTACCAAAAGCACACCCTTTGGTATTCTCGCTCCTAACGAGATAAATTTCTGCGGATTTTTAAGGAACTCAACAAGCTCCATAAGCTCCTCTTTTTCCTCCTTAGCACCGGCAACATCGGCAAATTTGACCTTCTTGTTTTCGTCAGTATCAAGCTTGGCACGGCTTTTTGTGAAGTTTGCAGCACCTTTTCCTCCGCTTTGCTGCAGCAGAAGGAAAACAAAAAGTACAAGCATCAATATCGAGGAAATCGGAATGAGATAGTCAATCCATGAAACTTTTTTTGGTGCAAGCTGATACTGAAGCTTTCCTTGAGTAGCCTGCTCTATAATCTCTTCTCCTACATCCTCGCGAAGTACCTCTTTTGATGGTATCTCACAAGAAATCTTTTTATCGCCAACCACTGCAATTGCCGTTGTTCCGTCAATATACAGCTCGGATACCGCACCCTCCTTTATACCCGTTACCAAAGACGAGTAGTTTGACGGTATCGTTGTATCCATATAGCCGGAAACCGCGGAATAGACCATAAATATCACAGTCAGTATCAATAACCAACTAAATATGCCTCTGTTTTTATTCTGCATGGTCTGCCTCCTTTATCTCAATTTTATATGCCCTTTTCGATGTATCCCAAAAATGCCTGTCTGTCCGCATTCCGCCTACAGACACAATTCTTTCGTTCTTCAGCAAAACCGGAATACTGTCACGATTATCTGACGGTATTTTTTTATCGGTGAAGTAATCCGACAGTTTTTTTCTGCCTGTCATACCTACCGGCGAAAAAACATCTCCGCTTCGGCGATTACGCACAGTCAGCCCTTCTGCATCCGAAAGGTAAAAATCCGGCTTACCGCCAGTTTCGGTTATAAGTATATTCTTGCCAATTTCCGGAATGTTTAAAATTTTTCCGGGGTAAATTTTGTATTCATAATCAACTTTTTTTTGTTTTTTCTCAATAATCAGCTTTCCGTAGACGATTTTTGCCGAAAAGCCCATTGGAAGGGATATTTCCTTGCCGGTATGATTTTTTTTCGCCAAGTCCAGTAGTCCGTCTATATATACAGAGGACAGGTTTTCCTCTTTTCCCGATGCTTTTTTCCAATGCAGCTGCAAAATCCGCCTTTTTACCGGGGCCGGCTGCAAGCATATTTCAGCCGTTTTTACCTCACCCGAATATGCTTTTTCTGCAAGAGCTTCTAAAAAGTCACTGTCCTCTTTAAACAGCCTTGCATTTTTTGTGACCACATCTACAAAATTGGAATTAAACTCCTTCTCTATCTCAGGAATTAAATTCAGCCTGATTTTATTCCTCGTATAAATCGCCTCAAGGTTGGTTTCGTCTGTGACAAAAGCATACCCGTTGTCGTTACAAAACTCATAAATATCCGATTTTTTTATATCCAGAAGCGGTCTTATTACATTACCACGTCTGTAAGGTATTCCCGATAACCCCTTTACCGTACTGCCACGCATAAAATTAAAAAGCAAGGTTTCAGCGGCATCGTTTTTGTTGTGTGCCGTTGCAACTTTATCAAAGCCGAGAGAATTAAAATAGTCGTATCTGACACCTCTTGCAAAAAGCTCTTCGCTCATTCCCTCGCTTTTTGCACCCTCTCTTATGTCAACAGTAAGGCAAAAAAACTGCACACCAAGCTTTTTGCATAAATTCTCACAAAAATTCATATCCCTTTCCGCAGTATCACGGAGACTATGATTTACGTGAGCACAGGCGATGGTTATGCCGTATTCCTCCTTTAAGCTCAAGAGAACGTGCAAAAGTGCAACCGAATCTGCACCGCCCGAAAGTCCCACCAAAATGCTGTCGCCCCGTTCAATGAGGTTATACTCTTTAATTGTTGCTGCAGCAATTTTTAAAATATCCATAATTACTGCTCTTCCTTTGCACGGTAATCAATATTTATAAATTTCGTATACTTTCCTTGCCAGCCCAGCTTAAACATACCTGTTTCGCCTGCTCTGTGCTTGGCAATCAGAACCTCTGCCATATTCTTATCCTCAGTATCAGGATTATAGTACTCGTCACGGTATAAAAACATTACAATATCGGTATCCTGCTCGATAGAACCGGATTCTCGAATGTCCGCAAGCATCGGTCTTTTATCCTGTCTTGACTCTACAGCACGCGAAAGCTGCGACAGAGCAATTACCGGAACATCAAGCTCCTTTGCCATAATTTTTAAGGAACGCGAAATATCCGCAATTTCCTGCTGACGTGACTCGGTTCTTCCTGAGCCTTGCATAAGCTGCAGATAGTCAATAACAATCATGGAAAGACCTTTAGTTTGTTTTAATCTATGACATTTTGCCCTTATTTCAGACACTGTTACAGTTGATGAATCGTCTATATAAAGAGGTGCTGCAGCAATTTTATCAAGCACCCTTCCGAGCCTTGCCCAATCCTCGCCCTCAAACCTTCCTGTCAGAATCTTATTCGAATCAATAAGTGCCTGTGAGCACAGAATACGCTTTAAAACCGACTCCTTAGGCATTTCCAGGTTGAAAACTGCAACAGTCTTGCCGTCATTTATAGCAACATGCTCTGCGATATTAACCGCAAAGCTTGACTTACCCATACCCGGACGACCTGCAATCAATATAAACTCGCCGCCGTGAAAACCGCCGCATCTGCGGTTCAGCTCATCAAAGCCTGTCGGCAGCCCTGTCATTTTATCAGGATTTGCTGCATTTTCCGCCATTTCCTGATAGGTGTCCATAATAATATCCTTAACAGGAACAATCTCCTTTTTTTCACGGTCTGATGAAACTTCATTAATAAGCTGCTGAGCCTGCTCCAAAATCGTGCTTGTGTCGCCGTCCTGCCCCACTGCAATCGTAGAAATAGCAGTTCCGGCAGTAGCAAGCTTCCTTAAAGTGGATTTTTCGCGAACAATTTCCGCATAGTAGGTCACATTTTCTGTTGTAGGCGTACTTGTGGCAAGGGTTGTAAGATAAGGTATTCCGCCTACTGCATCCAGCTTATCATACCTGACAAGCCGGTCATTTACGGTAACCACATCAACCGGCGTGCTTTCGTTGAAAAGCTCGAGTGCAACCGCAAAAATTTCGCGGTTTGCATCGAAATAAAAGTCCTCCGGCTTTACAAGCTCTGCAGCAGCAGCAAGGGCCTTTTCGTTCAGCAAAACACAGCCACAAACAGCCTTTTCCGCCTCTAAGCTGTGCGGCAGCTCATATTCACTTATATTCATATTATCTGCCATATAACCACTTTCCTTCTTCTTTTAGGGTGCATTACTGCTCTTTAACCACTACCTTCAGCTTTCCTGTAACACCCTGATGAATTTTTACATCTACCGTTGTTGTACCGAGCATTTTAATTCCGTCCGGCATAACAAATTTCTTTTTATCAATCTTAATGTGATGCTGCATTGTAAGTGCCTCTGCGACATCCTTTGATGTTATCGAGCCGAAAAGCTTTCCGTTTTCTCCTGCCTTTGCAGTAAGGATAACCTCTACAGCCTCCATCTTTTCTTTCTGAGCCTGTGCCTCCTCCAAAGCAACCTTCTGGCGGTGTGCTTCTGCATCATTCTGTCCCTGCATTATGTTAATGTTCGTGTTAGTTGCTTCCTTTGCAAGTCCCTTTGGCAAGAGATAATTTCTTGCATATCCGTCTGAAACCTCAACAAGCTGTCCTTTTTTTCCTTTTCCTTTTACATCTTGATTTAAAATAACCTTCATTATTGTATCAGTCCTTTCTGTTATCCTCAACATATTCCGAAATAGCATCCGTAAGCTGCATATACACCTCGTCAAGCATATGCGTTTTTATCTGAGCTCCGGCAATGGTTGCATGACCGCCGCCGCCCAGCTTTTCCATAATAACCTGAACATTTATATCTCCCAGCGAACGTGCAGAAATACACACCTCATTATCCATAGGATAAATCACAAACGCTGCTCTGATTCCGGACAGATTGAGCATTTCATCTGCCGCCTGTGAAGAAATGACCTTCATATTCGGATAGGCTTCTTCGCAAACCGAAACAAGCATATTTTCACTAACCTGCTCCGAGTTCTTTATAATTTCGGCACGGAAAACGTATTCCTCCTTATCCACATTAAACAGCCGGCGAACCTCAGCGGTGTTAAGCCCGTATCTTCTGAGGTACGATGCAGACTCAAAGGTTCTTACACCTGTTTTTAAGCTGAAATTCTTTGTATCCATTAAAATTCCCACATAAAGCGACTTCGCCTCAAAGGTGGTCATTTTTTTGTTATCGTCAATATATTGCAGAATTTCCGTTGCCATTTCACACGTAGAGGACGCATACGGCTCGTGATAAATGAGCGAAATATTTGAAACAAACTCTGTGCTTCGTCTGTGATGGTCGATTAAAACCACCTTGGTAGTCTTTTCCAAAAGCTCCGGACGCGGCATCAAGGAAGGACGGTGCGTATCCAGTATAACAAGCAGAGTATTCATAGTTATAATGTCCTCTGCCTCCTCCGGCTCGATAAGCATTCCGCGGTATTCTTCGATTTCGCTGACTTCCTCAAAAAGTGCCTCTACAGCAGGAGAATTGTCAAACACAATATACGGCTCTTTCCCAAGTGAACGTACAGCCCGCTGCAGACCGATAGCCGCACCGAATGAGTCATAGTCAAGACCGCTGTGTCCCATAAAAATAACCTTGTCGGAGTTTGCGATAAAGTCCTTCAGAGCAACGGCAAAGGCCCTTGTTTTTACACGTGTACTCTTTTCATAGTCCTTAGCAATACCGCCGTAGAAATTGTATTGGCTCGCATCCTTAACAGCAGCCTGGTCGCCGCCTCTTCCGAGAGCCATATCAATAGCGGCTCTTGCATAGCCGTCATTTTCCGAAAGTGTTCCGCCAACGCCGACACCGATACTTACCGTAATCGGCATTTTCAGTGCATCACCAAGACTTCTTACCTTTTCAAGCACGTCAAATTTGCGGTGAATATATTCCTTCAGATGCTGATGCTCAAACATAACAATATAGCGGTCACGCTCGGTTTTTTTCATAATACCCTTGCTCTCTGAAACCCACGCACTTATATACTTGTTTATCTTAGCAACAGTCTGCTGACACTCCGAATCGTCCATTTTCTGAAAAATCTCGTCGTAGTTGTCAATATTGACAATGGCAATATCAATTTTTTCGTTGTCGTAGCGTTTTCTTAATTCCTCAATCTCGGTTTTGTCGATGAAGTATAATAGCACCGAAAACTCCGGCTTATCATCGGCAGATGCCGCATTTTTTATAATGTCGCCCACAACATTGTATCGGTGACCCTTGTAGCCTGCATATGTGTAAATTCCGTTTGTTGACTTTAAAACCTCAGACCATTTAAGCTCAGGCATAACGTCACTGATAACTATATTGTAAAGGTCATTTGTTCCAAGCATTTCTGCAAAAAGGTCGTTAAACCAGCTTATCTGACCGTTAACCTGCAGCACTGCCATCGGCAGCGGAAACTTGCTTATCGCGTCACTTGACATACCCTCTTTTTGAGATGTGACCATCTTAACGAACTCAGCAAAGCCTTTTTTGTGCTTGCGGCTTGCAGAATATCCGAATATTGAAACAGCCGCCGCAGATACCAGCAAAATTCCGCTTTCAAGAAGCTCTCTGTGATAAAGACAAAGTGCTCCGCAAAGGGTCAAAACAACAGCCGAAACCGCAATCCACACAGGCTCCTGACCGTTACTGTTATATCGCTTTTTCATAAAATCTCCTCTTTAATTTTATATATCAGATTTTAAAAATAGTCATACTACACTTATTATATCATTGTATCACATATATAAGGAATAGTCAATAGGTTAAAAAGCTGATGATTTTAACCTTTGTACGATTAGCAATGGTGGATGACACTTTTTTATCCTCTAAATCTTTAATTTATATTGAACTTTTTACCATAATATGATATAATGCTACGTTGTAGAGGAGTTTTTAAATTGTGCTTAAGTATATAATTGATATAAGGAGCTTACCAATGGATATAAAGAAAAATGCAAGCTTTGCTGTTGACCACACAAAATTCGGTGAAGGCTTATATATTTCCCGCATCGACGGCGACATCACCACCTACGATATGCGTACACGCCGTCCCAACAGCGGAGATTATATGGATAACATAACCATGCACACCTTTGAGCATATGTTTTCAACATATATAAGAAATACCGAACTTGACGTAATATACTTTGGTCCTATGGGCTGTCAGACAGGGTTTTACCTGCTTATAAGAAACGCAGATAACGAAAGCGTTTATGACCACATAAAAAAAGCCTGTGAAAAAATCCTTTCGCACACAGGAGAGGTTTTCGGTGCATCGGAAATTGAATGTGGGAACTACAAAACTCTTGACCTGTCTACAGCAAAAAAAGAGGCAGCAAGATATATTGAAGTTTTAAGCAGTAAAAAAACTGATTTTAAATATTTTTAAGGAGAAATAAGATGGATTATAAAGTCACTTTAAACGGAAAAGAATACGGCCTTCCCATTGTCGAAATAAAGGAAGGACTTAGCATTGCGGTGCTGGACATGCTGTCCTCTATCGACCTTTCACGTGATGCAAGTGCGGCGGTATACAAAAAGCTGCAGGAATCAGGGCTTGACCTTTCAAAAATCGATACGGTTCTCTCTGCCGAAACAAAGGGCATCACCCTTGCATACCAGATTGCAGAGTACTTAAACCGTGATATGGTAATATTAAGAAAAGAACAGAAAATCTATCATAAAGAGGTTACAAAAGGAGCGGTAAATACATACACCACAAAAAATCAGCACTACCTGTACCTTGACAATAATCAGATTCCTAAGCTAAAAGGCAAAAATGTTTTGGTGGTGGACGATGTTGTTTCAACAGGGTCTTCCCTTTCGGCAATCGAGCAGATTTTAAATCAGGTGGGTGCGAACATCTATGCAAAAGCATTTGTTTTTGCCGAGGGCGACGCAGCAAAACGTGACGATGTCATTTTCGTAGATGCACTGCCGCTTTTATAAGGAGAACCAGCTTATGATAGGAATAATCGGTGCAATGGATATTGAGGTTGAAAGCATAAAATCGCTTTTATCCGATACCGGCGAAGAAACAATAAGCGGAATTAAATTTGTATACGGCAAGTTTGAAAAGCTTGATGTTGTTGTAGCAAAATGCGGAGTGGGCAAGGTTTTTGCGTCACTTTGTGCTGAGGCTATGATACTTAAATTTAATCCAAAAATGATAATCAACGTAGGCGTTGCCGGATGTCTTGATAAAAACCTCAAAATCGGCGACATAGTAATTGCTGACAGCGTTGTTCAGCATGATATGGACACCTCTCCACTCGGAGACCCTGTAGGGCTTTTATCCGACATTAACATTATAAAAATTCCGGCAGACAAAACAATCTGCGGCTTACTCGAAAAAAGTGCATACAGCCTCGGTCTTTCAAATTCTGTAGGTACAATTGCATCAGGCGACCAGTTTGTTGCCGACAACAGTAAAAAGCAGTTTATAATCGACACCTTCGGTGCAAAATCCTGTGAAATGGAGGGTGGAGCAATCGGTCATGTATGCTACGTAAACGACGTTCCTTTTGGAGTTTTACGTTCAATGAGCGACGGTGCCGACGATGGTGCCGACATGGACTTTCCTACCTTTGCAAAGCTTGCAGCAGAAAATTCAACCAGGGTTATCAATAAATTTTTATCAGAAATCAGGGAGTAATACAAAATGGATTTGACAGAAAAAACAATATCCACACGCGAAATATTCAGTGGACGAATTATACATATAAAGGAGGATACAGTTCTTCTTCCCAATGGAAAAACTGCAGGCCGTGAGCTTGTAATCCACAACGGCGGAGTAGGGGTAATTGCTGTAGACGACGAAAAAAACGTGCTTACGGTAGAGCAGTACAGAAAGCCCTATGATGAAGTGGTTCTTGAAATTCCGGCAGGAAAATTGGAGCTTTGCGAGGACCCTTTTGAAGCGGGCAAGCGTGAGCTTTCAGAGGAAACAGGCTTTGAAGCTGCCAAATACACATTTCTTGGAAAATGTTACCCGTCGCCGGGCTATTGCAGCGAGATAATTAGCCTATTCTTAGCACAGGACCTTACCTATATCGGTCAAAAGCTTGACCCCGACGAATTTGTCGAGGTAAAGAAAATACCTCTTGATACATTGGTAGAAATGGTGATGAACAACGAAATTGCCGATGCAAAAACCGAAATCGCAATTTTAAAGGCAGATAAGATTATTAATGCATAAATAAGAAGGCTGTGACAAAGTGAAATCATTTTGTCGCAGCCTTTTTGGGTGTATTTCTTAAAGCACTATCTTTTCAGATTATTTTCAATTACCATATCCTTGACCTTTAAAAGCCGTATACTGTTCGCACGTTCATTTTCGTCCAGCTTCATACGTATATACCGGATTGTTTCCTGATAGTCAGGTATAATTACATATTCAAGTGCATTAACCCTTCTTCGCGTACGCTCAATCTCGCCCGACATAAGCTCAATCGCCTTTTCAAGCTCAGCAAGGTGAATTAAGTCCTTCCTGATGCGGCAAAGAATTTTCACAGCACTCTCAAGGTCTGCACCGGTGTCGGCAAGCCCGAATGCACATACATCTGCCTCTGCCATATCCTGCACCTCAAACTGCGGCAGAATAACGCTCATAACATTTCGCTTTTTAACGGTTATATCAGCTTCAAAATGCTGAAGCAAAAGTGCGGTTTTCAGGCGTTTTTCACCCATAACGGCGGCTGCCGCCTGAAGCTTCATCTGAGCTTTTAAAATCTCCTTATCCAATTTGCCTCTCAGCTTTTTTGCCTCGCGTACAGTATTTAAAAACTGCCTCATAAGCTCGTCACGCTTGTCCTTTAAAAGCCTGTGCCCTTTTACGGCTGTATCAAGACTTTTTTTAAGTCCTGAAAGTGCCATTCGTGTAGGATTTACATTAAGTCTTGCCAAAAACTCACCTCATTTGCCGTAAAATTCATCAAGGTACTCGTCCTTAATTCGAACAAGCTCGCTTCGCGGGAGCATGGACAAAAGCCGCCATCCGATTGACAGGGTTTCCTCAATTGACCTGTCCTTATCTTCCCCTTGAGAAACGTATTCCTCCTCAAAGCTGTCGGCAAAAGCGGCATATTTTCTGTCAATTTCGGTAAGTGCCGCCTCTCCTAAAACTGCCATCAGTTCTTTTGCCTCCTTGCCCCTTGAATATGCCGAAAAAAGCTGATTCATTGTATTTGCATGGTCTTTTCGTGTTTTGCCTTCACCTATACCCTTGTCCTTTAGTCTTGATAAGGACGGCAGAACATCAATAGGCGGCAGGACATTTTTTCTGTAAAGCTCACGTGACAAGATTATCTGCCCCTCGGTTATATAGCCGGTAAGGTCGGGGATGGGGTGCGTTTTATCGTCCTCCGGCATAGTTAAAATGGGAATGAGAGTTATTGAACCCTCCCTGCCCTTTAGTCTTCCGGCACGCTCATACATTGCCGCAAGGTCGGTATACATATATCCGGGATAACCTCGTCTTGACGGCACCTCCTTACGTGCTGCGGAAATTTCACGAAGAGCATCGGCATAGTTTGTGATGTCCGTCATTATAACAAGAACGTGCATACCCTTGTCAAAAGCTAAATATTCTGCCATGGTAAGTGCCATTTTAGGTGTTGCGATACGTTCAATTGCCGGATCATCCGCAAGGTTTACAAATAGCACAGTCCGCTCCATTGCACCTGTTTTTTTGAAATCCTCTATAAAAAAATTCGCCTCTTCAAAGGTTATGCCGATAGCCGCAAAAACAACCGCAAACTTATCGTCATCGCCAAGCACCTTTGCCTGACGTGCAATCTGTGCCGCAAGGCTTGCATGCGGCAGACCGCTCCCTGAAAAAATAGGAAGCTTCTGTCCTCTTACCAGGGTATTCAGCCCGTCAATTGCACTGACGCCCGTCTGGATAAACTCCTCCGGATAATTTCGGGAAACAGGATTCATCGGCACACCATTTATATCAAGTCTTTTTTCGGGGATTATTTCAAAATCGTCCTTGGGGTTTCCGAGGCCGTCAAACACGCGTCCCAACATATCCTCCGAAACCCCCAGCTCCATTGTATGCCCTAAAAACTTCACCTTTGATTCTGTTGGATTAATCCCCGCACTGTTTTCAAAAAGCTGTACCAGGGCGTCGCTGCCGTTTATTTCGAGCACTCGGCACCGCTTTTTCTCACCGTTTTTCAGCAGAATTTCACCAAGCTCGTTGTAGCTGACTCCGCTCACGTCGGACACCATCACAAGCGGCCCTGCAATTTCACGTATAGTTCTGTATTCCTTAGGCATTTTCTTTCGCCTCCGCTTTCAGTTTTTCAAGGCTTATGCGGAGCTTTTCCGTTATATCAAAAAACTCCCTCTCGCAGTCCTTTTCTTCGACATATTTAAGACGTCCCATTCGTTCACGTTCCTCAAGTGCCATTATATCCTCTATATCCACGCCTGCATTTACGGCGTCCTTTGCCAAATCATAAAAGGTCATAATAAGCTTCATCATAATAAACTGTTTTTTTAAAGGTGTATAGGTATCCACTTCATGAAAGGCATTCTGGTGAAGATAGTCCTCACGCACCGCACGTGCTGTTTCAAGCTTTAATCGGTCGGTTTTTGCAAGTGCATCCATACCGATAAGCTTTACTATTTCTTCAAGCTCCGCCTCGTCCTGTAAAAGCCGCATAAGCCGATTCCTATTATCCATCCATTCACCATTTATCTCCTCCTCATACCATGCCCTCATACGGCCTAAATACAAGGAGTAGCTTTTTAGCCAGTTGATAGCCGGAAAATGACGCCGGTATGCAAGAGAAGAGTCAAGTCCCCAGAACACCTTTACAATTCTTAAGGTTGCCTGCGTTACAGGCTCGGAAATATCACCGCCCTGAGGCGAAACCGCACCGACTACACTCAGTGCTCCCTCTCCGCCGCAAAGTGCTTTGATACGTCCGGCACGCTCGTAAAAGCCCGCAAGCCTTCCGGCAAGATATGCAGGATACCCCTCTTCTCCCGGCATTTCCTCAAGTCTTCCGGACATTTCACGAAGAGCTTCTGCCCAACGTGAGGTCGAGTCGGCAAGAAGTACTACAGAATATCCCATATCACGAAAATACTCTGCAATGGTAATTCCTGTATAAATTGACGCCTCACGTGCCGCAACCGGCATATCTGAGGTATTTGCAATCAAAACAGTACGTTCCATAAGTGTTTTCCCTGTTTTCGGGTCTTTAATCTCCGGGAACTCATTTAAAACGTCGGTCATTTCGTTTCCACGCTCACCGCAGCCGATGTAAACGACAATATCCGCATCCGCCCATTTTGCAAGCTGATGCTGAACAACTGTCTTTCCGCTGCCAAACGGCCCGGGGACTGTTCCGACACCGCCTTTTGCAATAGGAAAAAGTGTGTCAATAATACGCTGACCGGTAACAAGCGGAACATCAGGGGGCAATTTTTTCGCATACGGTCTGCCCACACGAACCGGCCATTTTTGCATAAGGGACAGCTCCTTTAATCCCTTTTCCGTTTTAACTACGCAGACCGTATCGCTTACCGTAAATTCACCGCTTTCAATCTTTTCTATTTTTCCTGACACTCCAGGTGGCACCATAATTTTATGAAGAACTGCTCCGGTTTCCTGAACAGTGCCGATAACCTCGCCGCCGCTTACTGTATCTCCTGTCTTTTTTAAGGCGGTAAATTCCCACAGCTTATCTCTTGAAAGTGCGGCAACATTAACGCCTCTTTCAAGGTTTGTTCCTGCAACAGCCTCTATTCCGTCTAAAGGCCGCTGAATTCCGTCATAAATACTCCCGATTAAACCAGGGCCTAATTCTGCCGAAAGCGGTGAGCCTGTGGATATTACCGGCTCGCCTGGGCCTAAGCCTGAGGTTTCTTCATAAACCTGAATTGATGCAAGCCCTTCATGCATTTCAATAATTTCTCCCACAAGCCCCAGCTTTGATACCCTGACAACGTCATACATATCTGCATCCGACATTCCCTCTGCCACCACCAACGGTCCTGAAACCTTTTTAATTATTCCCTCCGACACTGTGCCGCCCCTTTCTAATTATCAAAATTCATATCCGAGCCAACTGCCCGTTTAACATACGTACTTATCCGCGAGCTGCTGCCCTCTCCCGACGGCAATGGAATTACCGCAGTCAAATCAGCACTTTGGTAGCTATCCTCATAGTATTTCTCATTCACAAAAATTACGGCATATCCGCTTTGGGAAAGTCTTTTTATAATAGCCTGTGCCTCTTCTTTTGATTCGGGAAAGAAGGTTTCTGCACCGATTGCACCGAAATATGCTGTATTTTCGAAATCTCCTATTGCCGCAAACTTATACATATGCTTCCCTCAGTCTTTCCGCAATTTTTTCCTTTTGCATACCGCTCCGCCTGCCATAGGCAATAAGGCGGATATTGATTATTTCGGTTTTTTTGCCCTCGAAATATCCTAAAACCGGTGCAAAACTAAAAAATTCTGTCTGTGCATTCTTTAAATATCCTGTTAACATATCGTCAAGGTATTTTTCGAGCTTTGCCGGCGAATTTTTCCATATATCATACTCTTTTTGATAGCCCTGCTCCAAAAGAATTTCCTCCTTTGATTTACTGCCGTTTACAAGAGAAAACACATCAATCAAATTGTTTTCTACAAGTGCTTTTTCAAGGAACTCACGCGATGCACCTTCTGTACGCAGAAAAATTTTAAGGTTAAGTATAAGAGCCTTCCTCTCCGCCCAGCCATAAACAAAGCTATCCCGTCTACTCCTTGATAAAACAGTGCTATAATGCTTTTTATCAAGAAATATCTCCATCGCCTGTCCGCCGTCTGTTTTATAGATTTCAAATGCTTTTCTGCAAATATCACCATAAAAATCGTCAATGTACTGAAAATCATTGTTTTTGACAGCAACTTCAAGCTGAGTACAATCAATTCCCGACGGCTCATAGATGAGCTCTTTCCAATCGTTTTTAGACAGCACCGATTTTATAACAGCCTTTATATTGTGGAAATCATTGTCCATCATTAAAACATCAAGCATTTCATCGCCTCTGCACAAATCCCTGCAAAGCTCCCATATCCTCTCCCGCTCCTTTATAAGCATTTCCCAAAGGCTGTCGCCCACATAGCCGTGACTCCTTAAAAAATCAGCAAGCTCTTCTTCGCTAAATTCAAGTGAGAGAGTAAAGTCGCTGTTTGTAAGCATATTTGCTTCAAGGCTTTTCACATAAGCTGCGGCATAGGTATATTCCGGGCTCATCCTTTAACCTCCTTAAAAAGTGCATTGATTTTGTCACAAATTTCGCTGTACTTTTCCTCAAACAGGCTGTCAAAGGTGCAGTCATAGCTGATTTTATTACACACAACAATAAACCCTCCGTTCGCCGAAATCTCGCTGTCCGAAATCTCTGAACCGGGAAATGCGCTTTTTTTTACGCGTTTTTTATCCCTTTCATTAAGGCAGACAACACCGTTTTCAGCGATATTACACCTTTTATAAAGCTTAGAAAGCACTTCCATATATTCCTTGTCATCAAGCTCATAAAGCTGCTTTTTTGCTGCCGCACAGGCCTCCTTAACAAACTCCGATTTAGCCCTTATTTGTGCCGTTTTTACAAGCTGTCTGTCCTTAACCTTTTCCAAATCATAAATTCTATCGATTTCCTTTTCAAGCTGATTGTGAAAATGGTCACGCTCTCGCTCCTGTTCTTTATCAAACTCCAACAAAAGGGCATTACGTCTGCTTTCAGCCCTCTCGGTAATTTCGGCAGCCTTTATCCTTGCATCATTTAAAATTGCATCTATTATAGGTTGTAAATCTCCCATAATTTACCTCCTAAATGTTTATTACAAGCAAAAACGATACTATAAAGCCTAATAGTGCATAAAGCTCGATAAGCGATGCAGATACTATCGCCTTTGAGCTTTCCTCCGGACGCTTTGCCGTAAGGCTGCAGCCTGCAGCACAAACTCTGCCCTGTGCTTTTCCCGAAAAATATCCGCCCAGTGCAATAGGCAGACACGCTGCAAGATACTGAAGTCCCACCCCGTTATCTGTAATTGGCTCACCGCCTAAAATGCCGATATTGAGCATAACCATTATGGCGATAATCAGCCCGTAAAGTCCCTGTGTACCCGGAAGAAGCTGCAAAACCAGCATTTTTCCGAACTTTGACGGGTCGTTTGCCACAACCGCACTTGCAGCCTCAGATGCAACACCCACACCCTTTGACGAGCCCATACCGGCAAGTCCTACCGCAAGTGCCGCTCCTAAAATCGCAAAAAACATTCCTGTATTCATAACTATCCCTCTCTAACTGTCCTGAAAATTAAAATATTTTGTATCAAGGCTAAGCGGCCTGAAACGTCTGCCGCCGCCTGAGTAAAATTTCTGGTAAAATTCCACATACTGAAGTCTGTTGGTGTGAACATATGCTCCAAGCATATTTATAGCGAAATTCAGGCCATGCCCGAAAATCGAAATCAGTACAAACATAATAATGCCTACAGGTGAATTACCGCCCAAAGCCCCCAGAACATTTACAACCGACGCAATTACGCCTGTTGCAAGCCCCAGTGCCATAAGTCTTGAATATGACAGAATATCACCCACAAAGCCGGTTATATCGTAAAGGCTTAGAAGCCCCGAAAAAAACCGCATAATAAATGACTTTTTATCCCGACCACCGACCAAAACAAGACCTATTGCCGACAATATGCTGATTACAAGTCCTGTATTTTTTACCGCCTGAAGCTTCATTCCCATTCCGACAGCGAAAATGCTCAGTCCCGATAAAACTCCTATCCAAAGCCCCACATCATAAACAGCACCCTTTTTGTCACCGAGCCTCCACAGCTTTAAAAGCTTTATTACAAGTGCCGTTAATATATGCACCATTCCAAAAGCAACCGATATGATTAAAAGCTCAAGTGCCTGATTTACCGGGTCAATTAAAACAGGCAGAAACTCCACATTTCCTTTTCCAAAGGTCTTTGATACTGTTCCTATCAAATCCCCGAAAAAGCTGCCGTAAGCAATCCCCCAAAGCGTTGTCGAAACACCGCACCAGAAAAACATTTTAAGCATACTTCGCTTTCGCCTTTCAAGGATTTTTGAAAAGCCTAAAATGCCGCAGACTATCATCATCAAAAGCCCGTATCCGGCATCTGAGAACATCATACCGAAAAACCAGTAATAAAAAACCGCCATTACGGGGTTTGGGTCAATATCGGTTTCTGACGGCATGGAATAGTTGGCAGTAATATCCTCAACAGGCCTGACGAAGGCATTGTTGCTAAAAGCCACCGGCAAAATTTCGCCCTCTTCCGTATCTTCTACCTCTGCTGCTACGGAAAACCTCTTTTCCAACACCGAAATTAATTCCTCTACCGAGTTTTCCGGTACATACCCTGTTATTATGAATGTTTTCTCTGTGTTTTCTGCCGCCTGAATCGCACGGTATTTTTCTCTTTTTAAAAGAAGCCTGTCATAATACAGCTCCAGCATTCGTCTGCCTTTTGCCAAAGCAGATAGTTTTTCTGAAAGCTCACCGCTGATTTTTTCAAGCTCTTTCTTTTTCTCCTCAAGCCGCAAAATTTCTGCATCAGGTGTGTTTGTACCTGTAATAAAATCCTCTTTATTAAATTCTATATCCTTAAAAAAATCAAGAACTTTTTCCTTGTCCGCTTTAAGGTACACAAACCATACAAGACACTCCTGTCTTGTTCTTTTAATTACGTGTCCGTATATTTTTATTCCTGCTGCTTGCAGCTTTTCCGCAAACGCTTCCGCAGTATATGCTTTGCACCTTCCTGCTGCCGCTTCGGTATATTCCGAGCCTGTCCCCGAAAGCGGAAGGTCAAAGCCTTTATAATCAGACAACCTGTTCTGCAAAAGTTTTAAATCGGAAATTTTACTGTTATTACTGCTTATTTTTTCCGACAAGGACAGTATTTTTGAAATACTTTTAATCGCCGCAAGAGTTTCCTTTCTATCCATTGCATAGTCGCTAAGTGCGGCATTTCGTTTTTTCCTAAAAAGCCCTTGCCTATGCGGTTTGTATTTATCTATTACCTTTAGTGCAGCCTCTGTACGCTTTAGCTCACCTTCTATATTCTGTATAATCCGCTCCGGCACGCCGCCGCTATCGTCTATCGGCTCAATAATCCGGCTTTTATGCAGAAATTCAGTTACTTCGTTAATCTGCGTGCCAAGAGCATAAACCGATATTTTACAGGTTTTTATAATCGCCAACCACGTCACCTCATTCCAAAACAGTATCTATCGCCGCCTGCTTTGCAGCATTAAAATATGCAGCATATTCCTGCCTTACACTCTCCGCCCTCTTTAAAGCTTCCTTAGTTGCCTTTTCTTCGCTTATTTTCATCTGCACATCCACTCTGCGAAGCTTTTCACTACGTTCTGCTTTTAACTTATCATAAAAGGCTGTGCGTTCTTTAAATATCTTTTTCTCGGTGTCTTTAAACTGTTGCTCTGCCTCATGCTCAGCCTTTTCCACCAGCAAATGTGCTTCCTTTTCTGCCTGTTTAATTCTTTCCAATGCTTCCTTTGACATCTCTCTCACCCTTTTTATAACAAATTACTTCTTTAGTTTTACAGAAACTGCCTTAAATTATGTATACTGCTTGTTTTAATTTATTCGTGCCGGATTTTATTCCGCACGTCGGGGGCAGATTTTACATATATATAATAATGTAGGAAAAGACTTTGGCCTAAAAGGCAGAATGGAGCAAATTTATGATTTCCTGTACTGTGAATTTCAAAGAAAATCTGACAAAAAATATTCCTTACTATAAATTATTGTTAAAACAGCTAAATGACGTTCAGGGCGTCCCCTATTCCGGCGACGGATTTATTGGAGAAAATGCCGCACTTTACTCCTCGGATAGCGAGGTTCTCAGCAAAATCTGCGAGGGGTATCAGTTTATAATCGCCTTTGATGGTGAGCTTACCGACAAAGCCGCACTTACGAAAGAGCTTAAGGCTCTTGGTTATTGTTTTACTACAGAGACTGATTCTGAGCTTGCACTTCTTTGCTACATACATTTCGGCGAAAAAAGTCCTGCAAAGCTCTCCGGCTGTTTTTCATATGTTATTTATGATACTATGCGGCGTCAGATTTTTGCGGCAAGCGATTTTTTTGCATCATCACCGCTTTTCTATGCTAAAACCGGTGATTCGTATCTATTTGCCTCCCAGATACGCGGTATACTTGCTCATCCGGATATTAAACCGACCGTCTCGAAGGAAGGAGTATCGCGGTTACTTTCACAAAATGGGCTTTACACAGGCAGCATCTTTAATGGAATAGAAATGCTGCCACCTGCACATTTTTTAAAAATCCGTGACGGAAATATCATTTTAAAGCCATATCCGCCTGAGGAATGTGAAACAGTCGCAAGTGACGACTTCATAATGTCGGAGCTTTCTTTGGGATGTGAAAATGACGGCAGAACAGGAGTTTTTTATTCAGGGAGCAGCTGTGACCGGCTCTTATGCCATATTGCAGCGGAAAAACAGTCAAAAAAATACAGCAGAATATCAATATATTCTACTGAGCCTTTGAATTTTAAAAAGAATTATCTCGCTGCACACACACATATAGTTCCCGGCGAAACAGACCTTAAAGCTGCTCTTACGGAATGTGTTTCTATACAAGGAATGCCCGTTCTTTCAGGCACCGACTTTCTTCTTCCGATGGTTTTTAAGACTGCGTCCCAAAGCGGCATAAAGGTTATAACCTCACAGCCTGATTTATACACTAAAAAAATAAATTTACGCAGCGTGCTTATAAAAAATGATGTTCTGCATCCTGCAGTTAAGGAAACGTTGCTGCCGGAAGAAACTGGCTTTACCTACATCGGCAGCCGACAGCTTGCAGGCAGCTTTAGTACCGGCATAAAAACACCGCTTCTTTCAAGAAGACTTTATAGTTATATTACATCACAAGGTGAGTCTGCAGAAGTAGTTTTTAAAGCTATGCTTACATCACACCTTTGTGATGCCTCAGAGTGCAGCAGCAATACCTCTACCATAAAAAAGCTGCGGCGTATTCTTTTGGAAATAATATCCTCAGACGCTGCACCCATACTTGCATTTTTCCAAAAAGGTGCAATTCTTTCTCTGTGCGAAAAAGGGTTTGAGGGCATCGAAAATCACAATGACGAGGCAGCAATTTTGGCCTACATAATTAAATTAAACATCTGGCTATGCAGCTTCAAACCCTTCATAATTTAAAAAATCCCGGACACAAGCTGCACAAATTCGTGCAATTCGATAGTCCGGGACTTTTTATATATTTTATTTATGCTTCTTTCTTATCAAGAACAGCCTTTAAAACGAAGATTGTTGCAATCATCAAAATAATTGAAACAGGAAGTACAATCCAAACTGTCTGGCAGAAGCCTGCGATTACATAGCTCACAAATGACACAGCCGCAGTTGTAAGTGCATATGGAAGCTGCGTAGAAACGTGATTAATGTGGTCGCACTGTGCACCTGCTGATGACATAATTGTTGTATCGGAAATCGGTGAGCAGTGGTCGCCGCAAACCGCACCTGCCATACATGCAGAAATAGCAACAATTGTAATAGCACCCTTATCAAAGCCAAATACCATAATAACAATAGGAATAAGAATACCGAAGGTTCCCCATGATGTACCTGTTGCAAAGGACATTCCAACAGCAATAAGGAAGATTATAGCCGGCAGGAAGTTCATAAATGAGCCTGCTGAGGTCTTAACAACACCTTCAATAAATGTAGCAGCACCGAGGCTGTCTGTCATAGCCTTTAAGGTCCATGCACAAACCAAAATCATAATAGCCGGAACCATTGCCTTAAAGCCCTCCGGAATTGATCCCATACATTCCTTAAAGGAGATTACACGTCTTATCATAAAGAATGCAATTGTAAGAATCATTGTGATGAATGAGCCATAGAAAAGTCCTACTGAAGCATCAGAATTTGAGAAGGCTGTAATGAAATTCATATATCCCTCTTCACCGGCTGCAAAGAATCCGCCGGAGTAAATCATACCGATTACACAGGCAATGATAAGAATAATTACAGGCAGAACAAGGTCAATAACCTTACCCTTAGGATTAACGTTTCCTTCCTGTGCATCCTTAAAAAGCTCTTTTGCAGTTGTGAAAATGTCACCCTTTTTAGCATTTTCCTCATGCTTTTTCATCGGGCCGTATTCAAACTTCATCAAAGCCATTGTAATCATCATTACAATAGTTAAAATGGCATAGAAGTTATACGGAATTGCACTTACAAAAAGCTGAAGTCCGTTCATTCCGGAATCCTGTGCAAATGCTGCAACAGCAGCTGCCCATGACGAGATAGGTGCAATAATGCAGATAGGTGCCGCAGTTGAGTCTATAAGATAAGCAAGCTTTGCACGGGACACGTTGTTCTTGTCGGTTACAGGACGCATAACGCTTCCTACTGTCAGACAGTTGAAATAGTCGTCAATGAAGATAAGTATACCAAGAATAACTGTGCAGATCTGTGCACCCACTCTTGATTTGATTTTTTCTGATGCCCAACGTCCGAATGCAGCCGAGCCGCCTGCCTTGTTCATCATAGAAACCATTGCTCCCAGAATTATCAAAAACAGCAAAATACCAACATTGTAGGAATCCGCAACGCTTGCAATGAATCCGTCGCTGAAAACGTGAGTCATAGTAAGCTCAAGGTTAAAGTTTGCGTACAAAAGTCCGCCCACTAAGATTCCTGCAAAAAGTGAGGAATAAACCTCTTTTGTTATAAGTGCCAGTGCAATAGCAATAACCGGCGGAAGAAGTGACCAGAATGAATCTGCAAATTTACTTACATACTCGGTCTCTCCCTCAGCAAATGCTGTAATTGACAGCACTGCCATAATTACGAGGCTAAGTAAAAAGCATACTGAAAACCTCTTTTTTGTCTTTGAGTTAAACATAGTTCTCCCCCTTTAGGTTTTAATAGATGTTATCATCTTAACACAATATGACAAAAAATGCAAGCATATACTTGCATTTTTTAGTAATTATGCAGATTTTTGTATAATATTGCAAACCTAAGGAGAAAAAATTATATATTCAATACCTGCTCAAAAGCCAGATTGCAAGGTTTAAATATCCTGCAAAGGTTACCCATAAAAGATACGGAAGCTGCAGCAGTCCGGCTTTCTTGTTAATTTTGTAGAATTCGCCTATCATTATAAATATAAGCACCCACAAAAGCAACAGCCAAATAAATGCAAATAAAAATGCCTGCATATTAAAGAAAATAATAGGCCATACGAAGTTTACAAAAAGCTGCAGCCAGTATACAAACGGTATACGTCCCTCGGTTTTATAAACCAACGCCGCACTGATTCCCATTAAAATATACAGAATACCCCACACAATAGGAAAAACTATCGGCGGCGGTGCTAAGGGCGGCTTGATTACCTCCTGATACACCATAAAGCTGTCACGTGTTATAAAAGCAGAAAGTCCGCCAACTAAAAGTGCAATAAATATCTGCACGATATACGGCTTATATTTTTTCAGCATAACATCACCTCACAGCATAGTATATGCTGTGCGTGGCAGCTTTTATTCCGGGTAAATACCATAATTTACTAAATTCTGCACCCGTTCGCATATATTGTGGTTAAAAAATGATTATTTTTTAAAAAACTACAATATTTATTAAAAAATGCTTGCTTTTCTTATATGCGTATGCTATAATATAAATTGTAGAAGGAAATTACTTTCTACCCTTTTATCCTATACATATCAAGCCTAAAAGCATCGCGTCCCGATGCTTTTATGTTTTATAGATAATAACTGCATACAAAAACTGTCCGGATACGCGGAGTGTTCTTAAGGACATAAATAGTAAACAACCTCTCAAATAATTGAGAGGTTGTTTTTTAAATCCTATCAGAGTATGGCAAACTATTTATATAATCATTCATAAATTGCCAATCTGGAATATAACCCTTTTCTGAATATGTATGTGTTTCATCAATAACAGGTTGTCCTTTTTTATCGGTTTTTACAGGAAGTTTAATTGAAAAATCTGTTTTATAATGTGTATTTAATTCGCGACCAAATGCAATATATTTATATTTACATTCATTTCTTACCAAAGTAGAAATGAAAATTTTTGTTTGTATTGTAAGCGGTTCTTTTTCAGTAAGAACTGCTACATTTTGTGCCGTGTAATAAGGTTCTTTTTGAACAAAGCAAGAGCCAAGAAAACTTCCACCCAAAGCCAAAGTCATTGTTCCTGCTTGAAAAGGTTTTTCTGATATAACATTTCCTCTTTTATCAGTCTTTTTTACTTCATCAACAAAATTCACAACGCCGTTTCCTTTACTATCTCTTGATACATAATTGTAAACAGGTTCATAATCTGTTGTTGCAGAAGCATCAATTCCATTTCCCATACAACAATCAAACAAATCTTTTAAATAAAATTCTTTCCAGTTTGCGGTGTTTAAATCAAAAATACCCTTTTCGCTATTCTTTGTCGTTAAAGGTTCACAATTTAATGTTTTGATATACCTTTCCATAAAGTCCCAATCAGGAATGTACCCGTAATCAGAATAGACCTTATTCATATCAATATCGGGTGAACCATCAAGATTATATTTGATAGGTAATTTGATATTTCTTACATTCATTTTTTCTTTTCCAAGTGGTAAAGAATATGTATCTCTAAAGACTTCAACACATTTATTTAACACAGAACACAAAAACATTGCTGTATAATGATTGAGGTGTTTATTTCTCAAAACAAAAATATTCTGAGAAGCCACAAAAGGTTGTGTTTGATAAAACGCCCAATTTTCACCAACCATACCAATTATTATACAGTTTCCTTCTTCAACTGGCTGATTCGAAACCTTTCCTTGAACGCCATTGTTTTCAGATGTTCTACCAATATATAAATTATCGCCCGCCTCAGTATTACTATAATCTACTGATTTAGCGATATTTGTCTTAAATACTCGACCAATTTGAAACTCTTTCCAATCCTGAATATTCAAATCCATAATTATTCACCATCAACATCTTTTTCATAGACATTGCCTTCCTTGATAAGATATGCCAAATAATTATTAAGTGTTTTCTGAAAATCATCAGCTGTAAGTTTTGTATAATCTGTTTTCATATATGCTTCACAAAGCCATTCTGCATCAGAATCAATCTTTTCAACAGCAGATTTTCCGTCTTCAGATGCTTTTCGTTCAAACAAATCAAGCCATTCTTCTTCAATAGCCTTCCATTTAGAATTGCCGTCCATATCAAACTGTTCAACTCTGCCAAGATTTTTTCTCTTTATAAAACCGTCATCTCTACAATAACAAAAAAATGTGCTTCTTGTAGTTCCGTCTGGTTTAATATGGGGTTGACCAAGCGTAAAAAGCATACAGCACGCATTAACCGCAGCACCAGGATAGAATACATCTGACGGCAGAGAAAATACGGCTTCAAGTGTATTATCTTGAAGAAGTGCTTCTTTTTCTGCGGTAATTATTTTTCCTGTGCCTATTGCACAAGCCAACGGAAGTAATACTGCAAGTTTTGCAAATTTTGCTTCTTGTCCGTTTCTAATGCGCTCTTCATTCATTTCTTTTATAATATCAGAGAAATAATGAACAAATACCATGCCTTTTGTAGGATCCTCTTTTCCATCAGCAGAAGACCCCCAATCTTTCTTATATTTTGCAGGAATGCCAATGGGCTTTGCATTGTATGGTGGGTTCATCAAAATGATGTGTGGGTCTGCTTGTTTAATAAATGCTTTATGGTCAAAACAACTACCAAGTTTTATATTTGAATTGCCATCGCCGTGTATCAACATATTTGTAACAGAAAGTCCAAATGCTTTTTCTTCAACTTCAATTCCAAAAATATTTTCTTCCTTAACTTTCTTTTGAAGTCTTTTTGTTTCTGCTTCTGTATTACCTCTACGACAATCGGCAAGTTCTTTAACCATTGCTTGAACAAGGAAAGAAGCACTTCCACAAGTTCCGTCAAGAACACGCTTTGTCCTATCAACTTCGGTGATACGGCACATAAATTCTGTAATGTGGTCTGGTGTAAATGCTTGGTTTTTATCTGCTTTGCCTGTATATTTGTTAAATGCAATAAAAAACAAGTTCAAAATGTCTTGACCTTCGGAACTATCGGTATCAATAAACTTAAATATATTCATAAGAATATAATCAATAATTTCTATCCAATCAGCCTTTTTCAACGCACGAACCTTTTGGTCTGTTAGAACATTTCTTTGCAATAATTCAATTTTTTTCTGCTTGTTATCAGAGCCGTCAAGCAGTTCTGAAAGAGTATTTTCAATACCTGCCCTAATTTCCTTTTCAGATTTCAAAGCAAAAGAATTATTTATGGTTTTCTGCAATTCTTCATCAATTCTTGTTGCACCAATCTTTTTAACCAAGTCTTTGATATGCAATAAAATTGTTCCTACAAATTGACTTCTTAATTGTTCAGCAATATCTTTTTTGTGCAGAAGTTCATTTAACGCATAAGTGTTTCTGAGAACTTTTTCACGGTCATTTGATTTATTAAGGTCAAATAAAGACTTGTAGTGTTCCATAGTATCAAGAACAGTTTCCTCGTCAAGAATATGTTCATCATCAACAAATGATTTCCAAACCTTGATTTTATCATTATTTGTATTTGCAAGTATGCAAATAACTTTTTTACCTGTATGTAATGCCCGTTCTTCTTCAAGATATTCTGCAAGTTGCTTTTCGTCAGCATCAACAAAATTCTGTTTTGTTTCAACTAAAACAACATATTCACCATCTTCAAAACGAATATCTAATTTAAAATGATTAACACTATGTCCTACAAGTTGTTCTAACTTTGCTTTTGAACCTGCTTCAAGAACATAACTGTATTCTCCGCCCTCAATATTTGAGGTCATATATGTATTGCCAATTCGCTCTATCATATCATATCTTGTCATTGGTTTTTACCTCCGTTTTTCTCTTGTTTCTTTAAGTATTCATCAGCTGCTTTGTTAAACAAATCCGCCATACTATGCATATTATCATCATAAGCGATGGCTGCGATTAAACGTTTTACTTTATCAGGATTCATTCTAAATTGCACTTGTCTTGTACGAGTGGCTTTATTTTCTTTAAACAAAGATAGCACCTCCAAATGATATCATTCTATCTTGATACAATGATATCATAAATTGTGAAAAAAGTCAATATTTTTGTCCGGTACTGTAACAAGCAGGGAAGATGTACACCATCTTCCGTAATTTCAGGATAATCCTTATACCTTATACAACAAAACCCGAAACAAAAATTTTGTTTCGGGTTTTAAACTGTCCTTAAGAACACTCCACATATCCGGACAGTTTTTTATTCTTCATATTTATATATATTCTTAATTACAAAATCAATGCTTGCAACAGGAGTTTCAACCGAAACGGTTTCGCCGACCTTATGCCCTAAGAGTGCTTTTCCAACCGGCGAATTTGCTGAAAGCAGTGCATCGTCGTCATCACCCGAATTTAAAATTGCATACATTTCAATTTCGTCTGCACTGACTACCGCATAGGTTTCAAGCTCATCCTCTCCGACCTCCTGAATTTCGATGGTATTACCGATACAAACCGTATTCTCTTCAATCTCATCATCTCCGAGAGTTCTTGTAAATTTAAGCATATTCATCAGCTGATTAATTTTTGACTCAACCTCTGCCTGCTCATTTTTTGCCTCGTCATACTCTGCATTTTCAGATAAATCTCCGAAGCCCCTTGCAATTTTTATCTTTTCTGTGATTTCACTTCTCTTTTCTGTCTTTAAGTAATCCAGACCGGTTTTTAGTGCCTTCATACCAATCTGCGTTAAGATAATTTCTTTGGTTTCTGCCATTTTAAAAAAACTTCCTTTCTATATAAAAAGTAATTATGTCAAATCACGTTCCAATATATTATAATCAAATTAATGCCGGTTGTCAATCTTTTTATAAACTTACTAAATAATTCTATGCAAATGTGAGAATAATTATAACAAATATATAAATTATGACGGTGATATAATGGATTATAATAAAATCTTTACAGACTTCAAAAAAAGGTATGGTGAAAAGTGCCAGAGTGCTTATTTTGTCGGTAAGCCTGTCACTTTTTTTTCACGCTCGGGAATAACGATAGGCTGTGCTGCCTCAGTAGGAGGTGTGCTGGCACTATCAAAGAGAAATGATGACCGCCTTATTACGGAATTTTCAGACAACAGTGATTTTTTAAGCTGCAACATACTTGATTTTCCGTATAACAAGGACAACAAAACCGTAAAAACCCTTTCAGAAACAGAAAAATATGGAGTAAAAATCGGCGGTGCAAGGCTGCTCATATACTACAATACCGGTCTTTCACACCCCTTTGAGCCGTTGCTTTTGACATCACTTAGCGGTTTTTGTAAAAACGTTCCGCACGTCTCTGAGCTTATAAAGCATTTCGACAGTTACGAAAAAAATATGCTTTGTATTTCCTCCAAAGCCGACTGTGTAACGGTTTTTGACGGTCAGCGTATAAGGCACATTCCCTTTCCTGATTCTGAGCTTAAAATTGTACTCTGTGAAATTGAAGACAAAGTCACAATAAAAAAACGTCCCTCCGACAACGCCGCCCAAAATTCTGTTGAGCTTTTGCAAAGAGGTAATTTTGAAGAATTCGGTGAGCTTTTGAATAAAGAAACAAAATGGATTTTAGACCATAACAAAAATAAGAAAACTCAGCAGCTTTTTGATACTGCCGTACGGCTTTCCGATGCATACGGGAGCGGGATTTTAGAGGACGGCGGAATTTTTTCAATAGTTAAAAACAGCCGTGTAGACACATTTATGCACAATTTAGGCTCGGAATATGAAAAGCATTTCGGTTCAAGACCTGACTTTTATGTTACAAAAGCACAGGACAGCGGAATCAGCATTCCTGTACCGGAAAATCAGCAAAACTAAAAAAAGACGAATGTTCGTCTTTTTTAGTTTCTCTCAAAGCGTACACCCTGATATGTGTCCCGTCGCACCATTTCCTTATCGATTTCGTTTAAAACAACAAATTTCTTAAGGCTCCAAAGAGGGGCTATAAGGGTATCTCTCCCGCCATCACCGGTAAGCCGCTGTATGACCGTTTCCTCCGAGAAATATTCAAGACAGTCAACAACCGTATTTACATATTCTGAAAGGGACAGGGTTTCAAATTCACCATTTTTATACTGCTCTGCCATTTTTGTGCCCTTTAAGATGTGCAAAAGATGCAGCTTTACGCAGGCAGGCTCAAGCCCGGCAACCGCTTTTGCACTTTCTACCATCATATCATGCGTTTCTCCCGGGAGTCCAAGAATAAGATGCACACAAGTCTTTATATTACGCATCCTGAGCTTTTGATACCCCTCCAAAAACTCGGCATAGGTATGACATCGGTTAATTTTATCGCCGGTTTGGTCAAAAATCGTCTGCAGACCAAGCTCTACCATCAGATACGTTCTTTCGTTAAGCTCGGTAAGGTAATCAAGGACATCATCTTCAAGGCAATCCGCACGGGTAGCAAGTGCAAGACCAACTACACCGTCTTTTTTCATTACCGGCTCAATTTTTCTGCGAAGCTCCTCCTGCGGTGCATATGTATTGGTATTTGCCTGAAAATATGGTATATACTTAGCCTCGGGCCATTTTTTGTGCATTCGTTCTTTTATTTCCTCGAACTGATTTTCTATACTGTGGTCAGGGTTTCCGGCAAAGTCACCGCTGCCTGAAAGGCAGTAGGTGCAGCCGCCGATGCCTTTTTTCCCGTCTATATTCGGACAGGTAAACCCACCGTTTAGTGCGACCTTAAATACCTTTTCGCCAAAAAGCGTATGCAGATGATAATTCCATGTGTGATACCTCTTGTTATCAAGAGTGTATTTAAATTTATTTTCCATTTTTACATCTTCCTATTATATATTAAAGAGGACAGCCGAAGCCGTCCTCTTTTTTTGCAAAGCTTATGACAATTCAAAAGATTTGCAGTCTGTGCATTCATTCATTGTTGGATTCGGCTCATGTGTGCCGACTGTTATACTGTCTAAAGAACAGTAATCCTTTGATTTACAGTGGTTTTTGCATTCTACTACTGTGCATTTTATGCTTTCATTAGGCTTATTACAATCCATTTTTAAACACCTCCTGCTTATATACTTTGCAAAAAAGGTGTTTTTTATTCAATTTTCATTAGAGCAGGTGCTTGTATTTTTTATAAAGCGACAATGCTTTTGAAATCTCCTGAGAAGTCAGAACGCTGCGTATGTATACCTTAAGCTCTTTATTCTTTTTCTGGCTTTGCAGCGTGCTTACCTTTGCAAGGTCTACTTTGGCTATAATTGCCATTCCTGCCGCAATTTCTTCAGGAGTTGCCGCAGCCATTATCCTCTCATATGCACTTTGCTGCCGCTCGGTTGTTTCAATTCCTGTTTCCTTGGTAAATTCCTTCGCCGTTTTCGGAATGGATTTCAGCACCGCCTTCGGTACATTACGCATAGATTCTGTAATTCCGCTACTCCAAAGCTCTCCCTCCGAGTCCTCACCTTGCTGATTTTCCTCATCAATTTCAATTAATGCTAAAAGCACGTCCTTTGCCGACTGCTTATCAAAATTTTTAAGGTTTTCAAGCACCTGTCCGTCGGTCAGATATTTCGCAAATGTAACCATATCGCCGCCTGTAGGTATATTATTACTGCTTATTCCAAGCTTCGGTGCAACATAAAACCGCATAAGCAGAGTTCCGCCGCCGACAACAATAATTATAATCACAGAAATAACCGTAACTGCTCTTAAAAGTGCTTTTTTCAGCTTTATATTTCCAGCCATTTGAACTTCCTCCGATTTATACTAAAAACATAGACACAATACCAATAGCAATCGGAACAATAAGCGCAACAGCAACTACGCCGCAGATTATTCTTTTTGTTTTGTCGTTAAAATACATTTTATTTTTCCCTCTTTCTAAGCTTTTTAAAAAAATTTTTTAAAATATGTTCACATTCGGTTTTTAAAATGCCACCGGAATATTTTATCTTATGCGGAAGAACCTCCGACAAATCACACGCACTTCCAAGACATCCGGACTTTTCATCATATGCACCAAAGTAAACATTATTTATCCGTGCCTGTATAATAGCTCCGCAGCACATAGGGCATGGCTCCAGTGTAACATAAATATCACACTCGGGGAGCCGCCAGCCGCCCAGCTTTTTACATGCCTTGTCAATGGCAATAATTTCTGCGTGCATAAGTGCGTTTTTTTTGGTTTCTCTTTTGTTATAACCCCTTGCAATAATTTTGCCGTTCTGCACAATAACGGCTCCTACAGGGGTTTCCCATATTTTTTCTGCTTTTTCTGCTTCTTTAATAGCAGCACGCATAAATTTTACATCCATTTTCTTCTCCTAAAATCCCCATTAATATTAACATTTTATCACAATATTTAAACTTTTGCAATAAACTTATTGTTTTTGTGATAAAAAATTGTTATAATATATAATGTTACAATGCCATAAAAAGGCAAATATTAACCGAAGAAGGAAATTAAATGAATCAGTCAGCTTTTAAAACCTTAGAATTTGATAAAATTTTAGATAAAATGGCAAGCTTTACAGACAGCGAGGCTGTGAAAAACAGAATATATAGCTTAGTGCCCTTTTCTGTGCTTTCCGAGGCACAGGCAGCACAAAGGGAAACCACAGAAGCCGTAAGCACCTGTTTTCGAATAGGCAATCCACCGGTAAATCTTAGTATAAATGACATTACCGGAGCAGTTAAACGCACAGAAATCGGCGGAATGTTAAATCCTAAGGATTTAATGTCGGTTTCACGTGTTTTATATGTTGCAAGGCGGATAAAAGCATACATTTCCGACGCAGCAGAGGACGCAGAAATCCTTCACGGGCTTGGCGATTCAATCATCACCAACAAGCCGCTTGAGGATTCTATTAATACGGCAATTTTATCCGAAACGGAAATTGCAGATGACGCTTCCTCCGACCTTTCTTCTATCCGCAGAAAGATGAAAACACTAAATGCGAAGATTAAGGAAAGCTTAAATTCAATGATTCGCTCGGAAACATATAAAAAATATCTGCAGGACCCTATCGTTACAATCCGCTCCGACAGATATGTTATTCCGGTGCGTGCTGAATACAGAGGTGAAATTGCCGGAATTGTTCACGATTCCTCCGCAAGCGGTGCAACACTTTTCATTGAGCCGATGAGCGTTGTTAATGCAAACAACGAAATCCGTGACCTTTTAAATAAAGAACAAATCGAAATCGAAAAAATCCTTATGCGGCTTTCGCTGGAGGTAGCGGAAAGCTCGGCAATTCTGCTTGCTGACTATGACATAATCTGCCGGCTTGACTTTATTTTCTGCAAGGCAAAGCTGTCCCTTGAAATGAATGCTACAGAGCCGATTTTAAACGATAAAGGCATAATAGAATTTAAAAAAGCCCGTCATCCGCTTATTGCAAAGGACAAGGTTGTTGCAAATGATATATATTTAGGTGAGGGATTTGACACATTGGTTGTCACAGGTCCGAATACCGGCGGTAAAACAGTAACCTTAAAAACAATAGGTCTATTTTCCATTATGGCAGCAGCAGGACTGCACATTCCTGCCGGAGAAAACAGTAGGGCAGCGGTGTTTAAAAAATTCTTTGCCGACATTGGCGACGAACAGAGTATTGAGCAGAGCCTTTCCACCTTTTCATCGCATATGGTGAAGATTGTAAAAATCATTGACGAGGTGGACTCCGATTCGCTTGCACTTTTTGATGAGCTTGGTGCAGGAACCGACCCGACTGAGGGTGCGGCACTTGCAATCTCGGTTTTAGAGCATTTAAGAGCATTCGGTGCAACCACTGTTGCCACCACACATTACAGCGAGCTGAAAATTTTCGCACTCACAACCGACGGTGTGGAAAATGCCTCCTGTGAATTTAATGTAGAAAGCCTACAGCCTACCTACAGGCTGCTTATCGGTGTTCCGGGAAAATCCAATGCATTCGCAATTTCAAGACGGCTTGGTTTAAATGAAGCCGTAATTGCCCGTGCAAATGAGATTTTGAGCGATGAGGACGTTAAGTTTGAGGACGTAATTACCGACCTTGAGCAAAACCGAGCTGAGGCACAAAGCGAAAAAGAATACGCAAAGCGGATGAAAAACGAGCTTGCTGACTTAAAACGTGAAATTGAGGCAGAACGCAAAAAACTGAAGGAATCCAAGTCACGCATCTTAGAGGATGCACGTCGTGAGGCTAAGATTATTATAATGGAGGCAAAGGAAGAATCCAACAGCATTATAAAAGAGCTGGAGCGTATGCGGATTGAGGGCAAGGCTGCCAATATCAGCGAAAAGGCACAAAAATCCCGTGAAAAGCTGAAAAAACGTGAAGAAAGCATTGATAAGGCAATGAAAAATTCACAGAAGCCCCGAAAAACCTTCCGTGAGCCGCCGAAAAATCTCAAAATCGGTGAAACTGTCAAGCTTCTTGATATGGACCAGACCGCAACAATCCTGAAACAGCCGGACAACAAGGGTATGGTAAGAGTTCAGGCAGGAATCCTCAAAATGGACGTGCATATCTCAAACCTTGAAAGAGTCAAGGATAACTCCACAAAGGAGATAACTGAGCGATACGTTAAATCAACAAATGCATACGCATCAAAGACAAAAAATGTTTCAACCGAGATAGATGTCCGCGGACAAATGCCGGAGGAAGCACTTATGAATGTAGAAAAATTCATTGACGACTGCTATCTTGCCGGAATTTCGCCCGTGACAGTTATTCATGGAAAAGGAACAGGAGTTTTACGGCGTGTTATAGGAGATATGCTAAAACGCAGTAAATATGTAAAATTCCAACGTCCCGGAAAGTATGGCGAGGGCGAAATGGGTGTTACAATAGTGGAATTAAAGTGACGGACTGAATAAACCCTCAGCACGAAGATATATTGAAAGGAAAAATAAAATGGCAAAGAAAAAACCTGTGGTGACCAACGCAATGCGGCTTCTTAAGCAGGCAGAAATCCCTTTTGAAGCCATAGAATACGAGGCGGACGAGGTTGGCGACAATTTCGGTATGCAAATTGCAGCCCTGACCAATATCCCATGCGAGCAGTCCTTTAAGACCTTAGTGGCAAAAGGCAGTGAAATAATGATAGTCTGCGTTCCGGTAGACTGCGAGGTTGACCTTAAAAAGCTTGCAAAGGCATCAGGCAGTAAAAGTGTCGAAATGATTCACGTAAAGGAGCTTTTGGCTCTTACCGGATATATAAGGGGTGGTGTTTCGCCGATTGGTATGAAGAAAAAATATGCAACTTATATCCACGAAAGCTGTCTTAAATTCGATAAGATGGCAGTTTCCGCAGGTGTTTGCGGTGTTACACTCCTTGTGTCACCTGCTGACCTTGTAAAAATAACAGACGGCATAACCTGCGATATAACAAAAGATTAGAAAGGAATAGTATTATGAACACATTTAAAAAAGCAGATATTTTAATCCCAAGGGACGTTGACCACTCAAAATGGAGCGTGGTTGCGTGCGACCAGTACACCTCACAGCCGGAATACTGGAACGAGGTTTCAAGAATTGTCGGAGCTGCACCGTCTGCACTTAATATTGTTTTTCCTGAGTCATTTCTTGAGGAAGGCGACGGAAGAATTGAAAAAATTAACAAAAAAATGGCAGAGTACATAGAAGAAGGCATTTTTGAAGAATGCCTGAATAGTATGATTTACGTTGAACGCACCATGTCAAACGGCAAGGTAAGAAAGGGCATAATCGGTGCGGTTGACCTTGAAGATTACGACTTTTCAGTTGGCTCAAAAAGCAAAATTCGTGCAACCGAGGGTACAGTTTTAGAACGTATTCCGCCGAGAGTCAAAATCCGCGAAAATGCACCTCTTGAGCTGCCGCATATTATGCTTTTGATTGATGACACCAATAAAACAGTTATTGAAAAATGTGAAAAGGGCGAAAAAATCTATGATTTTGACCTTATGCAAAACAGCGGTCACCTTTCAGGCTGGTTGCTTTCCGATAGTGAGGCGGAAAGAATTTTATTGGCGCTCTCACATCTTGACAAAAACGCAGCCGGAAATTTATTATTTGCTGTCGGCGACGGAAACCACTCCCTTGCAACAGCCAAAACCTGCTGGGAAAATTTGAAAAAGACTATTACTCCCGAGGAGCAGGAAAATCATCCGGCAAGATTCTGTCTTGTTGAAATTGAGAACATTCACGACGAAGCACTTGAGTTTGAGCCGATTCACAGAGTTGTATTTGATGTAAACCCCGAGGAGCTGATAGCAGAGTTTAAGGCATACTATCCCGAAACTCAAGAAATGGATAACGGCGGACAGCACATTATTTATACCTATGCCGGCAAAAAGGGTGATTTATATGTGAAAAATCCGTCAAGCACCTTAGCTGTGGGAACACTTCAAGCCTTCCTCGACGAAAAGGGCTATAAGGTTGACTACATACATGGTGCTGACGTTACCGAACAGCTTTCCTATAAGGAAGGAAATATCGGATTTTTACTTCCTGCAATGGAAAAAAGCGACCTGTTTAAGTCGGTAATCGCAGACGGAGCACTGCCTCGAAAGACCTTCTCAATGGGCGAAGCAGAGGACAAACGTTTCTAGCTTGAGGCAAAGAAAATTAAATGTTATGTTAAAATAGATATGTTACAATAAAAAAAGACAACAACCTAAAAAAGTGATATAATAGTTTTCGACCAAAAAAACAAAAAATCACGAAAGAAGGTTGTTGCATAATGAGTATAACATATACGACGGCAAGACGC
>JAZNIV010000024.1:0-17145 GCA_045577675.1 Clostridia bacterium
TTGAAAGCAGGAGATTTACTCCTTTTGTCCGGCACTGTTTATACAGCCCGTGATGCAGCACATGAACGTATGGTGACGGAATATAAAAAAGGTGTAGATTTCCCTTTTGATATAAAAGGTCAGGCAATTTATTATGCAGGGCCATGTCCTGCAAAGCCGGGCGAGGTTATAGGCTCATGCGGTCCGACAACAGCGGGCAGAATGGATGTATATACTCCGCTTCTTCTTGATAAGGGCTTAAAAATTATGATAGGCAAGGGTGCAAGAAACAACGAGGTAATAGCTGCAATACAGCGTAATAACTGTGTGTATTTAGGTGCAATCGGCGGTGCAGGTGCATTAATTGCCGAGTGCATTAAAAGTGCTGAGGTTATAGCATATGATGACCTCGGGACAGAGGCAATACGAAGGCTTTTGGTTGAAGATTTTCCGTGTACTGTGCTGATTGACAGCAGTGGCAATGACATATATAAAATCGGTCAGGAAAAGTACCGTAAAATTTAAAGCCTGAGCTTTTTAAAAAACTCTCTTGTGGAGAGCCTGCCGTCACGGTTGTTTCTTTTTAACATATAAAGGCAGTCCTCATTCTTTTTGATTTTGTTGATGCCTTCGGTGCAGGAAAATGTAATTAAAAACCCCATTTTTTTAAGAACGCGTTCACTTTCCTTGCTGTAGCTACCGAAGGGATAGGTGTAAATAATGGGACGGAAATTGCAGTTGGAGAAAAACTCTGACTGCATTTTTTGTGTGTCCTCATAAAAGACATTAATGTAATCAAGAGTGCTTTCGCCCTTTTTCTTCTCCGTTCCGTAACGGGAGGCAGTTATATTATGAAAATCATATGAATGATTACCAAACTCTATTAAGGAGGAATCGGCAAGCTCTTTTATATCACACCATCGCATATAGCTGTAGGCAGGATTTGTAATGTCGCTTTTGGTGTATTCATCGGTATAGCTGCCTACGATTGAGAAAACTGCACAGGCATTATGTTTTTTTAAAATAGGAACAATGTATTCAAAATTATTATACATTCCGTCGTCAAAGGTGATAACTACAGGCTTTTCGGGAAGTGTACCATCTGAATAAACATAACGCACAAGCTGTTTTGCAGAAATTGTAGTATAGCCCTTTTCTTTCAGATAAATAAGGTCCTCTTCAAATTTTTGCGGCGTAATAACATACTTGCCGGCTTTTTTATTGTCCTTTAAAACACTGTGGTACATTAAAATGGGCAGCTGCATAGAAGAGCTTTCATCGAAAACAGGAAGAACTACATTGCTGCTGTATGTAAATGCGGAAAATGAAATTACTGTTAAAACTATAAAATTTAATGCTTTTAATGAAATACTTCTCAGCATCTTATAATCACCCAATATATAATTATGAAATAAAAAAACGGACTATTCGCATTTTTTTGCGAACAGTCCGCGAGCTTAAAATCACGCCTTGCCGATTGAGCCGAAAAGCTCCATCTTTTCTTTTACGATTGTCTTGATAGCCTCAACACCCGGAGCTAAAAGCTTTCTTGGGTCAAAGCCCTTGCCTTCCAAATCCTTGCCTGCTTCAATATACTTTCTTGTTGCTTCCTGGAAGTAAAGCTGACATTCTGTGTTAACGTTAATCTTAGCAACACCTAAAGAAATTGCCTTTTTAATCATATCAGCCGGAATTCCTGTACCGCCGTGCAGAACGAGCGGAAGGTCACCGATCTGGTCCTTTATAGCAGCGAGTGCGTCAAAGTCAAGACCTTTCCAGTTCTCAGGATATTTTCCGTGAATGTTACCGATACCTGCAGCCAGGAAATCAATTCCGAGGTCTGCAATCATCTTGCACTCATTTGGATCTGCAACTTCGCCTGCACCAACAACGCCGTCTTCCTCGCCGCCGATTGAGCCTACCTCAGCCTCTAGGGAAATACCCTTTGAGTGGCAGATGTCAACAAGCTCTTTTGTTTTTTCGATATTTTCTTCAATCGGATAGTGTGAACCATCGAACATTATTGAAGAGAAGCCTGCTTCGATACACTTTTTAGCACCGTCATATGAACCGTGGTCAAGGTGTAGAGCTACAGGAACTGTAATTCCCATTTCTTCAATCATAGCACTAACCATGGCAGAAACAGTCTTAAAGCCTGTCATATACTTGCCTGCACCCTCAGAAACACCTAAGATTACCGGTGAATTATTTTCCTGAGCTGTTTGGAGAATGGCCTTTGTCCATTCAAGGTTGTTTATGTTAAACTGGCCTACGGCATATTTGCCGCTAACTGCCTTATTTAACATTTCTGTTGCTGAAACTAACATTTTAAGTTTCCTCCTTTAAAAAATATTATTTATTCAAGCACAATGGCACTTGTGTTTAATAACTGATTTAGTGTGTCCTCATCGGACGGGAAATCCTTTAGCTTTCCGCAGTCGCGACAGCGGAGCGTGATTTTCTCATTGTCGATTTCGATTGAAATTGAGCTGCTTCCGCATATGCAGGAAACATTTCCGCTTTTTGCAAGCTCGTTAATTCGTTCAACTGTATCAAAAATCATATTAAGCTCGTCGCTGATGGAAAACTCATCATTCATTTTGATGAACATTTCCTCCTGCCGCTCGATTTCTTCTTTAACCTTGTCCCGTTCACCGATAAAAAGTATGCCTATTCCTGTTTCGGGACAGTGAAGAACAAAAAATCTGTTTTTCCAGAAGGTTATTTTCTTTATATTGAAAACGTGCGGATCATCGCACATCGGACAGTTTATCGAAATTGCGTACTTGTCCTTTTTAGGGGTAACAGTAATGCACGGCTCGCTGCATTCTCTTCCGCAGGAAAAAACCGCATCACTGTTGCCGGAAAAGTCAAACAGGTTGATGTCCCGTATTGTTATTGACGAGCAATAGGGACATATATATGCAATTGATTTTTTAAATTCCTTTATCATAATCAAATTCCAATCTTGTTTTCTCTTGCCCAGTAAAACAGATATTGCTGAGCAAATCCGCCAAGCTCACCGAATTTGTCCCGGGCAAGGGCTGAAACAGCTTCCTTGGTTTGTTCGCCGTCAAAGTAGCAATACTCCATAATACGCTTTATCCATACATCAACGGGAAAGCTTGAGTATTTTCTGAGGCTGAACAAAAGTGCACATTCCGCTACCTTGCTGCCGACTCCGGATAGCTTTAAAAGCTCGCTTTTAGCATATTCAAAAGATGCATTTTTTAAACATTCTAAGTCAAGCTGACCATTTGCAACGGCTTTTGCTGCATTTAGTATGTACTTATCACGAAAGCCTGCCTTAATAACGCTAAGCTCCTCTAATGTAAGCTTAGAAATACGCTGAGCTGTGGGAAAGGTGTAAAAATCCTCTCCTGAGTATGTGATTTTCTCGCCAAAGCTTGTGCAGAGAGAGTTGATGATTTTCTTTATCCTCGGAATATTGTTACTGGCGGAAATTATGAACGAAATCAGACATTCAAAGGGCTCCTGATTTAAAATACGTATTCCGCTGCCGAAAGTAACTGCCTCCTTGATGACCTTGTCCTCAGAAAGAGCAGTTTTAATTGCCCCGTAGTCTCTTTCCATATCAAAATACTCGCTCCAGATATTGTCCCAATCTGACTTTTTTGTGTCAAAAAGAGTCAGGGTATTACCGGTTTGAGATATTTTAAGAGCCTTGCCAAAGGCAATTCCGATATAACCATCATCGCGCTTGTCCCACCGAAAGCACTGGCCGCAGTCAAATGTCTGACAAAGGTCAAAATCACGTACATTCTCAATTATTAAGTTATTGTTTTGTTCATATATTTTCATAACTACATTAGTATATCATAATTTTGCAGCATTATCAATATTTTTAGAAAAAATTGTATAAAATAATGGACAATAGCTTATTTTGTGGTATAATATATGGTATAAAATTATGTAAAGTATGCTCAGAAAGGATGCGTTAGTTTTGGAGGAAAAAGAATTTTACAAAAAGCTTGCATATAAATCGAAGAATGTATACAAGGAAATGTCGCCCGAGGAACGCAGAGAAATGATGGATATGTGCGATGAGTACAGGGAATTTCTCGATAAAGGAAAAACCGAACGGGAATGCGTGAAAATCGCAATCGAAATGGCGGAAAAAGAGGGTTTTGTGCCGTTTAAGAGCATGGAGGGCTTAAAGCCGGGGGATAGAGTATATTTTGTGAACCGCAGAAAAAATATTCTTCTTTGTGTTGTGGGTGAAAAGGACATAACAGAGGGACTTAACATTGTGGGTGCACACATTGACTCGCCAAGGCTTGACCTAAAGCCAAATCCGCTTTATCAGTCTAAGGAAATGGCACTTTTGAAAACTCACTATTATGGTGGAATTAAAAAATATCAGTGGACGGCGATGCCGCTTGCACTTCACGGTGTTGCATATACAAAGGACGGAGAGCAGGTGGAAATCTGCATTGGTGAGGATGAAAATGACCCTGTTTTCTGCATAACAGACCTTCTGCCGCACCTTGCTAAAGATCAGATGTCGAAAAAGCTGGGTGATGCAATCGAGGGTGAGTCACTTAATATTTTAATAGGCGGTATGGGCGTTAATGACAGCGATATCGACGATAGTGTAAAATACAATATTTTAAATATTCTGTATTTAACCTACGGCATTACAGAGGAGGCATTTTTAAGTGCCGAGCTTGAGCTTGTTCCAAGCCAGAAGGCGAAAAATGTGGGAATTGATTCAAGCTTTGTGGGTGCATATGGTCAGGACGACAGGGTTTGTGCATTTACTGCTTTAAAAAGTATTTTTGAGGTTAAAAATCCGGAAAGAACGGCTCTTTGTCTTTTGATTGATAAAGAGGAAATCGGCTCAACCGGAAATACCGGAATGCTTTCAAAATTCTTTGATATGGCAGTTGCTGAGCTTATTGAAAAGCTGACAGGTAAATGCGATATTGTGACCTACAACAAGGTTATAAGAAATTCTGCGTGTATGTCAAGCGATGTAAGTGCGGCGGTTGATCCGAACTATGAAAGTGCATTTGAACGTCAGAATTCTGCATATGCAGGGCATGGAATGGCACTTATGAAGTATACCGGTGCAAGAGGAAAATCCGGTGCATCTGATGCGTCAAGTGAGTTTGTTCATGAGATTACTTCTATTATGGATAAAAATGGTGTAATCTGGCAGACCTGTGAGCTTGGAAAGGTTGACCAGGGCGGCGGCGGAACAATTGCAATGTATGTTGCGAACCTGAATATGGACGTTATTGATTGCGGTGTACCTGTACTTTCAATGCACTCACCGTTTGAGGTGGCGGCAAAGGGTGATATATATATGGCATATAAGGCATACAAGGCTTTTTATAAGGACAGATAAGACATAAACCCCTTAGGATAGTTTAAAAGGCTATTCTAAGGGGTTTTTTGCATCTGATTTTAAAAGAAAAGTCTTACAGACTGCGTGAATAGGAAACAGGTAACAAGACCAACGGCTGTTGGTATAATGAAGGCAAGGAGCGTCCATTTAAGGCTGCCTGTTTCTTTTTTTATTGTAAGCATGGTTGTAGAGCAGGGCCAGTGCAAAAGGGAAAACAGCATTACGTTAATTGCAGTTACAAAGGTCCAGCCGTTTTGTATAAATAGCTCCTTCATTTCGGCAAGAGTAAGTGCGTCGGAAATTGTTCCGGCGGACATATATGCCATAATTATAAGCGGCAGGACGATTTCATTTGCCGGAAAGCCGAGGATGAAGGCAAACAGTATCACACCATCCATACCAAAAAGCTGAGCAAAAGGGTCTAAAAAGTCTGCACAGATTGAAAGAAGAGTAGCTCCGTCAATATATACATTTGCAAAAAGCCAGATAATAAGCCCTGCAGGGGCCGCAACGCATACCGCACGCGACAGTACAAAGAGTGTTCTGTCAAGAACCGAGCGTATGAGAATTTTTCCTATATCAGGTCTGCGGTAGGGCGGCAGCTCAAGAGTAAAGGAGGAGGGCTGACCTTTTAATAGTGTTCGGGAAAGAAGCTTAGAAACCAAAAAGGTCATTAAAATTCCTAAAAGTACAACTGCCGTAAGTATAATTGCACTGATTACAGACTCCAAAAAGCCTGAGGAAAATACAAAAAACATTGTTATTATTGAAATCAGTGTAGGGAATTTTCCGTTACACGGCACAAAGCAGTTGGTAAGGATTGCAATAAGCCGTTCACGTGGCGAGTCAATTATTCGGCAGCCCACAATTCCGGCGGCGTTACAGCCAAAGCCCATACACATAGTAAGTGCTTGTTTTCCGCAGGCGGAGCATCTTTTAAAGCATTTGTCAAGATTAAAGGCAATTCTCGGCAGGTAGCCCAAATCCTCAAGAAGTGTAAAAAGCGGAAAAAATACCGCCATAGGCGGAAGCATTACGGCAACAACCCATGTTAAAACGTGGTATACACCAAGAATTAACGGGCTGTATATAATTTCAGGGATTCCGAAATGTATACATAGCTCCAAAAGCTTTTCTTCAAGAGCGGCAAACCAACCGGAAAGTATGTCGGAGGGAATGTTTGCACCCGAAATTGTTATAAAGAAAACCAGTGCTAAAAGCAGTATCATTATTGGAATACCGAATAGTCTGCCTGTTAAAATCCTGTCGGCACGGCGATCAAAATCACGATATTTGCTGTTTTGGAAAAGCACAATGCCGTTTACAATATCCTCAGCCGCAAGGACAATGCAGGAAACAATCTTATCACTTAGCTTATCGGAAGAAATTCCACCCCCTGATAAAATGCCCATAGCTTCAGCAAGTGCATCCTGAATTTCTTCGTCTGCCATAATATCAAAGCCTGAGTATTTGCTAAGCTGTGATATAAGCTCCTTATCCTGCTCTAAAAGCCTTAGTGCTACCCAGCGGGAATTTAGCCTTTTAACCTTTTTATCAATTACGGGAATTAATTTAGAAAGTGCGTCCTCGATTGGCTTTAAATACCGGACTGTGTAGACACTTTCACTGTTTTTTAAAGCTCTTTCGGTGCTGTCCATCAGCTGACGAAGCCCTCTTCCGCTTTTAGCAACAGTTCCGACTACCGGAACACCAAGCTTTTCTGACAGTTTTTTTAAGTTTATGCTAATTCCTCGTTTGCGTGCTTCGTCCATAAGATTTACGCAAACAACTACATTAGGAGTTATTTCTATTGTCTGCAGTACAAGATTTAAATTCCTCTCAAGACAGGTTGCGTCGCAGACAACAATAACCGCATCCGGCTCGCCGAAAAGAATAAAATCTCTTGCAACCTCTTCTTCACGGGAATGTGCCATAAGCGAATATGTACCGGGAATATCCACTAAAACGTAGCTTTTACCGCCGCTTGTGCATACTCCCTGAGCGTTTGAAACAGTCTTGCCGGGCCAGTTACCTGTGTGTTGACGAAGCCCTGTGAGCTGATTAAAAACACTGCTTTTTCCTACGTTGGGGTTGCCGGCAAGGGCGATAACTCTGTCATCATCGTGAAGTTTTTTTACCGTGAACCCCATGTCCACGGCTTTTATCCCTGTTGAAGAAGCTGAAAGTCCCATTAAAACACCCCCGCTATACCGATACTAAAATGTTGCCGGTATCTTCACTGCGTAGTGCAATAACGGCACCCCGTATCAGGTATGCTACAGGGTCTCCGCCCGGACTTTTAAGTACACACTCAACTAAAGTACCCTCTATAAGGCCTATGTCCTGCAGTCGGCGGCGGATGGCTCCCTCCGACATAAGACTGCCTACCTTCGCCCGCTGTCCTACCTCAAGGTCAGTAAGGCTGCATATATTATTCATAAAACAAACACCTCAATTTTATTTTTCGGGAAATTTTATTTCCTGTAATTATAGTATGAATAGTGATTTTATGTGTTACAATATATAAGATAAATGCAGTAAATTTACATAATACAAAATAACATAATACAATGTCTTTTGTTTGATTTCCTACAAATAACCGCAAAAGGATGTCTTTTTACTTGATATTAAAGCTGCAATACAGTATAATAAAGCTATAAAATATATTTTTGGGAGAATTATAATGGAACTTAGCAGAATAGTTTTTATACAGGTTTTGATAATATTTATTTTGATGGGAGTGGGCTTTGTTTGTTCCAAGGCAAAGCTGATTGATGAAAAAGGAACACGCCAGATGACAGATATACTTCTTATGATAGTTATGCCGTGCGTACTTATTAAGGCATACCAGAAGGAATTTTCGCCTGAGCTGATTATGGGGCTTTTGCTTGCTGCGCTTTTTGCCCTGATTATTCACGTTGTCGGAATTGTTATCAGTACGTTGGTTTTTAAAAAGGAAGAAAGCCTTAAATACCGCGTGAGCATATTTTCGTCGGTTTATTCAAACTGCGGTTTTATGGCAATTCCGCTTTTATCGGCAGCGGTAGGTGCTGACGGCGTTTTTTACGGCTCTGCATACCTTGCAGTTTTCACAATAATTACCTGGACTCACGGAATTTGCCTTTACAGCGGAAGCTTAAAGGAAATTTCCATAAAAAGAATACTTAAAAATCCCGGAATAATAGGCACAGTCATAGCCATAATCCTCTTTGTTACGGGGATTAAGCTGCCGTATGTAATAGGTGAGAGTGTATCTTATATAGCAGGACTTAATACTCCGCTTGCGATGCTTGTTACCGGTGCATACCTCACAAAGGTGGATTTTAAGAAAGCATTAAACAATGCATCAATTTACGTGGTTTCACTGCTGCGTCTTGTTGTAATTCCGATAATTGCGGTTATTATTGCAAGGCTCGCCGGAATTGAGCCGCTTATTGCAAAGTCGGTTTTGATTTCAGCGGCTTGCCCGACAGCGGCAATCGCAGCACTTTTTGCTACAAAATATAATCTTGATTCAACCTATGCGGCAGAGGCTGTGTCGGTTACAACAGTTCTTTCAGTTATAACAATTCCGCTTGTTCTTTTGCTATTCTGATTAGAATCTATACAATGAACAAAAACAGGAAATTTTGGTTAAATTATTGACAATCTTTAAAAAAAGTGCTAAAATACAAAGCACTATATAATATTAAAACACTTGAAAGGGTGGTATTTATGGAAACAGGGCTGGCGCTCATAACTTTTTTGGGTGCATTACTGGCACTGCTTTTTGCTTTTATTATGGCAAAAAAGGTATTTAGATTTTCAGAAGGCACTGATAAAATGAAAAAAATTGCCGAATACATCAGGACAGGTGCAAATGCATACCTGAAAAGACAGTATAAGGTTGTTGCAATTTTCTTTGCCGTGATGTTTGTTATTCTGTTTGTTATGTCACGGCTTGGGCTACTTTCGGTTTACGTGCCGTTTGCATTCATTACAGGCGGATGCTACTCAGCACTTGCAGGCTTTGTGGGAATGAAGATTGCCACAAGTGCAAATGCAAGAACAGCAAATGCTTGTACCGAAAGCCTGAATAAAGGTCTTAACGTTGCGTTTTCTGCAGGCTCGGTAATGGGCTTTACCGTTGTAGGTCTTGGACTTTTTGATATTTCGGTATGGTTTATGCTTTTAAGGTTTGTTTTTAAATGCGATATTCAGACGATTGCAGCAACTATGGTTACATTTGGAATGGGTGCATCATCAATGGCACTTTTTGCACGTGTAGGCGGCGGAGTGTTTACAAAGGCTGCTGATGTAGGTGCTGACCTTGTTGGTAAGGTTGAGGCAGGAATACCGGAGGACGACCCGAGAAATCCGGCAGTTATTGCAGATAACGTGGGCGACAATGTCGGTGACGTTGCAGGTATGGGTGCTGACCTTTATGAGTCATATTTCGGCTCAATCGTATCTGCCTGTGCCTTGGGTGTTGCAGCACTTGGTACTATCGAGGCTCTGGCAGCTCCTATGCTTATGGCAACACTTGGAATTGTTGCTTCGCTAATAGGTTCTTTCTTTGTAAAAACAGGCGAAAAGGCAGAACAAAAGCTGCTTTTGAAGGCATTGAGCCGTGGCACAAATTTAAGTGCGATTTTGGTTGCTATAGGTGCATTTCCGCTTGTATGGTTTGTGCTTGGAAAGGAAAATATAAGTCTTTACATTGCTATTTTGTCGGGACTTTTAGCAGGTGTGCTGATTGGTCATGCAACCGAATACTTTACTTCGGACACATATAGGCCTACAAAGAAGCTTGCGTCAACGTCCGAGACAGGTTCTGCAACAATTATAATCGGCGGAATGAGTCTTGGGATGCTGTCTACTGCACTTCCTATTGTAATTATTGCAGCTTGTATACTGATTGCATATTTTGTCGGCGGAAATGGTGAGCCAGGTATGGGACTTTACGGAATAGCTCTTGCGGCGGTAGGAATGCTTTCCACTTTGGGAATTACACTTGCAACAGACGCATACGGCCCTGTTGCGGATAATGCGGGCGGTATTGCAGAAATGTCCGGTCTTGACCACTCTGTTCGCGACAGGACCGATGCCCTTGATTCTCTCGGAAACACTACTGCAGCAACAGGAAAGGGCTTTGCTATCGGTTCTGCTGCCCTTACTGCACTTGCACTTGTTGCTTCGTATGTTGACAGGATTAAGATGGAGGGCTTTGCTCTTGATATGAGCCTTATGAATCCGACAGTTTTAGTCGGTTTGTTTATCGGCGGCTGTCTGCCTTTTGTGTTTGCGGCACTGACCATGGAATCTGTCGGACGTGCGGCACAGAGTATTGTTGTTGAAGTAAGGCGTCAGTTTAAGGAAATAAAGGGCATTATGACAGGTGAAAAGGAGGCTGATTATGCTTCTTGTATCGACATCTGCACAAAGGCAAGTCTTAACGAAATGATTCTTCCTACCCTTATTGCTGTTATTGTTCCTGTTGCAACAGGCTTGCTGTTAGGACCTAATGGTGTTGTGGGAATGCTTGCAGGTGCTACGGTAACAGGATTTTTGCTTGCAATTTTAATGTCCAATGCAGGCGGTGCATGGGATAACGCAAAAAAATATATTGAGAGCGGAGTTTTCGGAGGAAAGGGCAGCAGCTGCCATAAAGCAGCAGTTGTCGGTGATACCGTCGGCGACCCCTTTAAGGACACATCAGGCCCGTCAATCAATATTCTTATAAAGCTATTGTCAACTGTATCAATAGTTTTTGCATCGCTTGTGGCAAGCTTCCACTTGTTCTGATAATTTGTGTCTGCTGACAAAAAAGTCAGCAGACATTTTTTGTTTGTAGGATTGAAAAGGTGTTTTGTGTATGCTATAATGAAAAAAACGAAAAAATGGTGGTTGTATGGTAGATTATAGAATACTAAAAAAGCTGACACCGGTAACCGAGGAAGAAAAGCTTATTTTGAGTGGAGAAAATAAAATAAACGAAAAGCTTTACATGGCGAAAGAAAGTAGTATTGTTAACAGTGAGCTGCTTTTGGAAAAAGGAAAGCTTATAACGGTCAGAACCCACACCAGATTTATAGACTTTCCTGAGCACAGTCATGACTATATTGAAGCTGTTTATATGTGTTCCGGCAGTACTGAGCATACCATAAACGGAAGGGCTGTACGTTTATGCGAGGGAGAGCTTCTTTTCTTAAGCAGACGGGCTAAGCATTCAATAAAAAAAGCCGGTGAAAATGATATTGCAGTTAATTTTATAATTCTTCCTGAATTCTTTGAAAATTCTATGTCTGTTCTGGGCGATGATGACACACCTATAAAGAAATTTATGACAGATTGCCTGTGTTTAAGCGGTGGTCCTGATTTTCTGCATTTTAGAATTGCAGATGTTCTGCCAATTCAGAATTTAATTGAAAATCTGATCTGGACTCTTTTATACGATGTTAAAAATAAAAGAAGTGTTGCCAGAGCAACAATGGAGCTTTTGTTCAAACAGATTTTGAGCTATACCGACCTTCTTGAATACGGAAATCCAAACGAAGAGGTTATAGTTTCGATTCTTCGGTATATAGAGGATAATTTTAAAAACGGTGCCCTTTGTGATGTGGCAGACTCTCTTCATTATGATTTAAGCTGGCTATCAAGAGAAATAAAGAAAAGAACAGGGATGACCTATACTGAGCTTCTCCAGAAAAAGCGGTTATCTCAGGCAGCGTTTTATCTCTCAGATACCGACCTTAAAATAAACCATATATCTAATCTTGTCGGATATGACAACACAAGTTACTTTTATAGACTGTTTCAGAAGCAATATGGTGTAACTCCTAAGAAATTCAGGGATGAAAAAAGAACAAATAAGGACATATTTTAGCAAAATAAGGGTATAGAAAAAGCCGGGTGTATATGCTATGATGTGTATAGTATATAAACTGAGAGGAGTATCTTTATGACAAGATATGAAAGTGCAAAAGAGATTTATAAAAAGATTGGTGTTGATTGTGAAGCTGCAATAAATACCTTAAAGGATGTTACAATTTCAATTCACTGCTGGCAGGGAGATGATGTTTGCGGATTTGATTCTGAAGGATCGTTGTCCGGAGGAATTCAGACAACGGGTAACTATCCGGGAAGAGCACGAACTCCGGAAGAGCTTATGGCAGATTTTGATAAGGTGCTGTCACTTCTTCCCGGCAAAAAAAAGCTTAATCTTCATGCTTGCTACGCTATAATAGATGACGGGGCAGACAGGGATACCATTAAGCCAAAGCATTTTAAAAAATGGGTGGACTTTGCTAAGGAAAGAGGAATGGGTATTGATTTCAATCCAACCTTTTTCTCTCATCCTATGGTAAAGGATGACCTTACCTTATCATCTCCTGAGGAGGAGGTTCGCTCCTTCTGGGTAAGGCATGCCAAGGCTTGTCTTGAAATTTCTGAGTATTTTGCAAATGAAACCGGTGAGCCTTGTGTAATGAATATCTGGATTCCTGACGGTTATAAGGATATTCCGGCAGACCGTTTTTCTCCAAGATTGAGATTTAAAAAGTCATTAGATGAAATCTTATCGATTCCATATGATAAAAGCAAGGTTTATGTAACCTTGGAATCCAAGGTTTTCGGAATTGGTCTTGAAGCATATACGGTTGGCTCCGCAGAATTCTGTTTAAGCTATTCTTCCTATAAGGGGATAACGCCTCTTATGGATAATGGTCATTATCACCCGACTGAAATGGTTTCTGATAAAATATCCGCACTTCTTTTGTTTAACGAAAAAATAGCACTACATATTACGCGACCAATGCGTTGGGATAGTGACCATGCTGTTTTGTTTGATGATGAAACGAAAGAAATTGCAAAGGAAATCGTAAGAAATGATGCACTTGACAGAGTGTTTATCGCAACTGATTATTTCGATGCTTCCATCAATCGTATTTCAGCATGGGTAACCGGTGTAAGAAATGTTCAAAAGGCTTTGCTTTTTGCTCTGCTTCAGCCTAATAATGATCTTAAAGCTCTTCAGGAAAGCGGAAGCTTCACCGAGCTTATGGTTAAACAGGAAGAACTTAAATGTATGCCGTTTGGCGACGTTTGGGATGAATTCTTAACAAGATGCGATGTGGAAAAAGATTACTTTAAAGAAATTATGAAATATGAAAGGGAAGTATTGGTGAACAGATGATGAAGAATATAATGAATGCACCATTTGTTGCTGAAATGTGTAAAGCAACGGCAAATATGTATAGACTTGGCTGGGATGAACGAAATGGTGGTAATATCAGCTATATGCTGGAGGAAACCGAAGTTTCGGAATACCTTGATTTAAATAGTGTTATCCGCACAATTCCGATAGGGTTTAAGGCGGAAGCTCTTATCGGTAAAATATTTATTGTAACAGGTACCGGAAAATACTTTAAAAATGTCGAAGCTGACCCTGAAAATAATCTTGGAATTATCCGTATCGGAAAAGACGGGGAAACAGCGGAGCTTTTATGGGGATATAATGACGGCGGAATATTTACCTCAGAGCTTCCTGCACACCTTATGAGCCATATGGCAAGACTTAGTGTTGATAGCAGTAACCGCATTATAATGCATACTCATCCAACAAATACTCTTGCAATGAATCATATTCACGAGCTTGATGAAAAGAAGATTACTCATACACTTTGGGAAATGTGCACAGAATGTATTGTGGTATTTCCTGATGGAATCGGTGTTCTTCCGTGGATGGTTTGCGGAAATAACGAAATTGGTATAGCGACTGCAGAGAAAATGAAGGAATTCCGCCTTGTGATATGGGGACTTCACGGAATATACGGTGCAGGTAAGAATATGGATGAAGCCTTCGGACTTATAGAAACGGTTGAAAAGGCCGCAGAGCTTTATATGCTAACATCTCACACAAAGAGGATAAATACTATAACAGACGACAATCTGCGTGCCGTTGCAAAAGCGTTCGGTCTTAATTTTAGAGAAGATTTTTTGAATTAGTTTTAATCTGAAAGGTTTGAAATATATGAATGTTTTAGCTTTTGACTTTGGTGCTTCAAGCGGAAGAGCTATCCTGGGAGCCTTTGAAAATGGAAAAATCATATTGAAAGAGCTTCATCGTTTCGATAATGAACCGGTTGAGTTAAATGGCGGTTTCTATTGGGATTTACCCCGTCTATTTCACGAGGTTAAAGTTGCTCTTAAAAAAGCTGATGAATACGATTATGTGAGCCTTGGTGTTGATACATGGGGAGTGGATTATGCCCTTATATCAAATGAAGGGAAAATTCTTGGTAACCCGTATAATTATCGCGACGGAAGAACCAATAATACTATAAAAGAATTAAGCCCGGTAATTACTGAAAAAGAGCTTTATAATGTTTCCGGAATTCAAAATATGAATTTTAATACGATTTTCCAGCTTGTGCAAACCAAAAAAAGTGAGTCAAGTATATATGCTGCTGCAGATAAGTTTATCCTGATTGCAGATCTTTTCGGTTATTTGTTAACCGGTAAGATTTATTCTGAAAAAACAATGGCGTCCACCTCTCAGCTTTTAAACCCTTACACAAAGGAGTGGAATTTTGAGCTTGCCGGAAAGGTCGGCATAAAAGAAAGCTTGTTTCCTTCACTGGTTAACCCCGGTGAGCTTATCGGCTCTTTAAAGAAGGAAATATGCGAGGAGCTCAATATAAAAAATGTCGACGTTGTTGCTGTTTGCGGTCACGACACAGCAAGCGCAGTTGTAGCTGTTCCGGCACTAAATGAAGATTTTGTTTATATTTCCTGCGGAACCTGGAGCCTTTTCGGTACTGAGCTTGATAGCCCTTGTATCACAGATAGCTCTGCCGACTTTAATATAACCAACGAAACCGGCTATAATAACACAACAAGATTTTTGAAGAACATTATCGGACTATGGATGATTCAGGAAACGAGAAGGCAGTTTGCAAGAGATGGTAAATCTTACTCCTATGCACAAATGGAGGAAATGGCAAAAAAAGCAAAGCCTTTCAAATGCTTCATTGATCCTGATGACCCACGTTTTACTCCTGCGGGAAATCAGGTTCAGCGAATTAAGGATTTTTGTAAGGAAACCAATCAACCTATTCCTGAAACCGATGGAGAGATTGTTCGCTGTATCTACGAAAGTCTTGCAATGAAATATAAATATTCTTATGAAAAGCTTATTAAATGCACTGGAAAGAAGTTTTCTTCCATAAATATGATTGGCGGCGGCACAAAAGACGGATTTTTATGCCAGATGACTGCCGATGCCTGTGGAGTTCCGGTTATTGCCGGACCGATTGAAGCAACTGCAATCGGAAACATTGCCGTCCAGCTTATCGCAAAAGGTGAAATAAAGGACCTTAAGGAAGCTCGTAAAATAATTGCCGACTCCTTTGACGTTATACATTATGAGTCTTCTGACAGTGGTTTTAACGAAAACTACGAAAATTTCCTGAAAATAGTTTTATAAGCTAATAAAAAACTGCGATTTTTAAATTTGCAGTTTTTTTATTTAATGTGTTGAAAGAATTGCTGTTTCATAGTATAATATTTTCAGGGAGTGATTAAAGTGAAAAATATATATAAATCAATTGAAGAGTTAGTGGGGAAAACACCGCTTGTTGAGCTTTTGAGATATAACAAAAAAAACAATCTTTCCGCAAAGCTTTTTGCAAAGGTGGAATTTTTTAACCCTGCGGGAAGCATCAAGGACAGAGCGGCAAAGTCAATGCTTGACGATGCCGAAAAAAGGGGAATTTTAAATAAGGATACGGTTATAATTGAACCAACCTCCGGAAACACCGGAATAGGACTTGCGGCTCTTTGTGCGGTACGTGGCTACAGGCTGATTATTGTTATGCCGGAGACCATGTCAAGGGAGCGGCGTATGCTTATGACTGCGTACGGTGCAGAGCTTGTTTTGTCTGATGGCAAAAAAGGTATGTCCGGAGCAATTGAAAAGGCGGAGGAGCTTTCCTTGGAATTTGAAAACAGCTTTATTGCCGGACAGTTTGTAAATCCTGCAAATGCTGATGCACATTTTACTACAACGGGACCTGAGCTTTGGGAGGATACCGATGGTAAAATCGATATTTTAGTTGCCGGAATCGGAACAGGTGGAACGATAACCGGAACAGGAAAATTTTTAAAATCAAAGAATCCTGATATAAAAATTGTGGGAGTTGAGCCTTCTGATTCTCCTGTTCTGACAGAGGGAAAGGCAGGGCCGCACGGTATTCAGGGAATCGGTGCAGGCTTTGTACCGGAGGTTTTGAAAAGGGATATAATTGACGAGGTTGTGACAGTTAAGCTTCTTGATGCATATGAAGAAGCGAGAACGCTTGGAAAAACCGAGGGCTTGCTGGTGGGAATTTCCTCGGGTGCAGCACTTGCAGCTGCCAAAAGGCTTGCCAAACTGCCGGAAAATGCCGGAAAAAATATTGTCGTAATTCTGCCGGACACAGGCGAGCGGTATTTGTCAACAACTTTATTTACTGATGGAGATTAATATGAAAAAAGCAATAATAGCAATGAGCGGCGGAGTGGATTCTGCTGTCAGTGCATACCTTTGTAAAAAAAAGGGGTATGAGTGCATTGGTGCAACGATGAAGCTCTTTATAAAGGACGATAAAGAGGCAGAGAAAACCTGCTGCTCCTTGAAGGATGTTGAGGATGCAAGGCAGGTTTCGCACAGACTTGGAATGGAGCATTATGTTTTCAATTTCACAGGCGAATTTGAAGATAAGGTCATAAAGAAGTTTGTTAATTCATATGAAATCGGTGCTACACCAAACCCTTGT
>JAZNIV010000025.1:0-2432 GCA_045577675.1 Clostridia bacterium
GAGAAAGCGTGAAAACCTCAATTCGCGTAAAAACCGTAATGAAACAGCTTACCGAAGAAGGCATATATCACGGCGGCGTGACACCGTTCGGCTATCGCACTGTCGATATCGGAAGAAAAAACAAAAAAGGTCAGCCTGTCAGGGATTTGGAAATAGATCCGAAAGAAAGCATATATGTCAAGATGATATTTGATAAGACTGTTAATGAAGGCTATGGTTCATATAGAATGGCAGAGTATCTCAACCAACTTGGGATTAAAACACATAACGGAAGTGATTTCCGAAGCAGTACAGTAAATAGGATTTTGAAAAATAAATTGTACTGTGGGTATTTTGTTTCCAAGGATACAATGTCACCAAAACAAACCAAGCTGACCATTATTGACGAGAATATTTTTGAGCTTGCTCAAACTATATTGAAACAGCGCGCAAATAAGAATGATGAAAAGCAAAACATCGCAAAAACCACCAAGGGACAGACTTTGCTTTCTGGAAACATATATTGCGGACACTGCGGCAGTCACCTCATTGCCGGCGGATATACTGATAAACATATCCGAAGAGATGGCACGCAGTTGTGCGCAAATTCGTATTGCTCCTTCCGCTTATTTATATTATGCCAAGCCTTTTGGCAGACAAGACACAGGCGGTCTATATGGCAGAACCTGTTGCAGATATTATTGCGGTTACATTTACGGCAATACTGTTTACATTCCAGTTTAAGAAGGCATTAAAAGAAATAACGGAGGTGTAAAAATGAAGATTGTTATTGTTGGAGGAGTTGCAGGCGGTGCTACGGCTGCGGCAAGAATCAGAAGACTTGATGAAAATGCGGAGATAATCATTTTTGAACGAAGCGGATATGTTTCTTATGCAAATTGCGGACTCCCTTACTATATCGGCGGAGAAATCGCTGACAAAGAGGACTTGTTTTTGCAGACTCCCGAAGGATTTTGGTCGAGATTTAAGATTGATGTAAGAACTCTTCATGAGGTAACTAAAATAAACCGTGATAGAAAAACTGTTACAGTATTGGATAAAATGAGCGAAAAAGTGTTTGAAGAAAGCTACGACAAACTCATTTTATCTCCCGGTGCAAAGCCTGTTATGCCTGATTTTTGCATTGGTGATTGCAGTAACATTTTCACACTTCGCACAGTGGAAGATACGCTTAAAATTCGTGAGTTTACAGACAACAATCCGATTAAGACGGCAGTTATCATTGGCGGTGGCTTTATAGGACTTGAGATGGCGGAAAATCTTAAAAACCGCAGTATAGATATTACTGTCATCCAAAAAGGCGACCACCTTTTAAACACAGTAGATAGTGACATTGCATCATTTATTCACACAAACTTAAGGTCACAGGGCATCAATATTCTTTTAAATGCCAATGTAAAAAGCGTTGAGAATAATATGGTTGTTACCGATTGTCAGGAAATACCTGCCGATATGGTCATTGTATCTGTTGGTGTTTCGCCTGAAAATAACCTTGCAAAGGATGCAGGGCTTGCCTTGGGTGTAAAAGGAGCAATTGCAGTTTCTGACAATATGCAAACCTCGGACAAGGACATTTATGCAGTCGGTGATGCGGTAGAGGTGGAAAACTTTATTTTGAAAAATAAGGCAGTTATAACATTAGCAGGACCTGCCAATAAGCAAGGGCGAATTGCGGCAGACAATATTTGCGGGATTAACAGCACTTATAAAGGCACGCAAGGTGCTTCGGTTATTAAACTATTTGATATGACAGTTGCATCAACAGGAATGACTGAAACTCAGCTTAAATTAAGCAATATCGCTTACGAAAAAGTTATTCTTTCGCCCCTTTCTCACGCAGGATATTATCCTGGTGCTACAGTTATGACATTAAAGGTTATATTTGAAAAGGAAACCTATAAAATCCTTGGCGCACAAGCGGTAGGTTATGAGGGTGTTGAAAAAAGAATTGATGTGATTGCTACGGCAATTTTTGCAGGGCTTACAGCGGACAAGCTAAAAGACCTTGAGCTTTCCTATGCACCGCCATATTCTTCGACAAAAGACCCTGTGAATATGGCAGGTTTTATCATTGAAAATATGAAAAATGGTATTGTAGGGCAGTTCTATTATGAGGATATTCCTCTTCTTCAAAAAAGAGATGATATCACGCTACTCGATACAAGAACCGTCTACGAATATATGCGCGGTCATGCAGAGGGCTTTATCAATATCCCTGTTGATGAACTGCGTGAAAGACTTACAGAACTCGATAAATCAAAACCTGTATATGTGATGTGCCAGAGCGGTCTTCGGAGCTATCTTGCGACAAGAATACTTATGCAAAACGGTTTTGATGCCTACAATTTTGCAGGCGGATACAGACTTTATGGCACGATGTACTATGATGAGGTTGTATCAAAAAATGCATATGACTGCGGAATGGAGAAATA
>JAZNIV010000026.1:0-5061 GCA_045577675.1 Clostridia bacterium
CGATTACTTTGATGACTGAAAGGAAATTACACAATGAAAATTGGAATGGTTTCGCTGGGCTGTCCTAAAAATCAGACCGATGCGGAGATAATGCTGGGGATACTTGCAGAAAAAGGACATAAGCCGGTTTCGGACCCGGCAGAGGCAGAAGCGATTATTGTAAACACCTGTGGCTTTATTGACCCTGCAAAGCAAGAGTCGATTGATGCTATTTTAGAAATGGCAGAGTATAAAAAAACGGGGAAATGCAAGGTGCTGATTGCGTCGGGCTGTTTGGCGGAGCGCTATCACGAGGATATTCCGAGAGAACTGCCGGAGGTTGATGCTATTGTCGGTGCAGGTGATTATGATAAAATCTGTGATGTTCTGGAAAAAGCCAAAATGGGCGAAAAAGTTAGTCTTTGGGGACATCAGAATTGTGAAATTGCAGAAAATCTGCCGAGAATTTTAACAACTCCTTCCTATACGGCATATTTAAAAATTGCCGACGGCTGTGATAATAACTGTACCTATTGTGCGATACCTATGATAAGAGGGCATTTCCGCAGCAGAAAAATGGAGGATATACTTTTAGAGGCGGAGGAGCTTTCAAAAAGCGGAGTAAGAGAGCTTATCGTAATTGCTCAGGACACTACGCGTTACGGTCTTGATTTATATGGCGAGCCGTCCCTTGATAAATTGCTCGAGGGGTTATGCAAAATTGAGGGTGTGCATTGGATAAGGGTGCATTATTTCTACACCGAGGCAATTACCGACAGGCTTATTGATGTTATGGCAAAAAATGAGAAGATATGCTCATATATAGATATGCCGATTCAGCACATCAATAACGATATTTTAAGAAGAATGGCACGCAGAACCAACCGTGAAGAGATTATAGAAAAGATTAAAAAAATAAGAGAAAAGATGCCGGAGGCATCAATCAGAACCTCAATTATAACCGGCTTTCCGGGCGAAACTGAGGAACAGTTTTACGAGCTTTATGAGTTCGTTAAGGAAATCAGGTTTGACAGAATGGGCGTTTTTGCATATTCCAAGGAGGAGGACACACCGGCTGCTAAGTTTGACGGGCAGATAGAAGAAAGCGTCAAACAGGAGCGGCGTGACAGGCTTATGGAGCTACAGCAGGGGATCTCGCTTGAAAAGAATAAGGCGAAAATCGGCGAAAGCTTAGAGGTGCTTTGTGAAGGCTATGACGAGGAAAACTTTATGTACTTTGGCAGAAGCTATGCCGACAGTATAGATGTTGACGGAACGGTGTACTTTGCCGCCGAGGACGAGGTGGAAATCGGCAGCTTTGTGCAGGTGGAAATACTTGATGCAGATGAATATGATTTGACGGGAAAAGAAAGGGAGAAATAATATGAACATTGCAAATAAGCTTACAATTTTAAGAATAATTATGGTGCCGGTTTTTATGGCATTTTTAATGCTTGATGCGGCAAATCCGGTGTTTGTAGGTATCAGCCTTGTGCTGTTTGTTGCAGCGTCGCTAACCGACACCTTAGACGGATATATAGCACGTCATTATAATATGATTACCGACTTTGGTAAGTTTATGGACCCTCTTGCGGACAAGATGCTTACAACAGCTGCATTTTTATGCCTGATGCACCACGGCAGAGCTTCTGCCGTTGCAGTTATGCTGATTTTAGCAAGAGAATTTATTGTATCGGGAATCCGTCTTGTTGCAGCAGGAAAAGGAAATGTTATTGCAGCTTCTATCTGGGGAAAAATGAAAACAGTTTTTCAGATGGTGGCAATAATTGCGGCAATTATACTGATGTTCCCGATTTGCCCCGAGCCGACAGCAATTTTAATTACAAATATACTTGTGTGGCTGTCTGCCGTTGTAACTGTTATTTCGGGTGCAGACTACGTTATTAAAAATATAGATGTAATCAAGGAAGCAAAATAATGAAGAGAATTGTCAGCAGAGTTCGTAAGGCCGTTGAGGATTACGATATGATTCAGGAAGGCGACCGCATTGGTGTGGGTGTTTCAGGTGGAAAGGACAGCCTTGTGCTTTTGGGTGCCCTTGCAAGTCTATCCAGATATTACCCGAAAAAGTTTACAGTTGTCGGTCTTACTCTTGATATGGGCTATAAGCCGGACTATTCCGGCATACAAAAATACTGTGATGAGCTTGGTGTTGAATACATAGTTAAGCCGACCAATATTGCCGAGGTGATTTTCGACTGGAGAAAGGAAGAAAATCCATGCTCGCTTTGTGCAAAAATGCGGCGTGGAGCACTTAATGATTTGGCTATTGAACAGGGCTGTAAAAGGGTGGCACTCGGGCATCACAATGACGACGTTTTGGAAACATTCCTGTTAAGCCTTTTGTATGAGGGCAGAATAAACTGCTTTTCGCCTGTAACCTACCTTGACCGGACTGACCTGTATTCAATCCGGCCTATGATTTATGTTCGTGAGGCGGATATAAAGGGCGTAGTAAAGCGGCTTGATATTCCGGTTATAAAAAGCTCCTGTCCGGTTGACGGAAATACAAAACGTGAGGAAATTAAAAATATACTGCAAAATCTTGATAAATCCGTTAATGCAGGGCTGAAAAAGCGGCTTTTCACAGCGATTCAGACCGGTGGTATAGACGGCTGGAAGCGTCAGGGTATTGCACGAAAAGAAAAATTACAAAGCGAATAAAGAGGGTGTAACATTGCTTTCAAAATCATATTCCATTGGGCTTTTGGGCATCGACGGGTTTACGGTAACCGTTGAGGTTGATATAACAGGCGGACTCCCCGCCTTTGATATTGTCGGACTTCCCGATGCGGCGGTTAAGGAGTCAAAGGAACGAATCCGTTCGGGAATAAAAAATTCGGGTTATGTGTTTCCGTCAAAAAAACTGATAATAAATTTAGCTCCGGCGAATTTAAGGAAGGAAGGACCGGGGTATGACCTTCCCATGGCTGTTGCAGTGCTTGCGGCAACCGAGCAGCTTCCGGCAGTAGGGGATGATACAATTTTCATCGGCGAGCTGTCCTTAGATGGTAGCGTAAACCACGTTAACGGTGTTTTGCCAATGGTGATTTCGGCATACAAAAAGGGGTTTAAGAATTTTTTTGTGCCGGCGGCAAATGCAAAAGAGGCAGCGGTTATTGATAACGTGAATGTTTACCCTGTCACGTCTCTCGGCGATGTTTGCCGTCACCTAAAGGGTGAGGAGCAGCTACAGGTGTATAAACGGGAGGAAAATGATTTTTTGGGAGGTAGCGGTGAGAGCTTTCTGGATTTTTGTGATGTGAAGGGACAGGAAAGTGCAAAAAGGGCACTCGAAATTGCTGCAGCAGGAAATCATAATGTGCTTTTAATCGGCTCTCCCGGAACGGGTAAAACAATGCTTGCACAGCGGATGCCGTCAATACTTCCGGATTTATCCTTTGAGGAGGCTTTGGAGGTTTCAAAAATTCACTCGATTGCAGGAACCTTGTCGGCAGAAGTCCCGCTTATAACCGAAAGACCTTTCAGAAATCCTCATCATACAATTTCTACAGCCGGCTTATCAGGCGGCGGAACTGTGCCAAAGCCGGGAGAACTTTCGCTTGCTCATAACGGAGTTCTTTTCCTTGACGAGCTGCCGGAATTTAAAAGGGAAGTGCTTGAAGTGATGCGTCAGCCTTTGGAGGACGGCAAGGTTACGATCTCCAGAGTAAATGCAACCCTTACTTATCCATGCAGTATGATGCTGATAGCAAGTATGAATCCTTGCAAGTGCGGTTTTTTAGGTGATGAAAGAAGGCAGTGTACCTGTACTCCTGCTCAGATAAATCAGTATCGGTCGAGGATTTCGGGGCCGCTTCTTGACAGAATTGATATTCAGGTTGAGGTGGCAAATGTTGATTATAAGGACCTCAGCAGTATGGAAAAGGGAGAAACCTCAGCGGAAATTAAAAAAAGAGTAAATGAAGCAAGACAAGTCCAAAGAGAAAGATATAAGAAGTTTGGTATCTATGCAAACGCACAGCTTACAGCAGGGATGCTCAGAGAATTCTGCCGGCTTGGCGATGCCGAAAATAACATATTAAAAATGGCATTTGACCGTCTGGGGCTTTCTGCGAGAGCACATTCAAGAATTTTGAAGGTTGCTCGCACAATTGCAGACCTTGAGGGTATGCGTGACATTACTTCTGCACATATTGCAGAGGCAATTCAGTATCGTAATCTTGACAGAAAATTTTTTGGTTAAAATCGAAAAATCTGTGAAAACTTTTACATAAATCCTGTTTTCACAGGTTAAGTGCTATAGGGAACACGTAGAGTGCGCCGATAAGGCGAACGAAGCCGATATAGAGGCTATTGCTATTGAGGCTGCAGGGAGGGCATTTGAAAATAATGGATAAACTGTATACAGGAAATGGTGATAACGGATATACTCAAACGCTTCAAAACAGGCATATTTCAAAAAGCGATGTGCTTATTGACCTGATAGGAACGCTTGACGAGTTTTCATCCTGTCTTGGTGTTGCCAAGGTGCATACGGCGGATAAAAAACTTATAGATGACATTGAGCTTCTGCAGAAAAAGCTGATTTCAATAATGGGTGAGCTTGCAGGCGGAGGGATAAGTGTTACAGATGAGTGTATCAAAACGGTGGAGAAAATGACCGATTCTTATGGCGGAGCCTTTGAAGGGTTTTCTATTCCCGGGAAAAACTGTGCAGCTGCATTTTTGGATCTTGCAAGATGTATTGTAAGGCGTGCTGAAAGGCTTGCCGCAAAGGTTTTAAAGCAAGGCAGAATGAGAGGAATTACTTTTGTTTATTTAAACAGAGCGTCCGACCTTGTATATGCTATGAGCCGTTACGCAGAAAAAAATATATGAAAATATATCTATGAATATAAACGGAAATTGCGATTTTATGAATCAGAAAAAGGGGATGTTTAAAAAGTTCGAACTTTTTAAAGAGAGTATGAAATAAAGTCTGTAAATACAGATCTTCTATGATAATTACTTGATTAATTAAGCCGCAAAATAATCTATCGACTATATTTATGTATACCACGAAATTTTAGGCACGTCAAGAGGAAGTGTAAAATCCAT
>JAZNIV010000027.1:0-3658 GCA_045577675.1 Clostridia bacterium
CTTTTCCTCCGTGTCTGATTTACTCCAGCTTACTCTATAGAATGTTTTTAATATTCAAATTCAGTCCATAGAGCTGCTTACTTTTATTATACACGGATGTTAGTGTTTTTCATAGACGGGGGATTATTTTACGCTTACGTTTATTTGAGTTCAATAACTTTTTTGTGTGGGTAAAGCGAAACAACAAGTGTTGGTGTTCCGGATTTTAGTTTTTCGATATCAATGTAATTAGAGTCAATATTAAATGGCAGAACAAATTCCATTTCAGTATTGGGTTTTATCGAAAACATTAAGGTATCATGTTTGTTGACAAAAGGATAGGCATCTCTATTAAGAAAGCTGATATATGAACCTTCTTGAATCAAATAATAGCCAAAATTTATGCCGCCATTTGTATTGTCTACATTTCTCACCAAAACCTTTACAAGAAGTACATTTTCAGCAAATAAATCACTTACAAAATCTTTATGTTCTGCTTGAAATTCGTCCATAGACACAAATTCAGTACTTAAAACTTTAATTGTATATCCATCAGCATTTTCTACAGAACTATTAAAATAATTGTTTTCTATCGGAACTTCATCATCTAATTTGTATGTAATTTCTTCTGATGATAAAGTGTTAAAATTAATATTAACAAATGCAACCCTTACTATATATGCTGACATACTTATAATAAGAATTGTAAATAGAATTACTTTACTTTTAGTTTTCATAATTATTCCTCTTAATATGCTTGAAATCATATGTTTTGAATCTGAATACTGAAATATAAAATGTTATCATAAATATTAATAATAATTCAGAGCTAATCACTATCCAATTTGTTTCAAAAGATTTAAATGGACACAAAAAAGATAGTGGGGAAAATATGATTTTAAATGTTGGATTATTTCTGATTATCTGCCTATTTATAACTTCAACAATTAATAATATTACTATTGGTGTAGAAATGGAAATGATTCTATTCTTTAATAAAACTGAAAATGTATAGGCAACACATCCAAACAAACCACAAAAAGCGAAGTTTACTAATACAAATGATAGAACATAAACTACAGGAAAATTATAGAATGTATCAGCCATAAAATTATTAGAAAATATTCCATAATAAATGTCGTATACAGAATCAGGTTTAATTGCGGGAACAAAAAGAATTATTATCATAAAGTTTATAATTAGTGGAATTGCAATGGACAATCCAGAAGATACAAAAATTGATATATATTTGTTCAAATTGTATTTGTATGTTCCGATTTGGCTGATAGTTTTTTCAGCACATCCATTTTTAATATCACTACAATGTGACCAGCAATATGATGAAATTGATAATATCGGTAATAAGACAAAAAAGATTTTTGCAATCAAATTTGTTCTATCAAAGCCAATCCACATAGTGAATGCACTTGTGGTTTCAGCAAGAGGATTATATTGTATTTCAGATGCATTGATTATTTTTTCTCTTTCCATAAAAAAATTATTATATGGAATTAATACTTGAAAACAATGAAGAACGGAAATAAGCAAACCCAACACACATATAGTAATAAAAACTTTGTTTGTGATTGCTTTTTTTATTTCAAATTTCATGTGAATTCCTTTCTGTAAATTCATACTTCGAACGCATAACAGTGTAACTTCTAATATTATATGTAATTTTTGATTTGTACTTGTTTTTGCTCATAACATATAACCTCTCGTTGTCGTCATCATTAAGAAAAGGATATTTTTCGCAATTATGTTTATTGTTTTATCATTTGAATGTATTCTCCATATTGGTATGATTTTCCATGAACATCAACATATGCACCGTATGACATACTTACATTTTTTATATGAATAGAAATGGCATTAAATATAGTTCTGCAATAATCAATCATTCCAGCATTTTTATGATTGTTCGCTTATCCAGAGTGAGGCTCTGTTCTGAATATGCTCAATAGTTTCATCTATTGTTTGTCCGCCTGCAAAATATGGAGTAACTTCATCATAAACTATTTCAGAAATTGAACCGCTAACCAGCGTACCCCAACGGTCAATAGAATCTATATATCTGCGTAATTCCTTGACTTCTTTTTCTGTTGGGAACCTTGTATTGTATTCATCATTTCCATCAGAAAATGTTTCAGGATAATATTCCTTATTTATAAGTCTTTTACCTATTTCGTCAAAAGCGTTTTTGTTGATACAAAAGCCTATTTCTTCGGAGTAATAATCCTTATCAATTCCGCCTGCTGATAAAAGAGGTATAGCATTTTCAATCTGCCACTCTTTTGTTACAAATGTGCGTATAAACTCCCATGCACCTTTTTGTTTTTCCGGTGATGAACTTGCACAGATAGAATAGCATAAATTAGCATTTGTCAGGTAAGCACCGTTTTTGTCATTTGATGGAAAACCAACCCATGTTATTCCATTATCTTTATCAAACAAATGTGCATTCATTATGCCCCGTGCTATAAATAATGAAAGCATACTTGGTGCATCATAGTCATATATTGGTTTTTCGGTGTTTCTTTGTTCAAATTGATTACAGAATTCTAACATTTTTTTGAATTCAGGAGAATCAAAATGAACTTGAGCGTTTTTGTAATCAACAAAACTGTTAAGATTATTTCTGAGAACAACATCAAAAAAAGCCATCTTATCAGTTGAACCCATCAATGTCGCTCCCACTGGCATAGCGTTCCAATGCTCAACAAATTCATCAAATGTCCAGTTTTCCTTAGTACCGACATATTTTGATTCACCGTAAAGACCATTAATTGTATAAAAAGTTGGCATTGAATAAAGTTTGCCATGAATTTCGTTCAAGCTTAAAACATGCATATCAAGAGAATCGGAATTAACCTCTGAATCATTTTCCATAAAAGTATATAAATCTACAAATGCACCTTTATTTTGAAGTATATCAAAATAACCGCCTTCAATAAAACTTGCATTGCATACTATATCTATATTTGTGGTATTCATAATATCCTGCAACACTTCAAGGTCCTTATATTGATACTCTTCCTCTGAAAGAACGTTTGAAGAACCGTCTTCGTTGAACTGGTCAAAATAGCGTTTTATCTGTATCTGATAACCGTTGTCAGCCTCATTGAATTCTTTGATTGCTTTATCAATACCACTTGTGTTACCCGACATTGCAAATGTCAGAGTAATATCTTCTTTTTTCTCCTGTGTGCTTTCACCCTGCGAGTTATTTGATGAATTTACAGAGGAACCATCGGTTGAAATCTCTGCTTTCTTTACTGTATCGCTGCACGATGCCAAGGAAGAAAGCATTAAAATTGCTAATGACAAAGAAATATGTCTTTTGATTTTCATAAATTACGTCCTTTCAGTTTTACTTGTCAGATAATGTCTGTTGAAATTGTGAATATACATTTTTAATGTGCATAATTATTAATGTAAAATACTATTGAATACTATGCAACTATATGTTTTTTATAATGCTAAACATCAACTCCATGAAATATTATAATCTTTCACGGAGCTGATGCTTGATTTGACAAAAATGGAATTGTCAAGAAATGTGCAGTCAGAAAATACCCAAAATCTAAGATAGGCATGTATCAGGCAACGTGATGAGAGAGTTGCTTTAAATTTCTTAATGCCACAGGTGGGAGACCACCTTCATTGAAGCTGTTGATCC
>JAZNIV010000028.1:0-4757 GCA_045577675.1 Clostridia bacterium
CAGGGATGTTAAATGGTCAAACGGCATTATCGACAGGGCAATTTCCGATGTGGGTATCTGAAGCGGAAAAGTATGTAGATGATGGAGTGTTTTTTGGAAGATATAGAAAGGGGAAAGTTAATTTATAACTACAAACTTGAATTTGACGGAGAGATTACTTATGGAAAAGAAAACGTACGATTTCAAAAAAATCGGAATAAATGAAACAGAAATAATAAAAGAATTGTTTGCAGGTGTATTTACGATTGAACCGTGGAATGATGACTGGTCAAATCAAGAACAACTTAATCTTTATTTGTTGGATTTGATAGGTCAAAGCAACTCGTTGACCTATGGATTGTTTGAGAACGGGAAGTTAATTGGTGTATCTATGGGACACATCAAACATTGGTATTCTGGTACAGAATACTATATTGAAGAATTATGCATCCAAACAAATAAACAAGGCAATGGTATAGGAACATATTTTCTAAAAGAAATCGAAAAAGCAATAAAAGAACTTGGTTTGGTGCAAATCTTTTTGCAAACAGAAAGTACTGTGCCTGCTTATGAATTTTATCAAAAAAATGGTTTTTGCGAATTGAAGGAGCATGTATCGTTTGCAAAACGAATATAGTGCAGAGATATAACAACACAGAGAAGAATTTCAGTCTTGTAGAGAGATTGAAAGCAACAGAAGATTTGAATTTGGTGGTGAATAAATGAAATGAATGAAAGATTTGAAAAACGTTCTGTTACAATACCAACAATTGTATGGGATATAAATATGCAATGTAAAAAAGACGCAGAGATTCATATAGTATTTGACTTTGAATTGGATGAAAATGTACTTTGCGGATCCGATATGTCAGATTATGAGGCAATGGAAAATGCGGTAAAATGTGAATATTTTGCTCTGGATATAGGAGATGAAAGTTATAGGCCCGAGATATTTTGTGCAGAATTCGAAATTGATTTAGAATCAATATGCAAACAGTTAAGCGGTAAGTATTATTTGTGTAATTGCTATGGATGTATGTACTCGGATTATAGTCCCTACGGAAACGGTAGCATTGGTGGAATAGTCTGCTTTGTAGATGTTGCGGAGATTTACCTTAGGGTTAATGGAAAGTATTCTCAATATTTGGAAGAAGGTCAATGTACTATATGGGATGCATTTGCTGCCGGTGGAAGACAGTGTTATGAAACGGAAGTATGCGAGCATTTTAGGCCTCGAGTAGGAGGTCTTGGTGGGTATAGAGGACAGATATATACAAAAGGTTAAATAATCAAAAATTGCAGCTTAGTGAAGAGTTGAAAGCATGCAAGAATTTGAATTTGACGAAAGAATTTAAAACTATATTGTTGATTGATGAATGGGGTAAAAAATCGTCATGATTGAAAAATTGTATGAAAAATATCTGATAGAATGTTCAAACAACTCAATACTAGAAGCTGTAGCATTTGAATTATTTAAAGAAAAGATATGTGATAAATTATCTGATATGAACAGCATTGCTATTGATAATGGAGTTGATGAACAAGGTGTTCTATACTATTCTTTATGGAGTAATGATGGAATTCAAACTTGCAATGTGCCCGTGTATGGGTATTATGCTTCATCAGAAAAGACCCTGTCAAAATTATTCTGTAAACTATCAGACACAGTAATAAGTAATGGTGATACAAAATTTCAAATAAATCTGTATGCTCATGATTATGAAGCATTAGCATTGTTTTCAATGATGCAATTTGGCTATATTTACGAACAAGGCAGACTTGAAATTACAGATTATCCTTACCAATTTAACGATACATATACAATTAAGACTTTGGAGAAAGATGAAATTGAAAAACGCTGGGATGAAATATGGACACTGACAGATGCAATAATAAAACATTTAAAACAGGCACCTGTTTTTTATCCAGGTCATGAATTTACAGAGCAGGTATACAAAGAATTTTTTATGGATTCAGAGACGAATCTTCATATTGCTCTTTCAAAGGATGATGAAATAATTGGAATGATAGAAAGTAATAGTGAATCAGATGTGTTTGCTTTTCATAGCACCAAATCGGTAAATGTAGGGGAAATATATGTGATGCCGAAATATAGAGGAAGTTCTCTTTCTAAAGATTTGCTTCAATTTGTCATTGAACATGAAAAACAAAAGGATGCCAGATATCTATGGGTTGGACACGGAACGGCTAATCCGAATGCACGAGGATTCTGGAATAAATATTTTAAGACATATCAATATGAACTTGTAAGAACAATCAAAAATATTAAGTTTACAAATTCAGTTTGATAAATTCCAATATTGAAAGCAACTGAAGATTTGAATTTAACAGCGTGATGTTTAACTGACGAGGAGGATTTTAATTTGGGAAACGATATGCTGAAATTTAAGTGCAACGGAATAGATGCACAAGGACAATTTCTTATTGAACATACAGGATATGGTCTGGATATATCGCCGGAGTTTGTTGTTGAAAATCTTTCGCCAAGTGCAAAAACCATAGCAATTACTTTGGAAGATTTGAGCCATCCAATTAAAGATTTTACACATTGGATTGTTTGGAATATTCCGGCAACAAATAGCATAAGGGAAGAAATTCCATCAGGAAAAAATATAGAAGCATATAAAAATGCAAAGCAGGGACTTGCTTATGGTTGGCATCGATATGCAGGACCTAAGCCGCCTAAAGGTAAGAAACATTTATATAGGTTTACACTGTATGCATTAGATTGTGAAATGGATTTGTCTGCAAATATATTCAAAAGGACTTTCTTGAAAAAAGCTGAAGGACATATTTTGCAAAAGAGTGAGATTACAGGAGAATTTGCTACTGAATAACAAAAGAAAATTTGAATTTGTCTTTGCAAATGATAGGAGAAAGATATGAGAATACTAATTATAAATGGTGGTCCACACAAGGGAAATACGTGGCGATTGACGGAGATAGTAAGAGAGATTTTATACAATTTTGATAAGACTATTATGTTCGATGAAATACATTTATCAGATATTGACCTTCCGTTTTGTACGGGATGTAGTAATTGCTTTCGTAAAGGACATGTAGTCTGTCCGCATAATAAAAAAATGCAGCCGATCATGGATATGATAGAAGAAAGCGATGCAGTTATCTTTTCGGTTCCGTGCTTTCAGGGGCATTTGCCGGGAATATTGAAAAATTTTACCGACCATATGGCATTTATGTTGCATCGACCAAGATATTTTACAAAGAAAGCGCTTATCATTAGTACAACCGGTGGAGTATCAGCTGATAGTACAACAAAAGCTTTAGCAGCAACACTGCCAGGGTGGGGATTTAACAAATGCTATCAATTACCTATAACAGCGCTTAGTTGGAATGATTATAAACCTACAGAAAAAGATTTGGAAAAGACAACTAATCTCACAAAGAAGTTTTATCTAGATGTAAAATCCGGAAAAATGCATGTTCCAGGTATTGGAGTGCTGATTCCGTTTAATCTATTTCAGGCTATGTATGTTGGTAACAAAGGAGAGAAAGAGTATCCAACGGAAGATAATAATTTTTGGCCTAAGTATAAAGGTATGAGATATGCACCAGGCATACCTATGACACCTTTAAAGAGATTTCTAGGGTGGGTGATTTACTTGGTCGGGAAAAAGTTGTCTAAAACAATGATAATCACCTATAAGAAATAGACCGTAAAATTTCAGTTTGTACCTGTTCATGTATCTTATGGGCAGACTATCATGCGTCATGGCAGACCGGCTCATAAAAAGTAAATAATTCTTCTCACAAAACGAGCCGCCCATCAAAGGGCGGCTTAAATTATAGGCACTATTCACTTATCTTTCTAATACATTCTTCCAACACTTCAAAATAATTCTCAAAGGTTTTTTTGCAGCATCCCGGATTGTCAATTACAATACCTTCTGCGCGAAGGCCTGTAAGAGCAAAACCCATGGCCATGCGGTGATCCTCGTAGGTGTCTACCAAACTGGGCTTCGGAGTGCCTGGATAAATTGTGATACTTGTGTCAGTTTCTTCGCAGGAGATGCCCATTTTGCCAAGTTCTGTGACGATGGCGTTCATACGGTTGCATTCCTGGAAACGTATATGTCCGATACCGCGAATGGTAGTAGGAGCATCTGCAAAAGGTGCAATAGCGGCCAAAGTGATGGCTTGGTCGGAGCAGGTAGACATATCCACATCTACGCCATGATAAATACCATCAGCAGGTGGATAAAGGATGATGCCGTCTGCATTCTCTTCCAAGCGGGCGCCCATTTGTTCCAAAATTTTAAGGAACTGTACATCCCCCTGCATGGAATCGAAGGTAACGTGTTTTACCTGTACCGGTACACCCAGCACCATAGCCAAGGCGTAAAAATAGGCGGCGCCGGAGGCGTCGGGTTCGATTTGGTAGTCCAGAGCCTGATACTTCTGACCGGCTGGAATGGTGTAGGTGCGTCCATCTTCGGAAACATCCACCTTTACGCCGAACTGTTCCATCATTTTGCGAGTAATCTCAATATATGCCATGCCGTGACTGCCTTCCACCTGAATATGCATATCCTTAGCAGAAAGGCAGGAGGCGATTAATAGGGCACTTAAAAACTGGCTGCTATGTTCAATATCCACGGAAATGGTGTCCTTGCCGAAACCATGACTTTTTAAAGTAAAGGGGAAGTAGCCTTCCTTTTCTTCAAAGGTAATTTCGCAACCTAATTCTTTTAAAGAAGCCAGCAAAGGTGCCATGGGACGCTTGCGCATTTGTTCGG
>JAZNIV010000029.1:0-2187 GCA_045577675.1 Clostridia bacterium
TGAAATTCCTGAGGAAATAAGAGATTTTTATAAAATGTTCAGACCGTCGCCTTTGGTAAGGGCGTACTGTCTTGAAGAAAAGCTTCAGACCCCTGCAAAAATTTATTATAAATTTGAGGGTAATAATACAAGCGGAAGTCACAAGCTTAATTCGGCAATTGCGCAGGCTTATTATGCAAAGAAGCAGGGTCTGAAAGGTGTTACAACAGAAACAGGAGCTGGTCAGTGGGGGACAGCGTTATCTATGGCTTGCTCGTATTTTGGTCTTGACTGTAAGGTTTATATGGTTAAGGTTTCATATGAACAGAAGCCTTTCAGACGTGAGGTTATGAGAACATACGGTGCATCGGTTACTCCGTCGCCGTCTATGGAAACGGAAGTGGGAAGAAAAATTCTTGCAGAACATCCGGGAACCGGCGGCAGTTTGGGCTGTGCTATTTCAGAGGCTGTTGAAGCTGCAACAAAGCTGGACGGATACCGTTATGTGTTGGGAAGTGTGTTGAATCAGGTACTTTTACATCAGACTGTAATAGGACTTGAAACAAAAACGGCACTTGATAAATATGGCATAAAACCTGATATAGTTATAGGCTGTGCAGGTGGGGGCTCAAATCTCGGCGGTCTTATATCACCGTTTATGGGCGAAAAAATCAGAGGTGAAGCTGATTATAGAATTATTGCTGTTGAACCTGAATCATGTCCGAGTTTAACAAGAGGAAAATATGCATATGACTATTGTGACACAGGAATGGTTTGTCCTTTGTCAAAGATGTATACGCTTGGAAGCGGATTTATGCCGGCGGCAACTCATTCGGGAGGCTTAAGATACCATGGAATGAGTTCAACGCTGTCACAGCTTTATGATGACGGATTGATGGAAGCAACAACCGTTAAGCAGACAGAAGTATTTAAAGCAGCAGAGGAATTTGCAAGGGTTGAGGGAATATTGCCTGCTCCTGAGAGCAGTCATGCTATTAAAGTTGCAATTGATGAGGCTATGAAGTGCAAGGAGACAGGTGAAGAAAGAACAATAGTATTTGGTCTTACCGGAACAGGATATTTTGATATGATGGCATATGAAAAGTTTCATGACGGGAAGATGAATGATTCCTGTCCTACTGATGAGGAAATTAAGGCAACACTTGATAAGCTTCCCAAAATTGACTTATAATATTGTATATAACATAGTAGAAACTCCTGCGAATATCAATTATTATTTGCAGGAGTTTTATATTAAATCAAAATAACTATAAATGAAAAATCGGTAATTTGATGAATTATGCAAAAGCTTTGTGTGCAAATTAAACAATCAAATTCAAAAAGAGATAAAAAGCAGCATTAAACTTTAACAAAACGAAAAAAATAAAGAAAAAAGCATTGACAAAATGCTTTGATTGTGTTATCATACAGAGGTTGTCGCTTTTTGGAGGCAGTAAAGATACCAAAAAAAATAATTTAAAAAAAATTAAAAAAAGGTATTGACAAACCGAAAAGAATGTGATATACTAAATAAGCTGTTCAGCGAGCAGCGGATTGTACATTGAAAAATAAACAGTGCAGAGTTCTTGTCAGTAGAACATGATTCTACAAGAAAACTATGAGTTTTTTATGACAGAAATTCGGAAACGAAATTTTAAGTCAGTGGTACTATAAAAGTACAAGTTTAAGAGCTAACAAGTTCTGATAATAGTATATAAAGCGAAAGCTTAATATAACAATTTTATCGAGAGTTTGATCCTGGCTCAGGACGAACGCTGGCGGCGTGCCTAACACATGCAAGTCGAGCGGAGCCAATCGAACAATTCCTTCGGGGAGCGTTTGAGGAAGCTTAGCGGCGGACGGGTGAGTAACGCGTGAGTAACCTGCCTGTAAGAGGGGGATAACACAGAGAAATCTGTGCTAATACCGCATATTGAGTATTAATCGCATGGTTGATACTTGAAAGATTTATCGCTTACAGATGGACTCGCGTCTGATTAGCTAGTTGGTAGGGTAACGGCCTACCAAGGCGACGATCAGTAGCCGAACTGAGAGGTTGATCGGCCACATTGGGACTGAGACACGGCCCAGACTCCTACGGGAGGCAGCAGTGGGGGATATTGCGCAATGGGGGAAACCCTGACGCAGCAACGCCGCGTGAAGGAAGAAGGCCTTCGGGTTGTAAACTTTTGTCGCAAGGGAAGAAGA